>CALARR010000104.1 GCA_937889015.1 uncultured Planctomycetales bacterium | reverse complement strand
CGGCCGGTCCTGACGGCCCGTGAAAGAAGCGGTCCGGGCACGGTCCCCTCGGAAGACCCTCGCCGCATGGCCCGTCGACTGCTATTGCAGCCGGCCGCGCGCGTGGGTCGCATCCCGGATCAGGTCGGCAATGGTACTTTTCTGATGAACGGCGAAACCCCGCCCAATGGTGGTTTTCGCCGGCCTTTCCGCGCCTTTCACGCTGGGCTATACTAAGAGCCTATCCCGTAACCGTCCCAGCCACGCCGGGCGACCCAGCGCGGGCAAACTGCCGACAGGTTTCGGGACCGCCTCCAAGGATCTCTGCATGGCTAGTCGGCCCGGCCGAGGACGTGGGAGGGCCCGAAGACCGGGCCTCCGCCACCAACCGTCGGACGCGACTCAGCTCGCTTCCGCAAGGCAGCCTCTCGTCGGGCCCAGGTCCGACTCTCTCTGGATAACGGTCGATGGCCAAGTACATTGTTCGCTACGGGGTAATGCGGTCTCTGGGCGTCTTCAACACCCCGGCTGAGCAGGAACACCCGCGCGGTGCCGCCGTCGTCGTGCGCACCGAACGCGGCCTGGAAGCGGGCGAAGTCCTCTGTCCCGCCGCCGAACGTGCCCTGCAGTCGCTCCGCGACCCCCACGAGGGCCAGATCCTGCGCCGCATGAGCGCCGACGACGTGCGCGAACAGGCACGTATCCAGGAGCAAGCACGCAACGAGTTCACCGTCTGTAAACGCTGCATCGCCGAATCCGGCCTGGAGATGGAACTGGTCGAGGTCGAGCACATCTTCGGCGGCGAACGAATCGTGGTCTACTATCTGGCCGAGGGCCGTGTCGACTTCCGCCAACTGGTCAAAGTCCTCGCCGGCGAGTTCCAGACGCGCATCGAAATGCGCCAAATCGGCGTGCGCGACGAAGCCAAGCTCATGGCCGACTACGGCGACTGTGGCCAGGCCGTGTGCTGCAACAACCACCTCATCGAAATGCCCCCCGTTTCGATGAAAATGGCCAAGCTCCAAAAGGCGACCCTCGATCCGACCAAGATCTCCGGACGCTGCGGCCGCCTCAAGTGCTGCCTGCGCTATGAGTACGACACCTACGAACAATTGCAGAAGACGCTGCCCGCCGTGGGAAGCCGCGTGATGACCTCGGCCGGCCGAGCGCGCGTCCTCAGCCAGGAAATCCTCGCTCAGCAACTGCTGGTCGAAACCGAGGATCGCCGCCGGATGCTGGTCGACGCCCAGAGCGTCGCGCCGCTGTCTGCCGAATCGGCCCCCGCCGCCGCTCCCCCGCCGGCCAGCCCTTCGCCTTCCCCTACCCCAGACAACTCGTCGACGTGACCATGCTCGATCCGATCATCGAACTCCTGCGCCAGGACAAACGCTATCGCTTCGAGGCCTATGTCTTCGTGTTCGAGGCCCTCCGCTTCGCTCAAGAGTCACTCGAACTGGGACGCCCCTGCGAAAGCGAACCCGTCGCCGGCCAGAACCAGGAACCGTCCGAGGAAGAGCATCGGGCCGAACGGCATGTGACCGGCCAGGAACTGTGCGGCGCGATCCGTCAGTACGCGCTGGAACAGTACGGCTACATGGCCAAGACCGTGCTCAACAGTTGGGGCATCCACACCACCGGCGACTTCGGCGAGATCGTCTTCAACCTGATCCGCATCGGCCGCATGCGCAAGACGCGCGAGGATCGCCGCGAAGATTTCGACGACGTGTTCGACTTCGAAACCGCCTTTCGCCAGGAGTTCAAGATCAAGCCGCCCGAGTGAACGCGGCAATTGGCGGCAATCGCCGGCGCGCTGGGGCATTAGCCCGGCCTTGCGTGAAGCGCGCCAGCGCCGCCTTGGATGGCTGCACCCCACCGTTCCCTGTCCGACCGTGTCCCAACGCCTATGAGCCGACCCCCTCAAACGAACCAAGCTCCGCCTGGCAAGGCCGCGGTCCAGGTCACCAGCCGTTTGCAGCCGCTGCCACCCCCCAGTAAGGGCCAGAAGGCTCTCCTGGCATGCGCCGTTGCGGTCGAAGTGCTGTGGGTCGCCGCCTTGGTGGCCATGGCCATGCACTGAGTCCCCCGGATCACCCGGAATCTTGCCGCAGCCCTTGTCGCTGGCCCGGCCCAGCGGTATCTTGAAGGACTGCGCGATACGCTGCTTCCAGCTCGGCCCACCGGGCCGATCCTGGCAGAAAGCGGCAAGTCGACCCTTCGGGGCGGTAGCTCAATTGGGAGAGCGCTGCGTTCGCAATGCAGAGGTCGAGGGTTCAACTCCCTTCCGCTCCACTT
>CALARR010000103.1 GCA_937889015.1 uncultured Planctomycetales bacterium | reverse complement strand
CGTGTGTGGCGGAACCTGGCGCGCCAGCGGCACTGCCCAAGGCCCCCAGCGGACTAGAGGTAGGGTGCCCAGAGCCGGGCCGTGCCGTCGCGGAGGCGGATGGGAATGCTGCGCGATTCGACCTCCTCGAAGGTGACCGGGCGGGCGCGCGCGATCTTCTGTTCGACGAGACGCGTGAGCCGGGCCGCGAGTTCCAGGTCGTAGCATTCGACATTGAACTCGAAGTTCAGTCGCAGGCTGCGCGGGTCCCAGTTGGTGGAACCGAACAGCGACCACACGCCGTCGACCAGGAAGAGCTTGGAGTGGTCGAAGGGTGCAGGCACGCGCCACACATGGCAGCCGCGTTCCAGGATCTGCCAGAGCATGGCCTGCGTGGCCCACTGCATGACCCGGATATTGCTGTGCTCGGGCAGGACCACGTGTACCTGCACGCCGCGCATGGCGGCGACCTTCAGCGCGGCGATGAGGGTTGCTTCGGGCAGGAAATAGGGGGTGACGATGTGTACGGTGCTGTTGGCGGTGGCCACGGCGCCAACGATCGTGAGGGTGAGCCGTTCGAAATCCTCGTCGGGGCCATGGGCGATGCCGCGCGCCATGACGGCGCCCGCCGGCGGCAGTGGCGGAAACCAACGCGGGCCTTCCAGGCACTCGCCATTGGCGAAGGCCCAGTCGTTGGCGAAGGTCTGTTGGAGGTGGCTGACCACGGGGCCGGCCACTCGGAAGTGGATGTCCTGTACCGGCACCTGGGGCTGCTGCGCCAGCCAGTGTCCTTCGCGGATGTTGATGCCGCCGGTGAAGCCGAGCTGGCCGTCGACCACGAGGATCTTGCGGTGATTGCGGAGGTTGGCGTAGTGGAACAGGCGCGGGACGCGCGTGGGCAGGAAGCTCTCGGTCGGCACTCCGGCGGCGCGCAGCCGACGGATGATGGTGGGACGGCTGTAGCGCGCGCCCACGTCGTCGATCAGGATACGGACCTCCACGCCGCGTTTGACGGCGCGCGCGAGGGCTTCGAGAAAGGCCTGGCCGGCTCGATCGGTGTCGAAGATGTAGGTGCAAAGGGCGATCGACTGCTGTGCCTGGTCGATGGCCGCCAACATGGCCGGAAAGGCCTCGTCGCCATCGAGCAAGGGGGTGATGGCGTTGCCCTTCAGCAGCGGGCGCTCGGTCAGATTGCCGATCAGCGCGGCCAGGCCGTCCAGGTTGGGATGATGGCGGCCCAGTTCCGACTGCGGGCCGAGTTCGACTTCGGGATGGCAATAGACTTGCTCGGAGAGCCAGGCCTGCGAGACCTGCAGCAGGCGGCTGCGGCGGCGGATGCGATTGATGCCGAAGCTGAAATAGAGCAGCGCGCCGAGCAAGGGGGAGAGCCAGATCAGGCCCACCCAGCCCACCGCCGAGCGGTTGTCGCGCTTGTACATGATGGCGTGGGCCGAGGCCACGCCGCTGACCACCAGGTCCAGTGCTCCGAGCAGATAGGGCCAGAGATCGGAGAGGAGTTGCGACATGCGCATGGGGCCCAGTTGCTTCGAGAGGCGACAAGAGGCATGCCAGGCGGGCGTATCCCTATTCTACCGTGAGGGGGGCCACGGACCAAGCGCGATGCTTCGTGCGGTTTGGCAGGATTCACCGATAAAGGCCGTTGCCGTCAGCCGTTATTGCTGAGCAACGCGAAGAATCCGCCGTATCGCAGGGGCCCCTGAGATCCTTTGCTTCTCAGGATGACACGTTCGTGCCCCGGCCAGGATTGCCTGCAGCACCCACTTCAGGCCGAGCGGCGTGGCCGGGCGCGGCGGCGAGGGCCGCAAGCGGTCTGGTAGAGCACGGTGTTGCCCTGTTTGCCCACGGCCTGAACCGCGCCCATGTGGTGCAGGCAATAGGCGATGCGCTGGGCCCGAAAACGGCGCACGCCGGCGGCTTCGGCCAGTTGGCCGGTGTGGAAGGGGGTCGGCAGGGGCGGCAGGATCTGCAGCAGATCCTGGGCCGTGCGGAAGGTGTGCCGCTGATGCACATGGACCAGCACCTGGTCCTCGACCTGATGATCGGCCACGCGCCAGCGGTGACGCCGGCCATGGCCCGGATAGCGGTGTTCCTCGACTTCGACCAGCGCGGCCTCCAATGTCAGGGACGGGTGGGGGAAGACGCGCGTGAAATGCACCAGTTCGTCGAACAGGTCCAGCAGACCGGCTTGCTTGGGGCTCTGACGCCGGCCCACCACGGGGCCGCCGCGCGAGGCGTGCTTCACCAGAACCTTGCGGAGCACCAGCGGCTTGACCACCAGCACGCGATGGGCTTGGAGGAGCCTGGCGATCTTGTCGCGGATCGAGGCCAGGGATGCGTGCTGGATCTCAATCAGTTCATCACCGCGGACCACGTCGACGCGGTAGCCGTCGAGACGCACCTCGCACTCGGCCTGCGAGGGGGCGTAGTAGGCCTTCAATTGCCGGTGCAGGGAAGTTTCCATAAGGCTTCGACGTGCGGGGCAACTCGAGGGGGCGAGCATGCGCCCCGGATTGCGTCCCGTCCGCGTGTTGCGTGTTTTCGTCCGCTTGACTCCGAGCAGCGGGCCGTCGCACGCGAACGCCGTGTGACGGGCACTACGCGCTTATCGTCCGCCGCAGGACCGTTCCTGGAGGCGAAACCGATTTCAGGTGCCCCGCTATTGGGTCCTGCACAGCGAATGAACCGAGGGCCGGGCACCGACCGCAGGTTCGTCGCGGGAGCCCGGTTTTTCCGGCCTTCCGTTGGCTGGCCGGGGCCATTAACAATGCAGAGATCAAGAAGGAGTTGTCGGCGTGTTCTCTCGCGCGGCGAATGCTTCGGCCGCCTCGGCGAGGACTTCGAGGTTTTCCGGAGGGACGCGCGGGGCGACCGAGCAGGCGCTGCTGAGGATGTAGCCGCCGCCGGGGCTGCCGACCTGCAGCCGCCCCAGGGCGTCGCGGCGGACTTCGTCGCGACCCTTCTTCAACAGGGTGTTGACCGCATCCAGGTTGCCCTTGAAGAACACCCGATCGCCGACGCGGCGTTTGGCGTCGGCCAGGTCCACGCTGCCCAGCGGGGGCGGGTCAAGGGTATCGATACCGTCGATGCCGGTCGCCACCATGAGTTCCAACCGGTCGCCGATGTCGCCGCAGGTGTGCGTGTAGACGGGCACGCCGGCGGCGTGGATGCGCCGAACGACCTCCGCTTCGTAAGGCAGCACGAAGCGCTGGTATTGCCGGGGGGAGATGAAGCCGCCGCCGGCAAAGGCCGACGAGATCAGCACGGCATCCACGCCGCGGCCGGCTTGCGCGACGCCCAAGCTGGCCGCACCCTCGGTGTAGGCCTGCAGGATCGCCGCGCAGCGCTGGGGTTCGTCCAGTAAGTACATCAAGGCCTGTTCGTAGCCGAACAACTCCATCAATTGCGTGAAGGGAGAGAAGATCTCGCCATGCACGGAGAGTTCCTGGCCGACCTGTGCGAGGACCAGGTCGATGGTGCGGAACATGGAGTCGGGCCAGTAGCGGCTGCGGTCGGGCGTGTAGGGTTGCAGGCCAAAGTAGAAGGGGTACTTCAGTCCGCCCAGGACGTGCGGATCGTCGTAGAAGAGTTGAGCCGGGTCCACCTGGTCGATGGTGGGGCGCGGCGGCGCGCCGGCGCGCAGGTGCTGCACATTGTCGTCGGCCGGGCAGCGTGCTCGATCGCTGTTGCGGAAGAAGACGGTTTGACTGCCGTCGGCGGCCGTATCGATCCGTTCCACGTGCCGCATCCAATCCGGATCCCGGCCGGGAAGGTTGATCAGGATGCCGTCGAAGCGGTAGCGGTGGGCCAATTCGATCGCGGCGCGTGCGAAACCTTCGCTGGTGAACCACATCTCGACCGGTGTGACGTCGGTGTGCAGCAGGTAATGGCCGATCGCCAACTGGCACATGACCGGCACGCGGTCGACCGGCTGATGACGCATGGCGGCCGCGACGCGCTGTTTACCGTTCATGCCGGTTTCCCCAAGTCGCGGAGGAGTTCCAGAGGGAAGATACCCGTGTCGTGGCCGTCGGAGAAGACGATCTTGTAGCCGTAGTTGCCCACCGGGCTCATCTGCACGATCCCCAAGGCCGGCGTCTGCTCGGCCGGCGTTTCCGGAGGCGCTTGCATGAGACAAGTGGCGCAGGGGCAGCGGCGGCGCAGCTCCGCGATATCACACTGGCGGTGCTGTCCATCGCTCCAGGCGATCTGCAATTGCCCGGGGCCGACCAGGGAGAGGCTCACGGGGCGGAGTGTGGGATCGACATCGCTCATGTCGCGTCTCCTTGCCTGGGAGATGCAGGAGAGGGCCGAGTCTGCTTTCATCTTAGAGGTTTGGAGGGCGCAAGGCTAGCGAGGCTTGTCCCGCAGGGTAGGGATGCCAATAATGTGCGGGGCGCGAGGGCGGCCGGAGGCGGCTGACGATCGCCAGGGCGAACCGCCTTGTGCCCGGCTTTCCGGCTGCATGCCGCGGCTCTCCGACTCCGAACGACCGCTCCGACATGACTTCTCCGAGATCCGACAAAGGGGCCCTGCTGGTCATCTTCTTGACCGTGTTCATCGATTTGCTCGGTTTCGGGATCGTGTTGCCGTTGGTCCCCGTCTACGCCAAGCAGATCGCCTTGGACTACCAGTTGAGCGACCACCAGGTGACCTTGGCCCTGGTGGCGATCATGACCTCGTTTTCGGTCATGCAACTGTTCTTTTCGCCGATCTGGGGCCGGTTGTCGGATCGCTGGGGCCGTCGGCCGATCCTGTTGATCGGGCTGGCCGGGTCGGTTTGTTTCTATGCCTTGTTGGGGCTGGCGATGAGCAGCCGGAGCCTGGTATGGCTGTTCGTCTCGCGCGTGGGGGCGGGCGTCTGCGGGGCGACGATTCCCACAGCGCAGGCCTACATCGCGGATGTGACGCCGGCGGAGGGCCGGGCGCGGGGCATGGCCCTGATCGGCGCGGCCTTTGGGTTGGGATTCACGTTTGGGCCACTGATCGGGGCCTTGGCGCTGAGCATTGGAGGCGGTTCTCAAGCGGAGGCCTGGCCCGGATTGATCGCCGCGGGTTTGTCGCTTGCGGCGTTGATTCTGGCGGTATTCCGGCTGCGCGAGTCGTTGCATCCGGCGGCGGCTTCGGCCGACCATCGGCGATTTGACTGGGCGGCCCTGCGCGAGGCGTTGCAGATTCCGAGCATGGGGTGGCTGCTGACGATCGCCTTTCTGGGCGTGTTTGCCCTGGCGAGCCTGGAATCGACCATTGCCCTGACCATTCGCTCGCTGCTGGCGGCCGGACGAGGAGAGGGCTTGGATATCTCCGGCGCGCAGCAGATTTTCTTGGTGTTCGCGTACATCGGACTGGTGCAGAGCCTGATGCAAGGCCTGGTCTATCGGCGTATGGCCCGGCGTTTGAACGAGACCGTGTTGGCGCTGGTCGGTGGGCTGTTGGCGATTGTCGGCTACGGGTTGCTGGCATGGGCCGCACACCCGGTGCATGGCGGGCTGCGGACCTTGATGCTGGCGGTGGCCGTGGAAGTGACGGGGATCTGCTTCTTGAGTCCCTCGGTCCAGGCCTTGATATCGCGCCGCAGCGACCCCGAGAAGCAGGGGGGGGTGCTGGGTGTTGCCGAGGGGCTGGGGGCGTTGGGCCGCATCGGCGGGATGGCAGCGGGGCTGGCCCTGTTGCAGATCGATCCGGCGGCACCGTTCTGGCTGGGAGGGGGGCTGATGCTGTTCGCCGTGGCCCTGGTCTGGCTGGCAGCAAGGCGGGGGCACGACTACGGGGCTTGAGCGGGATTGCCCAGGCTGCCAGGTCGCCGCGGATTCACGCATCGCCATTTCGGCCTAGACGTCCCCGACGCCATTCTGCTACATTCCGGCGGCTCTGGGTAACGGAGGAGCCAGATCGAGGCGTTGGTGGGCCCAACCTGCCGGCCCACAGGCGACCGCAAAGGATTTGCGCGCAACGAAGATTCTGACTGGGGGACAGGGATGTCCAACCACCTGGTGGCTCTGTTGGAACAGCCGATTTGGCCTCGCGTCGCCGTCGTCGGCGATGTGATGCTTGACAGCTATCTTTGGGGCCAGGTGGAACGCATCAGTCCCGAGGCCCCTATCCCCGTGCTCCGCGTGACCAAGGAGGAGCACCGGTTGGGCGGGGCGGGCAATGTGGCGGCCATGCTGGCGACGTTGGAGTGCCGGCCCGTTCTGGCTTCGGTGACCGGTCCGGATGCGGAGGGGGCGACGGTGCGTCGCCTTCTGGACGAGGTCCAAGTGGATCAGGGCTGTCTGCTGCACGACGGCCAACGCATCACGACGCGCAAGCAGCGTTTGTTGGGCGCCAGCCATCAGCGTTATCCGCAACAGATGTTGCGGATCGACAGCGAGGATCAGCGGCCGCTGGACGCGACGTTGGCTGCGCAGCTCGTAGAAGGCCTTGTCAGCCGTCTGTACGAGGTCGATTTGATTGTGGTCAGCGACTACAACAAGGGGGTTTGCGCGGGCGATCTGATTCCGCGCGTGGTCGAGGCGGCCGCGGCTCGGCGCGTGCCGGTGATTGCCGATCCGGTGCGCGGGGCCGACTATCATCGCTATGTTGGTTGCCGGTGCATTACTCCCAATCGCCTTGAGGCCGGCGAAGCCGCGGGAATGAGGATTGTCAAGCCGCAGGACGGTCTGGAAGCGGCCTGCCGGTTGCTGGACTATGGCGTGCAGGCGGCGGCCGTGACGATGGATCGCGACGGGATCGCCTGGGCCGATCAGGAAGGTCATCGGCAGATCTTTCCAGCGCGGCCGCGTCCGGTGTGCGACGTGACCGGCGCGGGCGACATGGTTCTGGCGACTTTGGCCTACTGCTTTGCCGCGGGGGCCGACTATGCCACGGCCAGCCAGGTGGCCAACCTGGCCGGGGGACTGGAGGTCGAACGCCTGGGCGTGGTGCCTTTGAGTCGCCGGGATCTGTTGCAGGAGCTGGCGCCGGGGCCTCACGACGCGCAGCGAAAGATCGTGCCCCTGGAGGAGTTGCTGGTGCAATTGGCGCGACTCCGGCAGGCAGGCCAGCGGATCGTGATGACCAACGGCTGTTTCGATCTGCTGCACCCGGGACACGTCTCTTCGCTGCAGGCGGCGCGGCGGCAGGGGGACTGCCTGGTGGTCGGCCTGAACAGCGATATCAGTGTGCGCGCGTTGAAGGGGGTGGGGCGTCCGATTGTGGATCAGCAGGGCCGGGCCGACATGCTGGCCGCATTGGGATGCGTGGACTACGTGGTGATTTTTGACGAACCGAGCGTGGCCGGGCTGGTGGAGAAGATCCTGCCTGACGTGCTCGTCAAGTCGGCCGAATACACGGCGCAACAGATCGTGGGACACGAGATCCTGGAGCGTCACGGGGGACACGTGGTGGCGGTGCCCAAGGCGCCCCACTATTCCACGACGCGATTGATCGAGCGGATTCGGAGCAGCGAGCAGTGACCGAGATTGCCGTATTTCTGCCCAATTGGGTCGGCGACGTGGTGATGGCCACGCCGGCGTTGCGCGCCTTGCGCCGACACTTTGGGGCGGAGGTCCGAATCCGGGGGATCTTGCGCCCGTATTTGACCGAGCTGCTGGCGGGGACCGATTGGCTGGACGAACTGTGGCCGTTCGATCCGAAGGGGCAGGATCGGGCCGTGCGGCGATGGCCTTTGGTGCAGCGGATGCGCCAAGCACAGATCGACCTGGCGGTGCTGTTGCCGAACTCATTGCAGACCGCAGTCCTGGCCTGGCTGGGGGGCGCGCGCCGCCGATTGGGGTACGTGCGTTATGGTCGCGGCCTGCTGCTGACCGATCGCCTGTATCCGGTCTGGCAGGGACGGCGTGTGGCGGCGGCGCCGATGGTCGACAGCTATTTGGCCCTGGCCGAGGCGGCCGGGTGTGCGTCCGAGTCGCGGCGTTTGGAACTGGCCGTCACTCCGGCTGAAGAACAGCGTGGCGCGGCCGTCTGGCAAGAGTTGGGGCTGGCGCATGGAGCCCACGTGATCGCCTTGAACACCGGCGGTGCGCACGGGGCGGCCAAGCACTGGCCGAGCGAGCACTGTGCGGCCTTGGCGCGGCGGATCGCGGACGAGTTGGATCACCAGGTTCTGGTGCTCTGCGGTCCAGGCGAGCAGTCTGCGGCGCGCGAGGTGGTCCGGTTGGCGGATCGGCGGCAGGTTGTATCGCTGGCCGAGCAGCCGGTCGGCCTGGGTTTGACCAAGGCCTGCCTGCAGCGTTGCCGGTTGTTGGTTAGCACCGACAGCGGGCCGCGACACATCGCTGCGGCCTTGGGGAAACCGGTGGTGACGCTGTTCGGGCCTACATCGCCGGTGTGGATCGCCAATCCGACCGTGGAGAGCGTGGATGTGCACATGAACCTGGAGTGCATGCCCTGTGCCCGACGGGTTTGTCCCCTGGGGCACCATCGTTGCATGCGCGAGCTCGGCGCGGAGCGGGTCTTGGACGCGGTGCGGAGCGTATTGCACGGCAGGCAGACGCCGTTGGTCGCTGCCTGAGGAGTTGGACGGGGTGCGGCGTTTGGTGTTGGAGAGTGGAATTCATTGGGAAACCACAGCGGCGGTCGAAATGGGCCGCCGGAAGGGATAGAGGTCTGGTCTCTTGAGAGTCGGCCTGGTCATCGAGCAATTCGATACGCGGCGGGGTGGGCTGGAACAATGGTGTTTCCAGTTCGCGGTGCAATTACTCCGCCGGGGCCACACGGTGCATGTGGTTTCGCAGCGATTTTGTCCCAGCGTGCGGCGATTGCCCTTGGTGCGGCACGTGATCCCCTACGGCCATTCGCGGTTTGCCTTCCCGACCATGGCCGAGGCCTGCCTGCGGACCCTGGACCTGGACGTGATCCATGACATGGGCGCAGGTTGGTACTGCGACGTGTTTCACCCGCACGGCGGCTCGCGGCGTTCGGCCACGGAACGGAGCCTGTACCTGCATCCGGCCTGGATGCGCCCTTTCAAGACCTGGCTGCAAGACTGGCTGCCGCGTTACCGCCAGTTTGACGTGCTCAACGCCCGGCAGTACGTGAACGATGGTCGCTTGATCCTGGCTTTGTCGCACTCGGTGGTGGCCGATTTTGCACACTACCATGGCGTGCCCGGCAGCCAGGTTCGCCTGGTGTACAACGGCGTGGATCCGGATCGCTTCTCGCCCGAGCATCGCGACGTGTATCGCCGGTCGATGCGCGCCCGGTTGGGGGTGGAGGACCAGACGCTGGTGTTGCTGATGGTGGCGCACAACTTGCGTCTGAAGGGGGTGCCGGCGGTGCTGCGTGCCGCGCGTCGACTGATGGTCCGCGGCGCGGACTTCCGGCTGGTGATCGTGGGCGGCAAACGCTTGGGTTCCTATTTGCGTTGGGCGCGCGAGGCGGGAGTGGCGGACGTGGTGCGCTTCGCCGGCACGGTGGAGGACACGGTGCCTTGGTACTCGGCGGCCGACGTCTTCGTGCATCCTACCTGGTACGATCCGTGCAGCCTGGTGGCCCTGGAAGCTCTGGCTTGCGGCTTGCCGGTGATCACGACCCAGTTCAACGGCGCGTCGGAGTTGATGACGCCGGGCAGTGAAGGCTGGGCCTTGGAGGATCCGGCCGACGTGGAGGGAATCGTGCAGTGCGTGGAGTCGCTTCGCGATCGCGACCTGCGCGAGGCGATGGGCCAGGCCGCGCGGCGATTGGCCTTGCAGCATCCTTTCTCGCGGAACGTGGACGAGGTGCTGAATGTGTATGGCGAGGTGGCGGGCCGGCGCCGCGCCGGCTCGGCCGAGCGGATGGCGGTCCTCGACATGCCCGCCGAGCCGCACCCGACGCTGCCGACGCAGGCCCTGATTTGAGCCGTTGCCGCGGCTGTTGCGGAGAGTCCACAGCGGGGCATCGTGAGCGCAGGGGAAGATCTCGAACCGAAAACGGCCCGAGATTCTTCGCTCCGAATGACACGCGGACAAATGGAACACGTTGTTCTTTCACGGGCCCAAAGACGCCTTTCCGGGATAGAGGCCACATGGGACGCACTGCCACGGGCCCTGAAGCGGAAACCTCCTGTCCGACGGCCGGGCCGCGGATCGTGCTGTTGCCCGGCATGGGCGCCGACGCGCGCGCGTTCGAGGCGCAGCGCGCGGCCTTTGCGCAGCTTGAGGTTCCCGCCTGGATCGAGCCCCGGTCCGGCGAGAGCTTGGGCCAGTACGCGGGGCGCTTGGCCGACACGATCCGGCCCGACGGCCCCATGATCCTGGGCGGCGTTTCGCTGGGGGGAATGCTGGCCTACGAGATGGCCGCGCGACTGCGTCCCAAGGTTCTGGTCCTGATCGCCAGTTGCCGGGATCCGCGCGCGATTCGAGGCAGTTTGTATCGAGCCGCAGGGCTGGCGCGGTGGACGCCGACCGCTTGCTTCGCCTTTTCCAAGCGTCTGGCACCTTGGTTTGCCGGGTATCTGAATGTGTGCGACGAGGAGACTCTCCGCCTGACCCTGGCCATGTACCGGGACGCAGACCCTTGGTTTCTGCGTTGGGCTTGCCAGGCGATCCACGGCTGGCGGCCCGAGCCGCTGCCAGAGATTCCCCTGTTCCACATCCACGGCACGCACGACCGGTTGATCCCCGTGGCCAACGTGGCGGCGCATGTGTATGTGCCGCAGGGTGGCCATCTGATCAACACCACGCACGCGGAACAGGTCAACGACTTCTTGCGTCAGGTCGTGGCACGGTCTCTCTAGCGCGGCGAACCACGGCCCCTTTGCCCCTCTGTGCCGTGAAAGATCCGGGTTGGCGTGCTCGTGGCCAGCCGTGCGAGTCGTTTCCCTGTGTTAACTTGGCCGCGCTCCGAAGGGGGGTGGCGGATGGCAGACGACGCATGCTTGATGGATAATCGAGGGAGGCAGGGACCGTCAGGCATTGCCGGCCCCTTCGCATCTCCAATCGAACAGACCGGGAGGTAGTATGAACGTCCGAATCGCGGCCCTTCTGGTCGGTGTAGTCTTGGTGCCCCTGGGGGCGCAGGCCGCCGCCCCTGGCAAGCTCAACGTCCTGTTCATTGCCGTCGACGACCTGCGGACCGAGCTGGGTTGTTACGGGGTCGAGCAGATCCAGTCGCCCAACATTGACCGGCTGGCCGAGCGCGGGACCGTATTGGAGCGGGCCTATTGCCAGCAGGCCGTTTGTTCGCCGTCGCGCACCAGCCTTCTGACCGGTTGCCGGCCCGACACGACCAAGGTCTACGACCTGGAGACACACTTCCGCAAGAACCTGCCGGAGGTGGTCACGCTGCCGCAGCATTTCAAGAACCATGGCTATTTCACGCGCAGCGTGGGCAAGATCTTCCACGGAGGGCTGGACGATCCGAGCTCGTGGTCCGAGCCGGCGGCCAAGGTGGAACGGCCCATGTATCAGTTGAAGGCGAACCGGGAGACGGTCGAGGCGAAAGCCGCGGCCATCCAGGGCAAGGAGTTCGCCACGGCCAGCGCCCGATACAATGCGACGACCGGACCCGCCTACGAGTGTGCCGACGTGCCCGACAACGCCTATCGCGACGGAGCGATCGCCGATGCGGCCGTGGAGATGTTGCGCGAGGCGAAAGACAAACCGTTCTTTCTGGCGGTCGGTTTCCTTAAGCCCCATCTTCCGTTCATCGCGCCCAAGAAGTATTGGGACTTGTACCGGCGGGAAGAGATTCCCATGGCCCCGAATCCGTTTCCGCCCAAGAACGCGCCGGACGTGGCGCTGACGACGTGGGGTGAGATGCGTGCCTACCAGGACATTCCACGCGTGGGCCCCCTCAGCATGGAACAGGCGAAGACCCTCAAGCACGGCTACTATGCGTGCGTGAGCTACATGGACGCGCAGCTCGGGCGCGTGGTTGCGGAACTCGACCGCCTGGGGCTTGGGGATCGCACGGTGATCATCCTGTGGGGCGACCACGGGTGGAAACTGGGCGAGCACGGATCGTGGTGCAAACACACCAATTTCGAGAACGATACGCACGCGCCGCTGATCTGCAGTGCGCCGGGCCAGAAGGCGCCGGGGCGTCACAGCCGGGGACTGGTCGAGTTCGTCGACATCTATCCAACGCTGTGCGAGCTGGCCGGACTGCCGGTGCCGGAACACGTGGAAGGCGCCAGTTTTGCGCGATTGCTCGATACGCCCGATGCCGTGTGGAAGACGGCCGTCTTCAGCCAGTACCCGCGGCAGCGCCAGGTGATGGGCTATTCGATGCGGACCGATCGATACCGCTTCACGCGCTGGCTCAAGAAGGACGGCACGGAGACGGCCCGAGAACTCTATGACCACCAGGCCGATCCGCTGGAGAACGAGAATGTCGTGGACGATCCGGCCCGGCAGAAGCTGGTGGAGGAACTGACGCGGCAGATGCAGGCCGGGTGGAAAGGGGCGTCGCCGCCGGCCGTGGGCGGAGAGTGATCTCTCCTGGCCGCCAAAGCGATCTGGAACGGAAGATGGCTTCATCGTCACCCGAGAGAGAGGTGCGATGTTCGACTGCCGGCGCCGACTGCAAGGCTGGAAGAAGGCGCATTGCGGCGTGCGGGGGACTGGTGGACAGGGCAGTCAGGGTGTACGATGAACGGCTCCGCTTGGGGGGGCGACTTCCTGCGGACCGGGGGCCGGTGGGTTTGCCACCCAATGCCCCTGCCAATACACTACAGGGTAACCGTTCAGCCGAGTGGCAGCCGGAGTCGCTGAGGCGATTTCCGGACGCCAGGGGCGACCGTTCTGCGCGTTTGGCGACGAACGTGTCGCTCTCCGTTCGGTTGAACCACGATGCGGCACATTCTTCCAAGGTGAACCAGCAATAGCGATTGGGAGGTCTCCATGGCTGATCCGAAAGAGTTGTACGATGCGATTCTGACCGGCAATGCGAAGAAGGCCGAGGCTGTGACCAAGGAGGCCCTGGCTGGGAAGACGAATCCCGGCGAGCTCGTGAGCAAGTACATGATTCCGGCCATGGACGAGGTGGGCAAGCGTTTCGAGTGCAACGAGTATTTCGTGCCCGAGTTGCTCATCGCGGCGCGTGCCATGAAGACGGCCTTGGAGCTGATCACTCCGCACCTGATTGCGCAAGGCGTGGAGCGTGCGGGGCGCGTGGTGATCGGCACGGTGCAGGGAGACCTGCACGACATCGGCAAGAACCTGGTGGCCTCGATGTTGGAGGGGGGCGGGTTCGAAGTCGTGGACCTGGGGGTCGACGTGCCGCCGGAGAAGTTCGTCGAGGCCGCGAAGGAAAAGGACGGCACGGTGGTGGCCCTCTCGGCCCTGCTGACGACGACCATGACCATGATGCGCACGGTGATCGACGCGCTGCAGAAGGCCGGCTTGCGCGACAAGACCAAGGTCATGATCGGCGGCGCGCCGATCACGCAGCAGTTCGCCGATGAGATCGGGGCGGATGGCTATAGCGACAACGCCAGCAGCGCCGTAGCCCTGGCGCGGAAACTGGTTCAATAGCTTCTTCAACCCACCACGGCGGCAATCTTGTGATTCAGGCCAAAGATGGTGTCAGTTTTGCGGAGATGATCGCATCGGGCCGCTTCTACTATGGAGCGGAGATCGTCTCCACGCGTGGCATTCAGGCGCCCGAGACTCCGGGCGGCCTGGCGGCGTTTGCCAAGAATCTGCTCGCCGATCCGCGCATCGGCTGGATTTCGATCACCGACAATCCGGGCGGGGGGCCGATGCTGCCGCCGGACTGGCTGGCGACGCTCGTGGCCGACCGCCGCCAGCAGGTGGTGATCCATCTGACCTGCAAGGACATGAACCGCAACGGCCTGGAAGCGGCCGCCTGGCGCTACGCTTCGCAGGGCTTCCACAACCTGCTGGCCTTGACCGGCGACTATCCCACGGGCGGGTTTGCCGGGCTGGCCGAGCCGGTGTTCGACCTCGATTCGCTGGGGTTGGTCACGCTGTTGCGCTCGATGAACGAAGGATTGAAGGTCCGCGGCCGCAGCGGCGGGGAGGAGCGGCTGCCGGCCACCCGGTTCTCGATCGGCTGCGCCGTGTCGCCCTTCAAACGCCACGAGCGCGAACTGATGCCGCAGTACTTCAAGCTGTTGCGCAAGATCCGGGCCGGGGCCACGTGGGTCATTCCGCAGCTCGGCTACGACATGCGGAAGTTCAACGAGGTGAAGCTGTTCCTGGAGTCGCGCGGCCTGCAGGTGCCGGTGATCGGGAACGTGTATCGCTTGACGCGCGGCGCGGCCAAGTTGTTCAACAGCGGCAAGCTGGCGGGCTGCGTGGTTTCGGATTCGCTGTTGGCGGAGGTGGAACGCTACGCGGCCGGGCCGGACAAAGGACGCAAGTTCTTCGACGAATTGGCCGCCAAGCAGTTGGCCGTGTTCAAGGGGCTGGGGTTCGCCGCCGGTTATCTGGGCGGAATCAGCAAGCCGGAGGGGTTTGCGCAGGTCATCGACCTGGCGGAGAGCTTTGCCGCGGACGACTGGAAAGAGTTCATGCGCGACATCCAGTTCGCGCAACCGGACGAGTTCTTCCTGTTCCATCACGACAGGTACACGGGCCTGGGCGATCCGCGGCATCTGAATTCGGAATACGTACACTTCATTCGCCATCCGCCCAAGAATCGCGAAGTGACGCTGAGCTACCGGGTTTCGCGCAAGGTGCACGACTGGGCGTTCACGCGCGGCAAGGGGCTGTACGGGCTGCTGGCGCGGCTCTTCGCCCGATGGGACCGCAAGCCGGGCTGGATGAGCCGCCTGGCCTATGGCCTGGAACGGCAGGCCAAGCAACTGGGCTATGCCTGCCAGGACTGCGGAGACTGCAGCCTGCCGGACTGCGCCTATCTGTGCCCCTTGGCCAGTTGTTCCAAGGGTTCGCGCAACGGGCCGTGCGGCGGTTCGTGCGGCGGGCGGTGCGAACTGGACGACAAGGAGTGCTTTTGGGCTCGGGTGTACGAGCGGCTGAAGTACTACGGCGAGTCGGAGCGGATGGCGGAAATGCCCATCGTGTTCTACAACGCCGCGTTGAAACACACGTCGTCGTGGGCCAATACGTATCTGGACCGCGACCACCACGCGCCGGAAGAGGGGAAGAAGTAGCCTGTTGTCCGTTGCAGGGCGGGGCAAGCCCCGCCGTTCCTCCTAACCACCCAACCACCCTTAGTCACGATTCACTACCCATGGCGATTGCAGGTTTGACGATTATCGGCGAGTCGATCAACGACTCGGTTCCCTCGACCAAGAAGCTGTTTGATGCGGGCGATGAGGCCGGCATTCTGGAACTGGCTCGCAGCCAGGACCAGGGGGGCGCGGCGTACATCGATGTGAACGTCGGTCCGCGCAGCCCGCAATTCATGGCCGAAATGGTGCGCAAGGTGCAGGCGGTGACGGCCAAGCCGTTGTCGATCGACACGCCGGACCCGGAGACGGCGCACAGCGCGCTGGAGGCCTACGATCCGGCGAAGGCCGGGGGGCAGAAGCCGATCCTGAATTCGATCAGCGCTTTGCGCGAAGGGATGTTCGCGTTGCTGCAGGTGCGGCCGTTCCGGCCGATCCTGCTGGTCTCGGAACAGGTGATCGACGGCCGTTCGCGACCCTGCCGCACCGCGGCCGAGACGCACGCCGCGGCGCGCTATCTGGTGGGCAAGGCCCGGGCCCTGGGGCTGGGCAACGCCGACTGCATTATCGATCCGGGCATCGCCCCCATCGGCAGTGACTCCGAAGGGAACCTCAAGCGGCTGATCGAGGCCATGCGGCTGATCCACGCGGACGCGGAGTTGGCCGGGGTGCACATGTCGGTGGGGCTGAGCAACTTCACCGTGATGCTGCCTTCGAAGCGGGCCGACGGCTCGCCGGTCAAGGGGCCGCTGGAGAACGCCTTCCTGACCAAGGCCATGCCGCTGGGGCTGGATATGGTGATCGGCTCCGTGAAGCGCAAGTACGAACTGCTGCCGGCCGACCACCCGGCCATGGAGTGCATCGAGGAGTGCTTGAAACTGGACGGTTTCGAGCCCATCATGCGCGTGCGGGATTTCTATAGCTGATTGCGAAGTGGGACGTTGTGGAAACCAACCGCGAATCACTGACCATTGACGACTGACCACGACCATGCCTGACGCCGTTCGACCTTTGCCGCCGGATATCGAGATCGCGCGCCGCTCGAAGATGCAGCATATCAACGAGGTGGCAGCGAAACTGAACATCAGCCCTGACGACCTGGAGCACTACGGCCGCTACAAGGCCAAGGTATCGTTGGGCCTGTATCGCCGGTTGGCCGACCGGCCGCTGGGCAAGCTGATCCTGGTGACGGCCATCACGCCCACCCCTGCCGGCGAGGGCAAGACCACGACCAGCATCGGCCTGGCCGATGCTCTGAACCGGATTGGGAAGGCGACCACCGTCTGCCTGCGCGAGCCTTCGCTGGGGCCGTGTTTCGGCATGAAGGGTGGTGCGGCCGGCGGCGGCTATGCGCAGGTGGTGCCGATGGAAGACATCAACCTGCACTTCACCGGCGACTTCCATGCCATCGAACTGGCTCACAACCTGCTGGCTGCCGTGCTGGACAACCATATCCACCACAGCAACACCCTGAATATCGACCCGCGGCGGATTTTGTGGAAGCGGGTGATCGACATGAACGATCGGGCGTTGCGGAACATCATCGTGGGGCTGGGGGGTGTGAACAACGCCGTGCCGCGCGAGGCGGGGTTCGACATCACCGTGGCCTCGGAAGTCATGGCCATCTTCTGCCTGTCGGAGTCGCTCACGCAGCTCAAGGAACGCCTGGGGCGGATCGTGGTGGCCTACACGCGCGACCGCAAGCCGGTCACGGCCGCCGATCTGAAGTGCCACGGGGCCATGGCCGTGCTGCTCAAAGACGCCATCAAGCCCAACCTGGTGCAGACGCTGGAGGGCAACCCGGCCTTCATTCACGGGGGGCCGTTCGCCAACATCGCGCACGGCTGCAACAGCGTGATCGCCACGAAGCTGGCCATGCGCCTGTCGGAGTACACGGTCACCGAGGCCGGCTTCGGGGCCGATCTGGGCGCCGAGAAGTTCATGAACATCAAATGCCGCAAGGCGGGCATCGCGCCCAGCGCGGTGGTGCTGGTGGCCACGGTGCGGGCCCTGAAGCATCACGGCGGCGTGGACCTGAAGGAACTGCACAAGCCCAATCTCGAAGCCCTGGACAAGGGGGTCGAGAACCTGAAGAAGCACATCGAGAACATTCACCGGTTCGGGCTGCCGGTGGTGGTGGCGATCAACTCCTTCAGCACCGATACCGAGGAGGAGATCCGTTTCATCCAGGATAAGTGCGCCTACTTGAGCGTGAAGATCGTCTGTGCCCGGCATTGGGCCGAGGGGGGCAGGGGCGCGGAAGACCTGGCTCGGGCCGTGGTGGAGGTGGTCGAAAAGACCAAGACCGATTTCTCGCTCTTGTATCCGGACACCTGCACGCTGTGGCAGAAGGTGGGGATCATCTGTCGCGAGATCTACGGGGCCACCGACGTGCTGGCCGACAAGAAACTCCGCGATAAGTTCCACGCCCTGCAGGACGAGGGCTACGGGCACTTGCCGATCTGCATGGCCAAGACACAGTACTCGCTGTCGACCGATCCGGGGCTGAAGGGGCGGCCGAAGAACTTCGACGTGCCGTTGCGGGACGTGATGGTTTCGGCGGGGGCGGGCTTTGTGGTCGTGCTCACTGGTGACATCATGACCATGCCCGGCTTGCCCAAGACCCCGGCCGCCGAGTTCATCGACATCAACGAGAACGAAGAGACGGTGGGGCTGTTTTGAGGAAGCTGTCAGCGGTCAGCTATCAGCTATCAGCTATCAGCGGTCAGCTTTCAGCAGTCGGCTTTCAGCAGTCGGCTTGGCCCTTCGCGCGTATCATCCGTTTCTGCCGCGGAAAGCCACTTGGAGGTCTGTCGTTCTGATCGCGGCGAAGCATCCGCCCGGTTCGAGATCCTTCGCTGCGCTCAGGATGACTCGGCAAGGGCTGTCGGCGACAGAAACTCAGTAGCCGCGTGCGGCGGCCGAGGGGATTGCGTTGCGTTTCCCGAAGGCGGTCGCGCTACTGTTTCGGCGCGAGTTTCACTGCGAGCACGGTCACGCCCCGTCCCGGAACGCGCACCGTGAATTTGGATCCTTCCGGACGGATTAGCACGGAGGGGAATGACGTGAGCACATCGACGCGCTCGATGGGCCGCAGCAGGTCCACCTGGGGCCTGGCGTAGGTGGTCGTTCTGTTCTTGATCGCCATGCGGAGCGTGCCGTCGTCTTGTTCCTGGATCATCAGGCTCACGCGGTCTGCGTCCTGAGTGACGGTGAATCGCCCTGCAGCGCCAATGATCGCCGCGGCGCACGCCTGCTGGAAGCCGAGGGACGCGGGCCGGGCAGGAAGGGCGTCCCAATAACCGCGCGGATCGGAGGCCTTGGCCGGGTCGACTTCCTCGGCTGGCACCTGGGACGGCTCGATGTTCACTTGTGCCTGATAGCTCGATCGATACACACCGCACCAGACAGGGTTAGCTGGTCCGGCGTCGCAGAACTCCAGGCCCGCGGTGGGCATGCTGGGAAATTTGCCGCCCACGGTGATGATCGGCCCACGATCGTAGGCCAGCACCTCGGCTAGTTCGGCAGCCGGGAAGAGCTGCGGGTTGAGGACCAGCAACGGGCCGGAGAGTTGTTGTAGCTCTCTGGTGCGGGCCACGGCCTGGACGGGCGCGCCGGCGGCCATCAGTTCGGCCAGGAGCCGGTCGGTGAAACGGAGACGCGTGGAGATGAACGCGTCGAGTTCGTTGCGGAGGGCCGCATCGGACCAGAGCAAGGTGGCTCCCAAGGTGCGGTGCGGCGGCGCGCAGAAGGCCAACTTCCATTTGTCACACAGCCAGGCCCACTCGTCGCGATGGATGGCGTCGCCCAGGCAGACCACAAACCCGTCGGCACAGGGGCGGCATCGCCCCTGCGGGTCGGCGTAGAACACATTGGCCAGGGCGTGGATTTCCCGTTCCAGCAGGGCCGGGGCGTGACGCAGGGCGTCCCATTGCTCGACCACGTCGTGCACGTTGTGCAGGAAGATGAGTTTGGCGTCGGGCACGTAGGCCTTGATGAGCATGAGCATGGAGAGGAAATGGTCGTGCATGTCCCCGCCGCCGAGGCGCGGGTCCATGGCCAGGCCGGCTGCGGCCGTCTCCACGATGATCCCGTCCACACCGGCGTCGACGATCTTGCGGTAGTCGATGCCGTAGCGGTAGAGCGACTCGAAGGGGGCTCGGCCCCAGGCCGAGTTGATGACAACCTTCTTGCCGGCCTGATGTGCGGCGCCGGCCATGGTGCGCCAGAAGCCGGCCCAGCGGTCGGCGTAGAAGTCGATCCAGTCGCGGCGCGCGTGCTGCCAAATCCAGTCGCCGCGAGCCTGCAGTTTTTCCAGGTCGTTGGCGCAAACCTGGGTGACGGTCACCGGCAGTTCAAGTTGGGTGTGGGCGGCGAATTGGCCGGCCATGTCGTCGGAAAAGGAATTCTCGTAGATCGGGCCGTTCAGTGGGCCCCAGCCGTCGGGACCGTGCCAGCCGTCGAATCCGTAATCCTGCAGCACGGCCACGACCTGGCGCGCGAAGAAGTCCTGGAAATAGCCGCCGTCGTTGAGGCGGGCCAAGGGATTGAGGGACCAGGCGAACCCCTTCGTGCGCCAGACCTGGAAGACCTCGGGATGGTCGGCCAGCCATTCGCGATGCGAGCGGTTGCGGAAGAAGCGGGTGAAGGTCGAGGCGTAGACCTGGACACCGTGGCGGCGGAGATTTTGGACCAGGCTGCGGAGCTGATGGTTGGTCCAGACCTGGCGCGAGCGCTCGCGGTTGAATTCATGTCCATCGCGCGAGCAGCATTCTGGCGGCAGGGGTTGTGGGCGGTCGATGCCGGCATGGGAAAGAAAGAAGTCGGGCGAGCCCAGCAGGAGGCAGATGGCCGTGGGGGTAAAGCCCGCCTGCCGGATGTATTGGTCTGCGCCGAGGTCCGGCTGACGGTTGTCGAAGCCGATCAACTCGGTCCAGATCCAGCGTTCGTGGGGGCGCAGGTCATCCGCAGCGGAGGTGGTGGCGACTCCGGTCAGAAGCAGGAGGGCAAAGAGGCGCTTCATGGCATACTTCCGTGGGTGCGACTGCGGAGAGACGCTGGCGTTCAGGAGGTTGGCGCGTGTCGCTCGTTTCCGGTCAACAGTATGGAAGATGGGAACAGCGGGGGCAATGGGCTTGTGCGCCTGTTGCAATTTGCCTTGCCAGAGCTTATAGGTATGGCACGGCGGGCCTGCGATGGGCGCGTGGTGTGCGCCTGGCCGGCAGCGACGCCTTCCTGACCCGCAATGAGCAAGGAGTCTCCCCCGTGTACGATCGCGAAGCACTGATCGCCCTGGTTCGCCACAAGGCCTTGAAGTTTGGCAGTTTTACGCTGGTTTCGGGCAAGCGGTCCAGCTACTACCTGGACGGCAAGCAGGTCACGCTCGATCCGCACGGCGCGCGGCTGATTGCCGAAGGCTTCTTGGATCTGGTTGAGCGGAGCGGTTGGCAGCCGGATGCGATCGGCGGAATGGCGATTGGGGCGGATCCGATCACGGCGGCGGCGGTGACGATGTCGTCGGTGCGGGGCACGCCCCTGTTGGGGTTCATGGTGCGCAAGGAAGCCAAAGGGCACGGCACCAATCAGTACCTGGAAGGCCCGGTCCAGCCCGGTCAAACGGCCGTGATCGTGGAAGACGTGGTGACCACGGGCGGATCGTCGCTGGCGGCGATCGAGCGGGCCAAGGCCTTTGGGCTGAAGATTGTGGGCATTCTGGCCGTGATCGACCGCATGGAAGGGGGCGCCGAGGCCTTCGCCAAGCTGGGCCTGCCGTTCTACAGCCTGCTGAGCATTCAGGACTTCGGCATCAGCCCGCCCGGTCGAGCCGAAGAGGCGGAATAGGGCATCAGCGTGGCTTGCGCCAGCCGAGTTGGATGGCCAGCCGATCCAGGCCGCCGACGATGCCGGTCTGAATCACCAGCAGTTCGTCGGGCTGGCGCTGGGCCCAGGCCTCTTGGACGGCTTCGGCATAGGTAGGCTTCTGGACGATGTGGCTGACTCGACCACCGGCGGCCAGGCCCTGGGCGAGGAGCGCGGGGATTTCGCCGGCGGGGCGTTTGTGGGCCTGCTGGTGGTCGTACAGCAGCACGCGGTCGAAGTGTGCCGCCAGCAGTTCCCCCTGACGCACGAGGTCCGCGTCGCGGCGATCGCCGAAGGCCGAATAGACGATCGTGCGACGGCGATGGGGAATCGTATCCAGGGCCTCGACCAGCGCGGAGATCCCCGAGAAGTTGTGGCAGGCATCGCAGAGCACGGTCACGTTGTCCTGGAGCAGGACCTGGAAACGCGGCGTGGCCGACGGCGGCGGCTGGAACGTTTCCAGACGCTGGCGCATGGTGGCCACAGGGATGCCCAGGGCCCACAAGGCGCCGACCGCGGCGAGCACATTCTGGACCTGGAAGCGGACCTTTCCGCCGAGCGTCACGGGCACGCGGTCCAGCAGACCGAGCGCTGCCTCCCAGTTCCCTTCGGCCAGGACGATCACGCCGTCGCGGACCAGCACGGCGCGGCCGCCCTTGAGCCGGTGCTCGGCCACGAGCGGATCATCGGCGACATCGGAGAAGTAGGTCACTTTGCCCCGGCTGTACTGGGCGATGGAGGCGGCCAGCGGATCGGCGGCGTTGATGACGGCCATGCCGGTTTGGGGCGTGACGACGTCGACCACGGAGCGTTTGACCCAGACCATGCGGTCGGCGGCGTCGATATCGTGATGCCCCAAGTGATCGGCTTCGCCGAGGTTGGTGATCACGGCCACGTCGCACAGATCGAAGGCCAATCCGCCCTCCAGGATGCCTTGGCAGGAGGTTTCGAACACGGCTGCCTGGACATCGGGGTGCAGGAGCAGGCCGCGCGCGTGCCGCGGGCCGGTGCAATCGCCGCTGTCGATGAGGTTGTCGCCGGCGAACGAGCCTTCGGAAGAGGCCTCGCCCACACAGTCGTAGACCTCGCGGAGCACGTGCGCCACGAGCTGGGTGACGATGGTCTTGCCGTTGGTGCCGCTGACGGCCACGATCGGAATGCGACCGTTCTGGCCTTCGCCGAAGAGCGTGGCCACGATGGCTTCGCCCACGGGGCGGGGTTTGCCGTTCTGCGGTTCGAGGTGCATGCGCACGCCGGGGCCGGCGTTGACCTCGACGATCTTGCCCCCTTGTTCGCGCAAGGGGCGGCGGATGTCGCGCACGATCATGTCCACGCCGGCAATGTCCAGCCCCACCACGCGCGCCGCGAGGATGGCCATGGCGGCGCATTCGGGATGCACATCATCGGTCACGTCGTTGAGGTGCTCGCCGTTGTAGTGGATGAGCACCGTGCGGCCCTTGCGCGGCACGGAGTCGGGGGTGTAGCCCTGTTTTTCCAGCATCAAGACGGCCATGGGGTCGATTTCGACCTTGCACAGCGGGCTGGACCAATCGTCGCCGCGGCGCGGATCCTGGTTCAACTCGTCGACCAACTGGCGCACGGTGCGCGCGCCGTCGCCGGTGACCTGTTCGGGCTCACCGCGTGCGGCGGCGATCAGTTGGCCCTTCACGACCAGCAGGCGATGCTCGGCTCCGGCCACGAACTGTTCGACCATCACGCCATCGCCTTCGGGCAGGGCGACCTCGTAGGCCTTGATGACCTGTTCGCGCGTGGTGAGGTTGATGGTCACCCCGCGACCGTGGTTGGCGTTGGTCGGCTTGACGACCACCGGCAGGCCGATCTCTTCGGCCACGGCCCAGGCTTCTTCGGGACTTTCGGCCACGCGCCCTTCGGGCACGGGGATGGACATCTCGCGGAGCAGGCTGTTGGTGACGTCCTTTTCCTTGGAGATGGCTTCGGCGATGGCTCCGGTGAAGTCGGTCTCGGCCATGCGGATGCGGTGCTGTTGGGCTCCATGGCCGAGCTGCACCAGGCTGCCGGAGTCCAGGCGGCGCACCGGGATGCCGCGGCTTTGCGCCGCCTTGACGATGGCGCCGGTGGTTGGACCCAGGCAGACGACGTTCGCCAGCTCGCGGAGGCGTTTGAGGGTGGCGGGAACGTCGAAGGGGCGGTCCTCGATGGCGGCCATGAGGAGCTGGTGTGCGGCGCGGAGGCAGGCGCGCGCCAGGTTCTCTTCCTCGAACTTGATGACCACCTTGTACACGCCGCGCTGGGCCGTCTCGCGTGCGCGGCCGAAGCCCATGTTCGATCCGGCCTGGGTCTGGAGTTCCAGCGTGACGTGTTCCAGGATGTGGCCCATGTAGGTGCCGGTCTGGAGCCGCTGGAAGAATCCCCCCCGCTCGCCGATGCTGCATCGATGTTCGATCAGCGAGGGGAGCCAGGCCATGAGGCGTTCGTTGAAGCCGGGCAGGGTGTTGGAGGGGAAGTCCTCCAACCGACCGATATCGACCCAGGCTTCCAGGACGGGGGAACGGGACCAGACATTGGGCCCGCGAAGAGTGTAGATCTTGCGAATTTCCATGAAACTGGGGCAAGAGAGACGCGACTCGTGCCTGCCAGAGGTGGGCCGAGGAATCGTTGGCAGGAGTGGAGCGCACAAGGTGTAAGTGCTTTCCAGTATAAATCTAAGCCCTTCGCGCTCGCAAGCTGAATCACAGCAGGACCTTCCGCGGAGCGCGCGGCGACGGCTGGGTGCTCGTGCGTACATTCTACGCGGATCGACCGAGCTTGGTGCAACGACCGTGAGGTTGAACGGTGGTCCGGGACGAATCGCGACCGCACGAGGCTAGCAACACGCAACAAGCAACGCGGTAGCTTGTGTTTCGTTGGGGTTCGTGCTGCGTTGCAATGTATAAAGCAATGATGGTAAAGAGGTTGTGAGTCGTACCTGCGTCGCAAGTGGACTAGTAGGTGTAGCGGGGCTGTTGCATCCGTATTGGGGGCTGTTCGACCGTCTGGCGTCGGTGCAGGGTTGCTGCCTGTCTGGCGTGGCGTGGGGAATTGGTTGAGCCGAGCACCGTGGAAGCTTCGTAATGAGGGGTGAAGGATGGCGGTTGGCGCGGCGATGTGCGCGCCGGTCGACACCGCTCAAAATTGGGCCCGATTCGGCCATGCCGGAGTCGCCTTCCCCACGCGTGTGGGGTGCGTTTTTTGCACGTTTCTGTGGCGGTGAGTATACTGGAAGTTTCCCCAGATTCGCCCGGTCTTCCCCTGTCGGCCATCTTGCCCGGGACGGCCTTCTGGTCCCAAGGAGCCCTCTTTTGCCCCCCATCACGAACCAGACTCGCGCGCTGGAGCCGGTTGACCAGCAGAGCATTGAAGGGCAGCTTGCGGCTGGCGAGTACGTGGTGGCGCGGCTGGTCACGGACCTGGACCTGCAATTGCGCTATGCGCGGCAAGAGGTGGTGTTGACCAACCAACGGTTGTTGGCGCAAGGAGCGGTTGGGTCAGGGGAGGGGGGCGGGGCCTGGCGGAGTTGGCGGCTGGCGGAGATTGCCGACCTGCGTGCGCGGGATCGAGCCGGGCTGGGACGGCTGGAGCTGGTCAACACGGGCGGAGAGCTGACGCAGTGGCGTTACACGGTGGCGGTTTCGGCCGCGGCCCACGACCTGGCCCGGCGATTCCGCGATCTGCGCAACGGGACCTACGTGAACGCCGAAGAGGCGGACGAGGAGGAGCAGGAGACGTGGGCGACCAACGGCGACGCGCGGCCCAAGGCGTGGTCGCTGTTGCGGATCACCCGGTTCGCGCGGCCGTGTACGAACCTGATCATCCTGGGCGTGGTGTTGTCGCTGGCGAGCACGGCCTTGAGCCTGGTGCCGCCGTACTTGACCATCCCGTTGATGGACAAGGTGTTGATTCCCTATCAGAACCGGGTGGAGGAAGTCGAGAAGTCGACGCAGCAGGATGCGGCGGCGCGCGAGGGGCAGTTGCGTGAGTTGCGGGACCAGGATGGGGCGTCGCGGCTGGCGACCGTGGCCTGGTATCTGACGGGGTTGCTGGCGGCGGCGGTGGGGGCATGGGTGCTGGCTTGGGGCCAGGGGGCGGTGATGGCCTGGGTCAGCGAGCGGATCAGCGCCAACCTGCGCAACGAGACTTACGGGCACCTGCTGCGCTTGTCGTTGGAGTACTTTTCCGGTCGGCGCACGGGCGACCTGATCGCGCGGATCAGCAGCGACACGGACCGCATTTGCAGCTACCTTTCCGACACGCTGATGGATTTCGGGGCCGACGTGCTGATGATCGTGGGCACGGCGGTGATCCTGTTTTCGATCAATCCCACGCTGGCGGCGGTGACGTTGTGTCCGCTGCCGTTGATCATCTGGCTGGTGTACCTGGTGCGCGCGCGGCTGCAGACGGGTTTCCAGCGGGGCGGGCGGCGGTGGGGAGAGATGACCAGCGTGCTGGCGGACTCGATTCCTGGCATTCGCGTGGTGAAGGCCTTTGCCCAGGAACGGCGGGAGATGGATCGCTTCCGCATGACGAACAACCGGGTGGTGGAGGCCAACGACCGGGTGAACACGGTGTGGACGTTCTTCTGGCCGATGGTGGCCTTGATGAACCAGGTGGGCCTGCTGGTGGTATGGGCCTTTGGCGCGTGGCGCGTGATCGACCTGCAGATCACGGTCGGTGTGTTGGCCGGATTCCTGGCCTACATCGGGCGGTTCTACGTGCGCGTGGAGGCGATGAGCCGGATGTTTTCGTTGACCGAGCGCGCGGCGGCCAGCGCCCAGCGGTTGATGGAAGTCCTCGACCAGCAACCGCGCGTCACCGAGCCGGCCCAGCCGGCGCCGGTGGGACGCGTGGAAGGGCACATCGAGTTGCGGCGCGTGAGCTTCCGCTATCACAGCCGGCCCGTGCTGGACAACGTGGAGTTGGACATCCGGCCGGGCGAGATGATCGGCCTGGTGGGGCCCAGCGGGGCGGGCAAGACCACGCTGATCAACCTGGTGTGCCGCTTTTACGACGTGAGCGAAGGGGCGATCCACGTCGACGGGACGGACATCCGCGACTTTCCGCTGGACGGCTACCGCCGCAATATCGGCGTGGTGCTGCAGGAGCCGTTTCTGTTCTACGGCACGATCGCCGAGAACATCGCCTACGGCCGGCCCGACGCGAGCTTGGAAGCGATCATGGAGGCGGCGCGCGCGGCGCGCGCCCACGACTTCATCCTCCGCCTGCCGGACGGGTATGACTCGATGGTCGGCGAGCGCGGGCAGTCGCTGTCGGGCGGGGAGCGGCAGCGGATCAGCATTGCGCGCGCGCTGTTGATCGATCCGCGAATCCTGATTCTGGACGAGGCCACGTCCTCGGTAGACACCGAGACGGAGCGGGAGATCCAGTTGGCGCTGGAGAACCTGATCCAGGGCCGCACCACGATCGCCATCGCCCACCGGCTGAGCACCTTGCGGCGCGCGGATCGGCTGGTGGTGTTGGAGCGGGGGCAGATCGTGGAGGTGGGGCCCCACGACGATCTGCTGCAGCGCGGCGGGACTTATGCCCGGTTGTACCGGGCGCAACTGGAGATGAACCGAGCGCGCGCGGCCGAAGCGGCGCGCACGCCGTGAAGGAACAAGTATGGCAGACGCGACACCATCGGCGGGCCCGGACTTCACGCTGCATCGCGACGAGCGGCACCGCCTGGTGCTGACCGACGCCCAGGGGCGGCGGCACGTGGACGTGGAGCCGGTGCGCTGTTTCCCGGTCTCCTTTCCCGACCAGTGGATCGCGATCTGCGACGAGCAGGGGCACGAGCTGGCCTGCATCCAGCACCTGGGCCAGCTCGATCCGGAGCTGCGCCGCACGCTGGAGGAGGAACTGGCCGGACACGAGTTCGTGCCGGTGGTGCAGCGGATCGTGCAGATCCGCGAGGAGTCGGACTGCAGTTGCTGGGAACTGGAGACCGATCGCGGGCCGGTCAGCTTCCAGACCAATGACGAGAACGTGGTGCGGCGGCTGAACGGCCGCCGGGCGATGCTCATGGACAAGTCCGGGATTCGCTATCTGATTCCGGACACGGCCGCCCTGGACCGCGCCAGCCGCCGGCTGCTGGAGCAGTATCTGTAGCGCCGGTCCCGGGATCTGTCGGCGGCCCGATCCGCCGCTCGGCGCGCCACGGTTTGCATATTCCACCCTGCGTCCGTTCCAAGCGGCGTGCCTCGCTCCGCTCGGCGCGCCCTACGCCCGTGATGGTTCTGGCATAGGCTCTGAGGGCGCGGGCCGTGGTCACTGGTCGCACGCCACGCGGAATCCGAGGTTCACGCAACGGCTCTTTTCGGTGTTCCAGTTGCGGAACGACGCGCGCGCCCAGAGCGGAAAGCTGTTCCAGCCGCCGCCGCGGCGGACGCGCACGTCGCCCGAGTCGGGCCCCGCAGGATCGTCCACGGGCGAGCGCGCGTAGTAGTCGTCGGCGTGCCAGTCGGCGCACCATTCCCAGACGTTGCCGTGCATGTCGTGCAGGCCGAAGGCGTTGGGGGCGAAGCGGCCCACCGGCATGGTGAAGGTCAGTTTTTCGCCGGCCGCGGGCATGACGTCTTGGACATGGGGGAACTCGGTGCGTCCGCGCGCCTCGAGCGTGTTGGCCTGTTGGAACAAGTCGTCCGGGTTGTTGCCGAAGTTGTAACGGGTTTTGGTTCCGGCCCGGCAGGCATATTCCCACTCGGCCTCGGTAGGCAGGCGATAGGTGTGACCCTCGGTTTGGCTGAGCCAGCGGCAGAAGGCGAGGGCGTCGTTCCAGGTGACGTCGAGCACGGGGTGCTGGTCGGTTTGGGGGAAGCCCGGCGTGCGCCAGTTGAACTGCGGCCGGCGGCCTTCGCACTTGTGGAGTTCGGCGTTGAAGCCCCAGCCGCCCTGGCCGTCGGTCTCGGCCTCGGTGCGATAGCCGCTGTCCTGGACGAAGCGCGTGAACTGGCCGACGGTGACTTCGTACTTGCCGAGATAGAAGGGCCTGGTGATGCGCACGCGGTGCTGAGGGTATTCGTCGGCGAAGTACTCGGCTTTGCGGCGGTAGGCGGCAAAGGCCTGGACGAGTTCCGAGGCGGTTTCCTGGCCGCCCATGAGGAACTCGCCGGCGGGCACGAGCACCAGCGCCAGACCGATGCGGTTGGTGATTTCGGCCGGCTTTGTGGTGGTCAGAGCGGCAATGTCGTCACTATCCGGCGCGTTGCCCTGGAGGACCGGCCTCGCGACGGTCGGCCTTGCGGCATCACTGGCCTGAGGCGCAACGGCGCGTGGCGTGTCGGCGTTCAGGGCCGGCACGAAGCCGAGCAGCAGTAGCAGGGACTGCAACGCGGTGGATCGCAACATAAGGCGCCTCGTGGGGAAACCGATGGGATCGGCAGGAACAATCAGAGCCGGTCCCAGAACCTGTCGGCCGATCGCTCCCACCGGGTCGCCCGACCTGGCTGTGGCAGTTCTGGGATCGGTTCTCAAGAAGACGTGCCCTTTGATTATCCAACAGCAGATTGGCCGAGGGAAGGGGCGTGTATCCTCGGGGACTTCTGTGTAAGAAGGAGAAGAGGGAAGGGGGGAAACGGGAAAGAGGGCAGGAGGACACGGTCGATGGATCGTCAGAAGAGGAACGCCACAGGAGAGTGGCGTTTGTGCCGCGAAACGGGACTTCCGCTGGTCGTCCTGCCCTGGTTGACCTGCTTGCCTGAGGGCCAATAGTGCTTTGTCATCGTGAGAAATCGAGATGCCATCCAACGCCAGGGCGCCAGGCCGCCAGGCGCGCGTATTGACAAGCCCTGCGGCGGGGGGCAAGATCAGGTTCGACCACCAGCCGGCGGAGCAGCGGTGGGCCGGTTTTCTGGGGGCGCGGGCCGGGCGAGGTTTCCCTTTCTTCTTTGCGAGGAACGTGCTGTGAACGAGAAGGCATCCGGTGCGGCAACGCGGCGCGAGTTCTTGATGACTACGGCAGGGACGGTGGCGGGATTAGGGGCGGCCGGCATCTGGGCCGGGGGGGCGCAGGCGAGTGCGAAGGCGAGCGAGCCGGCTTTCACCCTGGCGACCATGCCGCGGATCGACGTGCACGCGCATATCCGCAACGATTGGAAGTTGATGGACGACTACATGGCCCTGCGCCAGGCCTTGAAGGAGCGGCTGAACGTGGAGATGGCCATGTGGTTCAGCCTGGGCTCTTCGAAGTCCGAGCCGCCGGAACCGCCCGACGCGAACGAATTGCGGCAACGTTACCAGGGGCGGATCCAGTTCAGCATTTTCGACTATGCGATCAAGGACGGTCTGCGGTATTCGCCGCAGGAATTGGTGCATTGGCAGAAGCAGGGGGTGATGGGGTTCAAGTTCTACCCCGGCTGGCAGCGCGGGGTGCAGATCGACCATCCGGCGCACGAGCCGGTGTTCAACACGATGGATCAGATCGGGATGCTGGCCACCTCGCCGCACGTGTCGAATCCCTGTGGCACCTTTGGCCGGCGTTCGGAATGGTTCGACGAGCCGGTGGAGTTCTGGCGGCAGCAGCATGCCTGGGAGAACGTTCTGAAGAAGCACCCGGGGCTGGTCGTGGTCAATGCCCACATGTTGTGGTTGTGCTATTCGGACGAGCAGTTGGACTATTTGCGCTACATGCTCAGCACCTACGCCAACCTGAACATCGACCTGGCCACGACGCCCGTGTTCTGGCATGCCGTGGGGCGGGAGAACCTGCGCGCGTTCATGATCGAGTATGCCGACCGGATCGTGTTCGGCACGGACGTGGGGAGCAAGTGGTTCGTGCCGGAACTGGACAAGCAGTTTCCGGAAGTCCGGGACAAGGTGCCCCAGTACCAGCGGTACTTCGATCTGCTGGAGACGGACAAGGAGCTGCCCAGCGGCATCCAGGACGAGCACAAGCTGCGCGGTCTGGCCTTGCCGCAAGAGGTGCTGGAGAAGATCTATTTCCGCAACGCGATGCGGATCTACCCGCACGTGGGCGAGACGTTGAAACGGCTGGGCTACTTCGGCAAGGGGTAGGAGGGGCGGAGCATGTCGCCGTGCTATGTCCTGGTGTTGGCGTGGTCGAGCCTGGCAGCCGAAGCGGATCTCGGGTCGTGGCCGGTGTTGGTGGAGCGGGACGTGGCCGTGCCGATGCGGGACGGGGTAGTGTTGCGTGCGGACGTCCACCGGCCCGACCGCGGCGGCCCTTATCCGGTGCTCTTGCTGCGGACGCCTTACGGCAAGCAGGGCAAGGCGCCGCCGCGGTACGTGCAGGCGGGCTACATTGTGGTGTGCCAGGACGTGCGCGGGCGGTACGCGTCGGAAGGGCGGTTCGAGTCGTTCGTGCGGTTCCAGACGCGCGACGGCGAGGACGGCTACGACACGGTGCAGTGGGCTTCCAGGTTGCCGAACTCGACGGGCAAGGTGGGCACGTTCGGGGCGTCATACAATGCGTTCTTGCAGTGGCGACTGGCGGCGCAGCAACCGCCGGCCCTGGCGGCCATGGCGGCGCGGACGATTCCGGCGCGGTACACGGACCTGGAGGGGCCGGGGACGATTCGTCCGGGGCGGCGGCTGGAGTGGTGGATCACGACCATCACGCCCGACATGCGTTATCGCGCCGGCCGCGCCGGGCCGGATGCGCGCGCGGCGGCGGTGGAGAACTGGCGCGCGGGCGAGAGCGAGAAGTGGCTGGGCTTTCTGCCCTGGCTGAATCTGCCGCGGGAAGTGTTCGAGCACGAGACGGAGCCGGTGCAATACTGGCTGCGGCATCCGCACCTGGACCCGTGGCGGCTGGACGAGGCTTGCCGCGAGATCGAAGTGCCCAACCTGGACGTGGTGGGCTGGCACGATCACTGCAACGGGGACCTGCGCCTGCATCGCGCCTTGGCCGCGCAGGGCAAGACGGAGACCGCGCGAAAGCGGTCGCGGATCATCGTCGGTCCCTGGGGGCACAGCACGCTGGGCCAGCGCAAGTTCGGGGCGATCGATTTTGGCCCGGAAGCGGAGGTGGACCTGGCGGCCGAAGACATCCGCTGGTTCGACTACTGGCTGAAGCGTGTGCCCAACGGCGTGGAACGAGACGCGCCGGTGCGGATCTTTGTGATGGGGGACAACCGTTGGCGCGCCGAGCAGGCGTGGCCGTTGGCGCGCGCCAGGGAGCAGGCGTTCTACTTGACCAGCGGTGGCCAGGCCAACACCCCGGCCGGCGACGGCCGGCTGGTGGAGTTTGCGCCGGCGGTGGCGCGGAGCGACGTGTACGAGTACGACCCGCAGGATCCGGTTCCGACCTTGTTCGGCAAGGGGAGCTTCACGGCCGTGGCCGATCAGCGTCCCTTGGCCAAACGGCGGGACATCCTGGCGTATCAGAGCGAACCGCTGCGGCGGCGGTTCGAGGTGACGGGCAACCCGGTGGTGGAGTTGTACGCAGCGACATCGGCCCCGGACACGGATTGGTTCGTGCGTCTGATCGACGTGGCGCCGGACGGGCTGGCGCGCGATTGCTGCGCGGGCATGGTTCGGGCCCGGTTTCGCATGGGGTTGGACAAGCCCAAGTTGTTGAAGCCGAACGAGGTGGTGCAGTACACGATCCGCATGGGGCCGACATCGAATGCTTTTCTGCCGGGGCACCGCATCCGGCTGGACGTGACCAGTTCCGATTTTCCCAACTACGACCGCAACCACAACACGGCGGCGGACTGCAACGCGGACGTGGAACTGGTTCCGGCGGCGCAGCGCGTGCACCACGGCGGGGCGCGGGCCTCGCGGATCTTGTTGCCGCTGGTTGCGGAATGACGCCGGCGTGGTGCCGGCCGCCCATGCTGCGCGGATCTCAGGCGGGCTTCGGTGGGGCTCGCTGCGCTCGCCCCAGCCTACGAGGCTGCGATTATTGATTCCGTTGTTGATTGTGCAACACTTCGCAGCGTTCCGTCCCGGGAAACCGGGCTCCCGTCGGTCGCCCTCGTTCCCCAAGTAATACAGGACTCAATAGACGCGCACCGCGGCATGCGCGTGGTTCGAGATCCTTCGCTGCGTTCAGGATGCCCCGGTGCAGGCCGTCGGCAACGGATGCAGGCCGTCGGCGGGCGCAATCGTCACAGCCGTTTTCATCGCGCCCCGGGACGCTGGAATGGGGCGCGGGTTGGATTCTGCCGAAGGCGCGGGCCGTCCTGGCGGCGCGAAATGACCTAGGTTTCAGATGGAGCCGAACAGGTTCGGCGCCCAGGTCGCTTTCTTGGAGCCGGTCCCGGAACCTGTTGGCAGCTCAGGCTTGCTGGGCCGCCCGACGTGGCTGGGGTGGTTCTGGGATCGGTTCCTATGTCTTGAGAATCTCAGGCCGTGAGGCGTATGGTTTCTGCCATGACAGCGCGCTGTTCGCATCGGCTTCGCCAGGGGGCGGCGGCGGTGGAGTTGGCCGTCTGCCTGCCGGTGATGGTCCTGTTGACGCTGGGCACATTGGAGGCCACGGACCTGGTCTTCTTGCGGCAGCGTCTGGTGACGGCCGCCTTCGAGGCGGCGCGCACCGCGACCGCGCCGGGGCAGACGTCGACGGCCGCGATTGCGGCCGGAACCAGCACCTTGACTCTGCGCGGGGTTACCGGTGGGAGCGTGACGATCTCACCCACGGTGACGACGGCCACGGCCACGGGGACAGAGGTCAGGGCCACGGTGACGGCCCCTTTTCCGGCGAACTGCTATATGGAGCCGTTCCTGCTGGGAGCGACGGTCGGTGATGTGACGGTCTCGGTAACGATGATTCGGCAGTGAAAGGGCATCCTATGAGTCGTTCCCCAAGCCGGTGGACGGTTGGGATTGGATCCCTCTACCAGAAGATGCTGCGCGGAAAGCGGGAGCGTTGGACACGCAAGGGAGCGATGCTGGTCCTGGTGGCCGTATCGCTGGTGTTGCTGCTGGTGGCGGCGGCGTTTTCGGTGGACGTGGCCTACATGCACCTGGTGCGCAAGGAACTGCACATTGCCACCGACGCGGCGGCCAAGGCGGCCGTGACCGGTCTGTCGCTGGGCGGCAGCGCGGCGGACGCCAAGGCGCAGGCGGTCGCCTATGCGGCCAAGAATACCGTCGGCGGAGCCCCGCTGACGATCAGCACCAACGACGTGAAGATCGGCGGCGTGACCTATGTGAGCAATGGCCGCTGGACCTTCACCGAGGGGGCGACGCCCACGACTGCGGCCAGCGTGACGGCCAATATGACGGCCAACTCGGTCACGGGGGCGGTGAAACTGTTCTTCGGAAAGGTGCTAGGCAGAGAGACCTTCAGCCCGAAAATGAGTTCCACCGCGGCCTTCGTGCGGAACAAGGTTTGCCTGTGTTTCGACCGTTCGCGATCGATGACCTTCGACACGAGCGGAACGGATGAACAATGGCCCATCTCCAGCAGCGGCTGGCCCGTAGGCGTGCCGTCCAATCTGACCACCGAGAACAAGCAGAAGTATCCTCCCTGCAACCTGAGCCGGTGGTACCACCTGGCGGCGGCGGCGAACATCTTCCTGAACGTTCTTGAGAGCACGACGACGGAAACGCCGGTGGCCTTGATCACGTGGGGGTCGAGCACGAGCGCATCCCCCTACTACTTCCAGAAGAACTTGACCACAGGCACGCGTTCATTCCCGACGACGACGATCGACTCGACGTTCGTCTATGACTATACGAACGTTCGATCGGCGATCTCTAATCGCACGAAGTACACGATGTTTGGCGGCACGGACATGAATGCGGGGTTGCAGGCGGCGGTGAACCTGTTCAACTCGACCGAGGATGGGCTGCCCTGGAACAAGATCATCATTCTGTTCTCGGACGGGCAGTGGAACGTGGGCTCCAATCCGGTCACCAACGCGGCCGTGAACGCAGCCAACGCGAGTATCGTGGTCCACACCGTGGGCATGTTGAACACGGGAGTGACGGGTACGCAAGCCCTGCAGTCGATCGCCACGCAGACGGGGGGTCGCTACTTCTACGCCCCGGACGGCGCGAGTCTGCAAACGACGTTCGAGCAACTGGCCAAGACGCTTCCGGTGATCCTTACGGAGTAGCGACCAGTGCGCAAGCAGTCTACGAATGCGGCGCGGGTGCAAGTCGGCGGACGGCGCGGGGCGGCGGCGGTGGAATTCGCCCTGACGGCTCCGATTCTGTTCCTGTTCTTGTTCGCGGCCCTGGAGTTGGGGCGGATGAACATGATCCGCCAGACGGCCAACAACGCGGCCTACGAGGCGGTGCGGACCTGCGCCGTGCCGGGCGCCACGAACGCGGAAGGCGTGGCCAAGGCTACGTACATTCTGGAATCGATCGGCGTGGCCAACTACACGGTCACGGTGACGCCGGCTACGATCCTGGACAACACGACCTCGGTCACGGCAAACGTGGTGGTGCCCTACAGCACTAACATGTGGGTCGCGCCGTTGTTCTCGGCGAGTGGCTCGGCCAACGCCTTTTGCACCATGGCCCGGGATTGGGTCGTCTCGACACGCCTGTCCTCGGAGTAGGGCGTCGCGGCGGCGTGTTCTGCGCGGGGCCGAGAGGGTGAAGGCCGCTGCATCTCTACGCGCGCTTCGGCCCGGATGAGACAGGGCCCCATCGCAGGCGCGGCACGTTGCCTTCGCTGGCGCTTCAGGCTTCAGGCGGACGTTTCAGGCTTCGCTGGCGCTTCAGGCTTCAGGCGGGGCCTGTGTTGCTTGGGACGGACCTGGGGCGGGATGCTCTGGCCCTGGTCGCCACCCCCCCTTTGGCCCTTTGGGTGGGGTGTTGGCAGGGCTTGCCGACCAGGGAGAAGGGGGAGTCTCAATCCCCGGCAGGAACGTCCAGAAACTTCATGAAAATATTGCAAATCGTAACTCCTTGATTCAGTGAGACTAAACCCGGCCAGGCGGTAAAGCTTATCACCCGCAAGATTTGCCGAAACGCGATTTGCATTGCACACTCTAGAGGAGTGGTGTCTGCGCGCGGGGTCTGCCCTGAACAGGGAGCCTGGCGTGCAGACGGTTTCAGGTCTACAGGCAGTCGCAAGAACGGGGTCATCCCATGATTCGGGCGTTGATGAGCAAGGGTGCATGGCTGTGTGGGCTGTTGGCTTGGCCGGGTCTGGTATCCGGGCAGTGCACGACCTGCGGAGACGGGCAGACCTACCGGCTCGTGTACCAGACGGTCTACGATCAGCAGCAGGTGACGGCCTATCGCGTGGAATACGAAACCCAGTATCGCCCGGAAGTCGTGACGCGCTATCGTCCGGTGTGGGAAACCCAGGTCCAGCAGCGGCGGTACACGGTGAGCCGGCCGGTGCTTGAGACCAGTGCGCGCGAAGAGCGGTACACGGTGATGCGTCCGGTGTGGGAGACGCAGATGCGGGATTGCAGCTACAATCGCGTGCGCTGCGTGCAGGAGACGGCCGAGCGCGAAGAGCAGTACACGGTGTTGCGGCCGGTGTGGGAGACCCAGGAGCGCCAGGAATGGTACACGGTCCAGCGGCCTGTCTACGAGACGGCCTATCGGACGGTGTGCCAGACCGTGATGGAGCCGGTGACGACCTGCAGCACGCAATACGTGGACCAGGGGACGTTTGTGGATCAATGCGTGGTACATCCGGGCGTGGCGCGGAATCGGCTGACGTGGCAGACCGCGCAGTACCTGACGGATCCGGCCACAGGCGCGACGGTCTACCAGCGGCCGGGCCTGTATTGGACGCCGGTGCAGACGGGGCGGTATGAAGTGCAGCGCGTGTGGCAGCCGAACCCGGTGGCCGTGCAGGTGCCGCAGACCACGTATGTGGCGCGTGCGGTGAGCCAGCAGGTGCCTTACCAGGTTTGCCGGCTGCAAGAAGAGCGCGTATGCCGGGTGGTGCCGCAGCAGGTTTGCCGGATGGTGAGCGAGCAGTGCGTGCGCAAGGTGCCGTACACGGTGCAGCGGCAGGTGGTGGAGCGGATCGAGCAGCAAGTGCCGGTGCAGGTCTGCCGGATGGTGGCCGAAGAGCAGGTTCGGCAGATTCCGGTGACGACCTGCCGCATGGTCTGCGAAGAGAAGGTGGAAGAGACTCCGATTCGGGTCTGCCGCACCGAGGCGGTGCAGGAGACGATCCAGGTGCCGGTGTGCGTCGAGAAGCGCGTGCCGGTGACGTATAGCTGCTACACGCCGCGCGTGATCTGCTGCCGCGTGCCGTTGGATGCTTGTGGGAATCCGGTGGAGAGCAGCGCTCCGGCGGTGAGCGTGGAGCCGGCGCCGACGCCTGCCCCGACGTCCGGGGCCTTGGTGCCGGTGGTTCCTCCGCCTGGCGAAAAGGCCTCGGCGGCGGACACCGCCCCGGCGCTGCCGCCGGTCACGGCGGAGCCCAAGGCGGAGCCGGCTCCCCTTCCCGGTCCCAAGCAGCTCGAGCAGCCTCCGCAACCCAGCGTGTACGGGCCGAAGCCCGGTTCCAGCACCTGAGAGCCGGTCCCATAACCTGTCGGCAACTCAGTTCTGCCGGGCCGCCCGACGCGGCTGGAGTGGCTCTGGGATAGGTCCTAAGGCGTCGGCGGCTGGGCCAGGCCGGGCGGATGCGGTATGATAGGGGCGTTCCTATCCCGCAGAGCAGGTGAGCATGGCAGACGGCCCTTCCGCATCTTCCGGCGTTCTGGCAGGCAAGCAGGTGGCCTTGGTGGGGCGCCTGGCGAGCATGCCGCGGCGCGACGCCTTTCAGTTGATTCGTTCGCATGGGGCCACGCCGGCCGATGCGCCGCATCCCGGGGTGCATCTGATCGTCATCGGCGAGAAGGAACTGCCCGTGCCCGAAGGCGGTCTGGAAGAGTGGTTCGACGCGGCCACTGCGCAAGCGGCAGAGGCGGGCCGCATCGAGGTGCTCACGGAGAGCCAGCTTTGGCAGCGCCTGGGGCTGGTCGAGCCGCAACTGGACATTCAGCGGCTGTACACGCCATCCATGCTGGCCGAGTTGCTGCACGTGCCGGTGGCGGTGATCCGGCGTTGGCATCGGCGCGGCTTGATTGTGCCGGCGCGCGAAGTGCGGCGACTCCCGTACTTCGATTTCCAGGAGGTGGCCACGGCTCGGCGGCTGGCCGAGTTGTTGGCGGCGGGCGTATCGCCGCGAGTGATCGAGAAGAAGCTGGAAGCCCTGTTGCGCTACGTGCCCGACGTGGAACGGCCCTTGGCACAGCTCTCGATCATCGTGCAGGGCAAGGAGATCTTGCTCCGCCAGGGAGACGGTCTGGTCGAGCCGGGTGGACAACTGCGGTTCGACTTCGAGGCGCGGGCCCTGGAGCGTCCGATCGCGACGGTGGCCGCGGCGCACGCGCCGGAGGAAGCCGAGCCCTCGGCCACCTCGCCGGAGCAACTGTCGCGCGCGGCGGCGGAGCTGGAAGAGGCGGGCGAGCTGGAGGCGGCGGCCGAGATGTATCGAGCCGCGATGGCGGCGGGCGGACCGGCGGCCGAAACCTGCTTCCAACTGGCCGAGGTCCTGTACCGGCTGGGCGATCGGACCGGAGCGCGCGAACGCTACTACATGGCGATCGAGTTGGACGAGGACTACGTCGAGGCGCGGGCCAACCTGGGATGCGTTCTGACCGAGACGGGGCAGAAGGATCTGGCCCTGGCCGCGTTTCAGGGAGCGTTGAAGTATCACCCGGACTATGCCGACGTCCACTATCACCTGGCGCGACTGCTGGACGAGACGGGGCAGGGCGCGGAGGCATTGGGGCATTGGCGCGCGTTTCTGGAGCTGGCGCCGGACAGCCCTTGGGCGGACGAGGCGCGGGCGCGCGTGAATCCCGGTTGACGGCAGGTCGCGCGGAAGGCCAAGGGAGCCGTGCGTTGGGGTTGTGCTTGCTGCTCGGGCTACGGGGGTTTGGGCCTTCGCTGGCGCTTCAGGCTTGAGTGGCGCGCTGTGCGTTCCCTGCACCTGGGGCATGCACGAGCTGCGCCAGGCTGCGTGGGCTGGGCTGGCTTTGCGGTGCGGTGTTACGCCAGCGAATGCCGGCTTGCGGTCTGGGCGATCGAGATGGCGGGGCCCCCCGAATTGTGCATGGCAGGCTGGGCGGGGACTTGCAAATCAGTGGTCGTGCGGTATTCTGAGAATGGTCCTGAACGCCCGGCAGTGGGGGCCGCTGAGACCGTAGCCTGACCGCATTTCCCACGCGCTGCTGTCTGCGACGAGGAATATCGCCGTCACATGTGCGGTCCTGTTTCGGTGACGAGGGGGTCGTCCCCCTTGAGTTGAACTCGGTTCGCTGTCCGCTTCTCGTTGGGTTCGCGCAGCTCATGCGGAAGATCCTGTTTGAATACTCGATGAACCCAACGACGTGGGTGTATCTCTCGTCGTTGCTGACGATCGGGATCTACTTCAAGTTCCGTCGTTTTTGGAGCGTGCGGAACCTGGACCTGGTGGGCTTGATCGCGTTTGCCCCGGGGCTGCTGCTGGTGGGGCACGGCCTGGAGCAGTTGGGCTATGTGTGGCTGTTCAGCGTGGGCGGGTTCTTCCTGGTGCGGCTGTTGGTGGATCCGGTGATGGTTCGCCGTCCGCTGCTGGAGCCCAATCTGACGGCAGACGGGCTGACGTTCACGGGCGTAGCGCTGCTGGTGTTCTTGATTACGAACGTGCTCACGGGCACGCCGAGCCTGGAAGCGGCGCGGCAATCCGAGCAGCGCGGCGTGCGCGAGCACGGTTCGTTCACACCGCACGGGCCGGGCTATTCGTTGTTCTTCGTGGCGGCGCGGCTGCCCAGCCAGGCGATCGTGTCCGGCCAGCAGGGGGGCGCGGAGGAGGCGTCGCAGCGCGGCCTGATCCAGGAGGCGACCACGCGGACGATCGCCATTCTGGCGCACCTGGCGATCGTGATCGGAATGGCCTTGATCGGCTATCGGCATTTCGACAACGTGGAGACGGGCGTGGCGGCGGCCTCGCTGTACCTGCTGTTGCCCTACACGGCGCAGATGACGGGCGAGGTGGACCACGTGCTGCCGGCCGCGTTCTTGGTGTGGGCGGTGGCCGCCTATCGCCGGCCGATGGTGGCGGGCATTCTGATGGGGCTGGCCGTGGGCGTGATCTACTATCCGCTGTTCCTGCTGCCGCTGTGGTGCGGTTTCTATTGGCGGCGGGGGTTGATCCGTTTCAGCGCGGGGCTGGTGGTGATGTGGATCGTGCTGGTGGTCTTGTTCGTGCTGGCCTTCACGTCCAGCAAGCTGGATGTCTTCTGGGGGCAATTCCTGGAGATGTTCGGTTGGAGCCATCCCAGCGGGTTCTGGCAGTATCACGAGCCGGCGTATCGCATTCCGGTGGTCGCGGCCTTTGTGGCCTTGTGCAGCAGCCTGGCCCTGTGGCCGGCGCAGAAGAACTTGGGGACGCTTCTGAGTTGCTCGGCGGCCGTGATGCTGGGCACGCAGTTCTGGCACGCCAACGGCGGCGGACTGTACATGGCCTGGTATCTGCCGCTGCTGGTGCTGACCATCTTCCGTCCGAACCTGGAAGACCGCGTGGCGATCACCGCGCTCAGTGAGCGGTGGGGCTTGTGGCCGCGCGGTCGCGCGGGCATCTGACGCGGCACGTCAATCCATCCACGCGAATGCGTCTGGGAGCCTGTGGTCTGTCTTACCGTGCCGGCTGCACTGCGGGACACGGCCAGCCGTGGCCCCCAACTCGCTGCTGGACAAGCCACCCGGAGCAGCCAACGCGCCTGGCCCGGACTATTTATTGAGTGTCAGAAAAGAAATGTCGTCGCTGTCCCGGCCGTTACCCTGAACAACCGGCCTCCCGATGGTCGGCCTCACGGCATTACTTACCTGAGACGCAATAGGGCCGGTCCCAAAACCTGTCGGCTGCTCAGTCCTGCTGGGCCGCCCGGCCGGGCTGGGGCGGTTATGGGATAGGTCCTTATGGCCCAGGACGTTCCAAAACAGACTGCGCGATCGAAGCCCGAAGCGCAAGCGAGGGAAACTCGTGATTCTGCCTTCGCTTGCGCTTCAGGCTTCAAGGGAGCCGTGAATAGTCCGGGCTGGGTGATGGGGGGCCATCGGCTCGGGCCGCCGCCGGTCGCGCGCGGGGCATCCACAAGGCCAAGATCAAGAAAGGGTCCGGGGCGCGAACGGTTCGCGCCCCGGATCGTGAATCGAGAAGTGGCCGGACGGTTCGTCAGAAGGTGACGATCAAGTCCACGGCGGCCAGGAACTGGTTCTTGGCGGTGCCGTCGTCGAAAGGCAAGTCGCCGTCGGGATTGGCCGGCCCGTTGTACCAGTCCCAACGCAGTTCGGGCCGCAGGACGAGGTTGGGATGCGGGCGCCAGTTGAGGCCGGCGCTGACTTCGTAGAAGTCGCCGGCGAAGCCATAGCCCTGCCATCCCTTGTCGGAACCGATCCAGTTGCCGATGCCCGCCACGCGTGTCCCGTCGGCATCGCGGAGCCATTCCATGCGCAGGCCGGCGGACCAGCAGGAGTTGAGCTTATAGATCAGGTACTGGTCGAGGCCGTACCACTGGGCGTCGGCGCCGGTGGCGGTGACGCCGTTCTTCTCCAGGCCGTAGTTCTGCTGCAGGACGTAGAGCAGGCGGCTGGAGACCTGTTCGGTGAAGACGATGGCGTGGGCATAGCGGTTGTTGTTGCCGGCCACATCCTGCGCGCCGGTGGTCACGGCGTAGGAGAGGGTGGTTTCCTTGTCGTCGCTGCTCCACTTCAGGCCGCCGAGGAAGTCGAGTTGTTCGTTGTAGTCCTCGAACATCATCCAGCCGCGGTTGAAGCCGCCGATGACCAGCCAGTTGTCGGAGAGTTTGTAGTCGGCTTCGACGCCGGTCACGAGGATCGGCTCGGTGTAGCACATGGCGTAGGAGTGGGAGTAGAAGAAGTTGCCCGGCGCCGGGATCATTTCGTAGCCGAAGCGCGTGGCATAGTGGCCCATTTTCACGGACAGGTCGTTGTAGGCCACCTCGAAGTAGAACTGGGGGATGACCATGCCGTAGAAGTGATCCGGGCTGTCGATGCGATCTTCCAGGCCCAGGCACTTGCCGAACCGCCAATCGGTGCCGTAGACCAGGTCCACACGCCCGCCCCAGTCCCAACCGCAGCCGTTGGTCTGCGCGGCGCGCTGGAAGAACAGCCAGGTCTGGTTCAACTGGTACTCGTCGGCCAGGTCGTTGGTCGCCACCGGCCCGTTGAAATGATCGGACGGCTTACGCGCGTTGTACGTGTAGCCTTGCTCGACCCAGCCGCCGACCTTGATTCGATGCTGCTGGAGGATGCAGGGTTGGGGGAGGGTCCAGGGCTGTGCGGAGCAGGCCGCGGCGCAGCTGCCTGTGCAGCCATAGCAGCCTTCGTACTGCGGAGCGGCGGCCTGGGCGGGGGCGTTCTGGGCGGCGGGGGCATCGAAGGTGAGATACTCGCGGGACTCGTAGGCCAGGGGCTGAAGGGCGCCTTCGTTGGCCGCCAGGGCCAGGCCCGTCGACCCCAGCATCAGGGCCGACAGCACTACCTGCGTGATCTTCATGATCTTACTCCAATCGGACGGAAAGAGGCGAGATGCGGTGAGTTTGCAGTGCGAGCGGTCTGTTTGGGATACGGAAACTCCCCGGGGGCGCGCAGGCTACCAGCGCACACGGCCCAAGTGAGTCATCGGACGATGGCGTCCGACAATTGACGCGTTGCGGTGCGCGCGGCGCGCAGAGCGGGCAGTGGAAGAGAATCGCCGCACGGATGTAGGGCCGGGGCAGACTTTTCGGATCGGGCCCCAGGCCGCCAGGGCCGTGTGGCGATCAGCGCAGGGGTTGGGCGGTCGAAGTCCGATGCGGCTGGTGCGCGCGGCGCGTGGCAGACCTTGCGCGTTAGGGAAGAGCGAGCGGCTTCGGCGGGGCGTGTCAGTTGCGGCGCGCGTCGACCGCCTCGCGGGGCTTTTGGGCGGCGTACCAGGACTTCCAGGCCTTGATGTCGTAAGTGTAGTTGGCCCCCCCACTGAGCATGACCAGCGCGTCGAGGACCGACTGGTTGCGCATGTCTTGCTTGAAGATCTTCGGGGCGCTGCCGACCGACATACCACCGCCACCGCCTCCGGTGCTCCCTTTGCCGAATTGGGTGCTGACGCTGCCGGGGTTGCTGTTGCCGGTGACGATCTTGAATTTATGCGTGGTCACGAGGGCGTCGATGAGGGGGGCGACGGCGGAGCGGTCGTTCATGTGGCTGAGGCATTCCGCCGCCCGGTTGACCATCTTGTTGTCCTTGCTCTTGAGTTGGCCGACGTAGTAGGCCACGATGTCAGGACGCTTCTCTTTCTTGAGATAGTCCAGACAAGTCAGTCGCACCTCTTCCACCGAGTCCTCCATGGAGCAGACGGCGAGGGCTTTCATGGCGGCGGGGGTATTGATCCGGGCCAGGGCTTGGATGAAGAGGATGCGTGCGGAAGTGCGTTTGTCGTTCTTGAGCACGGCGGTCAGCGCGCGGACGGCCAGCGGGTCGTTGATGCTGTCGATGCCTTCGCGTGCGGCCCGTTCCTTGTCGCCTCCCAGCGCGTCCTGCCAGCGTTCGATCTTCTGGATCCACTCCTTTTCCGCCCGATCGAGCTTCTCGCGGTTCAGAATCACTTCCTGTTCCTGGGGCAGCATCCAGCGGTTGCGGAAGTAGACATAGCCGCGGGATTTCATCAGTGCTTCGTGGGTCGTCCATTGACCCTCGGACTTGATGTAGCCCAGCGCGCGGCGCGCTTCGGCGTGATCGGGGTCCAACTCGATGATCCGTTCCAGATGGACCTTGCGTTGGGAGAGGAGGTTCTGCTTCAGGCACCAGGCCGCCAGATCCCACTGGCCCTGGGGCGTGTCTGGGTAGGTGTGGTGGATCTTGTCGTATTCGATTTCGGCGGGGCGCGGATGAAGCACCTGGTCCACCTGGGCGCGCTGCAGCGTCACGGTGACGCCGGAGGTAGTCTTGATGACGAAGGTCTTGCGCGGCGACTCGTCGGGGTTGAGCAGTTCGCCCTGCACGCGTTCGCCGTTGGCCAAGACGAAGACGTCGGCCCGGACCGGTGGCGGGACACAGATCGTCAGCAGGGCCAGGGCCAGGCCGAGCAGCAGTCGAAATGGGCGCATCGCCTCGTTCTCCGTATTGCCACTTCCATCGCTTCCTTTTAGTATACGAGTCGCCTGCACGGGGGAACAATCTGCGCGTAACCTGGATGGGTGGGTTTGGAGTGCGCGCTGCGCGCTGGCCTGGCCGATTGTAGGGACTTGGCCGGCAGGCGGGGGTGTCGGCGTGTGCAGGGGTCGGGCCACGGCCGGGCATAGGTCCAGGCCGATCGCCCTTGCGTCCGTGGGAAGTCGCAGCAGGCCGGCGTGGGGCTTCCAGGCGCGATTTGGGGGCACAGTCGCGGAGGAGCCCGGACACGCGAGTCCCGGGGGGGCCAAGGAGGAGACAGAAGCATGCCCAGATTCCTGATCATCTTCGTGCTGCTGGCGGGGCTGGCCGCCGGCGGCTGGTATGTGGCGCAGAAATATAACCTGCCCGGAATCGAGCAACTGGGGATCTTTCCCGGTCGGGCTCCGGCGGGCGCGGGCGTTCCGGTCGCACCGGCGCCGGCGCCGAAGGTCCCGAGCCGGCAGACCTTCCGGCTGGCCGTATTGAACTTGGAGACCCTCGACGCCAACAAGCTGGCGCAGCCGCGCGTGCGGGAAGTGCTGGGGCAGGTCTTGGCGCGATTCGATCTGATTGCCATTCCGGACATGCGCGCCGGCAACCAGGGACTGTTGGTGCGACTGATCGAACAGGCGCAAGCGGTTTCCAAGCGGTCCTTCGACTATGCCGCGCCGCAGACGGTGCAGCTTGAGGCGGTCGAGCGTTACGCGGCGTTCGTCTTCGATCGTTCGATCATCGAGGTCGATCGCTCGATGGTCTTCGCGGTGGCCGATCCGGCCCGGCACTTTCGCTGCAAGCCGCTGGTGGGCGTATTTCGAGCCAAGGGTCCGTCGGCCGCCGAGGCCTTCACCTTCACGCTGGTCGCCGTGGCGTCCGATCCGCGCCGGCCCAACGAGGAGGCCGAGTTGTTGGACGACGTGTACCGTGCCGTTCGCGACGATGGCCGCAACGAGGACGACGTGCTGATGTTGGGGACGTTCAATCTCGAAGAGCACCCCTTGCGGCAGTTGGAGGAGTCGCTCAATCTGGTTCATGTCGTGGAGGGTGTGCCGACCACGACGCGCGGCACGCTGTGTGCCGACAACATCCTCCTCAGCCGTCGAGCGACGGCCGAGTTTACGGGCCGGTGGGGCGTGGTGGACCTGGTCCGGGAATTCAATCTCACGATCCAAGAGGCGGTGGAGATTACGGAACACCTCCCGGTGTGGCTGGAGTGCAGTGTTTATGAAGGAGGCCAACCCGGCCATGTGCCTGGGGCCACGCCGACAAACTAAGTGGAAGCAAGTATGCAATCGATCCAGAACAACCCGCAGGCCACCGATAGGTTTCCGAGGTCCCTGGCCGTGGCCGTGGCGACGAGTGCGGGCCTTCTGGCGGCCTGGGCAGGGGCCGGATCGCTGGGCTTAGGCGTGCCCCTGCTGTGGAATGTCGTGGCGTGGGCTGCCTTGGGGACGGCGCTTCTGGCCGTGTGGCCCAGTTTGGCGCCGACCGCCGCACCACGTGTGTCGGAAGCGGTTCTTCCCTGGTGGTGGTTCTTGGCCGCGAGCGGCCTGTTGCTGGGGATGGCCACGGGATGGGGCAATCCACCGCTGGTGGTGTTGGCGGTGGGGCTGGTGCTGGTTGGTCTGGGCATTGCCCCGGGGCACGGCGCGCGGTTGATGGCCGGTGCCGGACCCAATCGCGCGGATCCATCGCACGCCGTGCGCGCCGACCTGCGGTGGGCGGCCCTGGCCGTGTTGGGGTTCGCCTTGTATCGGCTGGCCTATGTGACGATTCCGGTCGTCTGGCTGTTGAGCGATCGCGTGGCGGCGGTCGGGAGTTGGCTGGCGGGGCGGCTGCTGGGTTGCGAGCTGTGGCTGGGACCGAGCCATTTCGGCTTGGACTTCCTGGTTCTCAGTGGCTTGTTCTATGCCGGTTGGCTGTGGGGATCGCCCTCGCCGCGCTGGAGGCGTGCGGTCTGCGCGGCCGGGGCCGTGTTGGCTGGACACCTGGTTTATTTGTACGTCCTGGGACAGATCCAGGCGCTTCTGGCCCTGGTTCCGCCGACTCCGCCCGTACCCCAGGCCGACCTGGAGCAGACGCCGGTGTGGTTCTGGGGCGACAGTCTGCGGAGCGTGCTTCCTTGGGGGCTGCCGGCATTGGCGGGCATGCTGCAGGCGATGATCGCGGGACTGGTGATGTACTGGGCGCCGCCGAAACGGACCGTGGATCGTTGCTGCCGGCGACTGCTGCACCGCCTTCCCACGTGGCTGCGCAATGAGGCGTTGCTGCGGTGGGGGCCGGTGGTGTTGGCCGCGGCGGCGGCCTTGCTGCTGGTGTGGGAGCCGATCGAGACGGACTTGAAGGGCAAGCGGTTCGTGGCCTATGAGGAGAGTTCGCTGGATTGGGGCCGGCCGCGGCACGATTCCTACGGCCAGGAGACGGCGGGGATGCTGGGCATGCTGCCGGACCTGGTGGAAAGCCTGGGCGGACAGTTCACACGATCCAAGGAGCTATCGGCCGAAGACCTGTCGCAGGCCGACGTGCTGCTGGTGATTCATCCCAACACGCCCTGGAGCGCGGCGCAGCGCGAGCGCGTGTGGGACTTTGTGGCGCGCGGCGGGGCGATCTTGGTCGCCGCTGAGAACTTCGTGCTGGAGGAGGGTAAGGCGAGCAGCTTCAACGAGTTGCTGGCCGGCACGTCGATCGCGGTCCACAACGATTCGGCGCTCTCGCCGGTCGGCGGATGGCGCGCGTCGCTGGAGACTTCGTATGCGGCGTGCAACGCCGATCTGACGCCGCGGGCGGAATGGTTGGGGCTGTTGGCCGGGGCCTCGCTGCGCGTGGGATGGGCGGCCCGGCCGCTGTTGGTGGGGCGCTGGGGCTGGAGCGATCCGGGCAGCGACGCCGTGCTGACCGGGGTGGGGCACTGGGAGCCCGGCGAGCGTTTGGGCGACCTGGTGTTGGCCGCACAGCAGCGATTCGGGGCGGGCCGCGTGGTGGTGTTGGGCAACACCTCCAGTCTGAACAACGTGGTCCTGCCCGGTTCGTTCCGCTTTGTCGGCCGGCTGCTGGGTTTGCTGGCGCACGGGTCGACGGGGCCGGGCGATGCCTGGCGTCAGGTGCTGGGGCTGGCATTGCTGGCAGGGCTGGGGTTTCTGCTGTTAGTGCATTTTGAACCGCTGCGCGTGGGCGCGGCGGCAGTGGTTCTGGGCTGTGCGGTGGCGCTGATTCTGGAGTTCAACGCGCGCGGCGCCGCCGTATTGCCCGACGGACGTGCGAGCAAGCCGAATCGGGTGGCCTATATCGACGCGTCCCATTGGGAGGCCTACACGGGGCTGGACTGGGGGGCGCGCGGGATCACGGGGCTGGTGTTGACCCTGATGCGCAACGGCTACTTGCCGCTGCTGCTGCCGGAGTGCAGCGCGGCGCGTCTGGAGCGAGCCGGATTGCTGATTTCGATCGCCCCGGCGCGGCCGTTCACGGAGCGCGAGCGCCAGACGGTGCGGCAGTTCATGGAGCAAGGGGGGGTGGTGCTGTTGAGCGCGGGGGCGGAGGATGCGGCGGGGAGCGAGAGCTTGCTGGCCGAGTATGGGCTGACGATTCCGCGTTCGCCGGCCGGTCTGGATCCGAGCGAGCCGGAGCCGGAGCCGGTGGGCTGCGCCTTTGGCCAATACTTGAACAGGAACGGGCGCGAGGCGATGGCTTTGTTCTACGCGGCATGGCCCTTGGCGGTGGAGGACGGGCGGTGGACCGCTCACGTGCGGGATTCGAACGGTGATCCGCTGATCGCCTCGCGTGCGGTGGGCAAGGGGCAGTTGGCGGTGATCGGCGATTCGCGGTTTGCCCTGAACCGGTTCTTGGAGCGGGCGGACGGCGAGCCGGTGCGCGGCGCGCGGCACAACGCCTATTTCTGGCGATGGTTTTTGACGGTCCTCACGCGCCAGCCCGAGTGGCTGCCGCCCGCCGATGCGGCCGCACCGGCCGAGGAACACGAGGCGGCCAAGAACGAGGAGGCCAAGCGATGATGCGGGCCTGGTTGGGCGTGGCGCTGCTGGCTGGTTCCTGGCTGTGGGGCCTGGACTATTTCTATGCCGGCAACACGGTCGTGTGGCTGCTGCTGTTGGTCCTGGGCACGCTGGCCCTGGCCCACGGCGCCCCGTGCTGCTGGAGCAGTCGAAGATCTCTGATCGTGATGGCCCTGGCGGCCGCCGCCGTGTGGGGCATGCCCTGGCCGTATCGGGCCGCCCCATTGTGGCTGCTGGCGGGCGTGGCTTTGTCGCTGACGGGCATGCCGCGCGCGAGCCGGTTGGGGCATGGGGCGATTGTGAGTGGGGCGGTGCTGTTGGCGCAGGGCGTTTGCCTGGAAGTGTATGCGGGGTTCACCGCGCGATCGCACGAGTTGCCCCTCGTGCTGGTCGACCTGTTGGGTGCCGCGGCGCGCGTGCTGGGAGCGGATGTATCCATCGAGGCCCAGTCGCTGGCGATCCGCTCGCAGCGTCAGGTGCATCACCTGGGCGCCACCTGGGAACTGTTGCTGGATCCGGCCCTGCTGGCCTTCCTGGTGGGCGGACTGGTGTGGCTGGGCCTTCAGGTCGCCCGGCAGTGGCCCGCGCAAGAAAGGCTGCGCGCCTGGGGCCGGGCGGCGGGCAAGCTGGCGGTGGTGATGGCGGTGTGGCTGCCGCTGCGCGCCGGGCTGATGGTGGCGGTGTACGTGCAGCGCGATCTGTTGTCGGGCGTCGAGGCGCCGCTGCACATCATGAATCATTGCTTCAGTCCCTGGCTGCTGCTGGGGCTGCTGGCGGTGCCTGTGGGGCTGGCCTGGCGTTGGGCGGGGGTTCCGCTGGTGCCGCCGGTTGTCGTCACCAAGAACACGCGGGGCGAGATTGCCGTGGAAGCACGGCAGGCCGCTTGGCATCTGCCGGCGGCGGTGGGCCTGGTGGGGCTGGGGGCGGCGCTGGCCGTGGTGGCCGTGTATTGGGAGCCGGTGGGCAAGCCGCAGGCGGGCCGGGTGATGTTCGTCGAGCGGCACTCGACCTGGGAGCCCAGCGACCGCGGCTACGGGACGGAGGTTTTCGGCGAGGATTCGGGCTACAACTACTCGGCGATCTACGACTACAGTTCGCGATTCTTCGAGATGTCGCGGTTGAAGGAGAATGAAGCGATCGAGGGTCGCCGGCTGGCCCTGTGCGATGTGCTGGTCATCAAGACGCCCACGGCGGCCTACGCGCCGGCCGAGATCGAGGCCGTGGTGCAGTTTGTGCAGCGCGGCGGCGGGCTGCTGCTGGTGGGCGAGCACACCAACTTTTCCAAATCGAGCCAATACCTGAACGATATCGGCCGGCACTTCGGCTTTCGCTTCCGCAACGACCTGTTGTTCGGGCTGGATTCGGCCTACGACCAGTTGTATCGCTCACCGGCCATTCCGCATCCGGCCGTGCAGCATGTCGATCAGATGGATTTCGCCGTCTCCTGTTCGGTCGAGCCGGGCTGGAGCCTGCAGCGCGCCGCGGTGCGGAGCACGGGGCTGTGGAACTTGCCGCCCGACTACAACATGGACAACTATTTCCCCGTGCCGCAGCAGCACGCGGAGATGCGCTACGGGGCCTTTGTGCAGGTGTGGGCGACGCGTTGTGGCGCGGGGCGCGTGATCGCCTTCACCGATTCGACGATCTTCTCCAACTTCAGCATCTTCGAGCCGGGCAAGTCCGAGTTGTTCTTGAACATGCTGGCCTGGCTGAACCACAGCGGCGGGACGGACAATCCGCGCGACCTGCTGTGGCTGGCGGCGGCGGCCGCGCTGGCCGGCGGCCTGTGGCTGGGCCGGAAGGCGTGGGCGGAACAGTGGTCGCTGGGGTTGGCGACGGGGCTGTGCGCGGCGGTGTTGGCCGGCCAGGGCGTGGCGGCCGCGCATCGCTGGGCCTTGCCTCCGCCGGCGCAGAAGCGGCCCATGGTCCGCGTGGTGATCGATCGAACGCTCTCCGAAGTGCCGTTGGCCAAGGGGGGCTTCATCCGGGGCGGCGGCGAGGGATACGGACTGCTGGAGCAGTGGATTCCGCGCCTGGGCTACTTCACCAGCCGGCAGAGTGGTGAAGAGGCCTTTTCCGGCGACGTGCTGGTGGTGATCTGCCCCTCGCGGAGCGTGCCGGCCGGCTATCGGCAGCGGTTGGAGCGATACGTGGCGGAGGGCGGAAAGCTGCTGGTGCTGGATTCGCCGGAGAATCTGGCATCGACGGCCAACAGCCTGTTGTGGCCGCTGGGGCTGTCGGTGGACCACGAACGGCGGTGGCGCGGCGACCTGCTGCTGGGCGACGGGCTGCAGGCGGTGAGCGTGGACCCGGCCTGCGAGTTGTGGGGCGGGAGCACGCTGGCGCGGATTGGTCCGCATCCGGTGGCGGTCGTGGCGCAGCATGGCAAGGGGACGGTCACAGCCGTGGGTTTTGCCAGCCTGTTCAACGACCGCAACATGGGCCTGGCCTGGACCGTGGAACCGAGCGTGGAGCAGCGGCAGCGTTATGCGCTGCTGTTCGCCGTGCTGCGCAGCGTGGTGGAAGGGCGGCCGGTGTCGGATCTCTGGTCCGGTGCGTCGGCGGCGAAGACGCCAGCGGCCGGAGCACCGGAGGATGACGGCGTGGCGCCGAGGAAGAAGGGGCCGGCGGCGAAGAAGTAATCGCGGGCCAGGCGTTACTTCTGCTTCCAGGACTCAAGAAGAGCCTCGACCTTGGCCCGGTCGAAATTTGCGGGCTGCGGCTTGTCCTGATTCACCAGCAGTTCGTCGAGGGTGGGCGTGGGCGTGGCGACGCCGCCGGCGGGCACGTCCAGGCCGGCCGCCCAGACGATCCCGTTGAGCACCAGGGTGCGGAAGCTGTCGTTGGCCCAGTTCCAGTGCCAATGGCCGCCGGTGAAGCCGAAGCCCCGGCCGCCATCGGGCCGCTGGCGCGCCCAGCCCACATGCTCCGGCTGGCCTTTGCCGGCGCGCACCGTGGGGTTGTTGCTGTGGGCGCCGTCGGGCCGTTGGCGCGTCTTGTCGGGCGGGATGCAGGTCAGCACGGGCGTCACGCCTTCCATGTTCTCGCGGAAGCGCATGTGATAGTACCACTCGTCGTCGACGCTGAAAGGCTTGACGCCGCGCGTGACGGGGTGTTGGGCAAAGGTGGTGAACTCGGCGGTGAAATGCGGGTTGACCGACCAGTCGGTCTCGAAGTAGCCGCCAGTCCAATCGAGGAAGGCCTGGCCTTCTTTGCCGCGAGGCACCTCCACGGCATAGTGCAAGAGGGCCAGCCCGACGCCCTTCTTCATCAGCTTGTCGAGCGGTTCCAGGTAAGGCAGCACGGGGTGTCGGGCGCCGCCGTCGCAGAAGATGACGATGGCGTCGGCGTTGTCCAAAGCGGTGGGGTCCTGGGGCCAGCCGTTGCGATAGACGGTGGCCAGCACCTGCGGCACGTTTTCGTTGAGCAGTTTGGCCAGGAGCAGGCAGCCCGCATTGTGCTCGTGGCCGGCGTAGCTGTGGCTGGGCTTGCCGGCGATGAAGGCCACCTTCTTCTGGTCGCCCAGCTTGAGGCGTTTCAGACGGATGTTGCGGATCTGGATCTTCATGGGCGGGCCCTTGTGGACCTGGATGCCCAGAAGGCCGCTGCGGCGGCGCTGCTGTTGGTCTTCGTCGGTGCACTTGGACATCAACTGGCCGTTGACTTCGTGCGTGATCACGAAGCCCTGGGCCAGGACGCGGTAGGAGTTCCAGCCGTCGGTCTTGACGTGCGGCTTGAGGTCGGCGGATTGGGCGAATTGCTTGACGACCTTGGGTTTGTGGTCTTCGCCGATGACGGTTTCCTGGCCGCGGTTGGCGAGGATGCCGCGGTACTTCTCGCCGTAGACGATGCCCGCATAGTTGTTGCCGGCGTCGAAGTCGGCCTGATAGCCGGCCATGACCCATTTGCCGAATTTCTCGGGATCTTCCCAGCTACGGTACTGGATGCCCGAGTTGCCCTTGTCGGTGGCGAAACGGTACTCGAAGCGCAGGTCGAAGTCATCGACCTCGCCTTGGCGCCAGATGAGGAAGGAGTTGTGCGGGATGGGATTTTCGGCGGAGGTTTCGCCGGTGATCGTGCCGTCTTCGACGCGCCACAGGGCCGGGTCGCCGTCCCAGCCTTCGAGGCTGGTGCCGTTGAACAGGGATTGGAACCCTTCTTCGTCTGCGGCCAGGGCGGTGGAAGCCGCCAGCACCAGCAGCAGGCAGGTCAGTGTCGACAGGAGAGAGAGGGGGCGGAGCAACGAGGCGGGCATGGTTGCGTCTCCGGAGGCTCAAAGGGTGACAGGGGAGTCCCCTATTCTAACGGCCGGGAAGGGGCGGATGCAAATGCGCGCGGCGGGGGGGCGGCCCCACGTTCCTGCGAGCATCCTGCTGGCAGAGAAGGCCGATCGCCGCGGCCGGCACGGACCGCGACGATCGGCCAGGATAGCAACCGGGTTCACAGCTTTACGCGCCCCGGGACCAGTGGCGGATCTTCTGGATCTCGTCTGGGGCGATGCCCAGCAGTTCCAGGAACTCCTGGTGGTTATCCGGTTCCATGGCCTCGAACTGTTGGTGCCAGGCGTGCATTTGCTGATCGCTGAATCCGGCGGCGCGCATGATTTCGCACCACCGCTGCTTGTTGACCATGTTGGTCTCCTCGGTTAGGGAAGGGGAAGGACAATGAGCGGAGGTGGCCGGCCTCGCGCCCGGACGTGGCCTGCGGCGTCCCGCAGGTGTATCTTCGATCTGTGCATTGCCGATGCGCCGCGGGCCGGGCACCGACCGCAGGTTGCTCGCGGAAGCCGGGGCTTTATGACCAGCCTTGGGCCGACTGCCGCTCTTGGCCGTGCGTGGGGCGTCCAGGGCCGTGATTTGTTTCAAGAGGCCGAGGATCTGGCGCTGCATGCCTTGCAGGGCCGCGATTTGCGCGGCGAGCGATTCCAACTGTCCGCGGAGGATTTGCTCGCGGCGATCGGTCTGGTCGTGGTCCAGCAGCAGGGCAATCTGTTTCAGCGGAACGCCCATCTGCCGATACAGGCAGACCTGGCGCAAGCGCTGGACGTCCGCTTCGCCATAAAGGCGATAGTCGCCCCGGGAACGGCCCGTGGGCCGAACCAGTCCCAGACGGTCGTAATACAAGAGGGTAGAGCGGCAGAGGCCGGATTGCCGGGCCAGCCGGCCGATGGTGATGCTTGTCGCCACGCGAAGGCTCCTGGGTGAAGAGACCAGTCTAAACCATGAAGCTTTAGACAGGTCAAGGGCGCGTGCGGACGAATGCTGCGCCAGCCTAGAGTTGCCCTTGCAGCCATCCCATCAGCAGTGCCAGGCCCATGGCCACAAGCAGAGCGGCCCTTCGTTTGCCCTGCGCGGCGCTCACTTCGTCACGGCCTTGGCGGGTTGGCGCGAGGCCGGGGCGCCGTCGGGGGCGGGGCTGGCCGGAGGCGGAGTCGGCGCGTTTTCCGCCGGAGGCTGAGCCGGGGCGGTCTCGGCGGGGACCTGCATGGGCCCGGCATCGGGCTTGGCGTCGCCGGCCTGGGGGGCGGCGTCGGGCTGGGCATCGCCGGCCTGGGGCGCAGCCGCCGGGGGTTGTTGCGCTTGGGCCACGGGCGGATCTTGGGCCGGTTTGGCCGGGGGTTCGTCCTTGGGCGCTTCGCCGGTCGAATCGACCACCATATAGCCGGCCCAGAAGAACGGATGCCGCGCTTTGAGGGGTTTGTCCTGGGATCCGGTTTTGTAGCGTGGCTCGTTTTCGGTGTGGATCGGGGAGTCGGCGGCGAGGAACACGCAGCGTTGCAGGGCCTCGGAGGGGGCCATGTAGGGCAGTTCCTGGGTGAACTCGCGCGCGAAGTCGAAGTTGATCTGCCCGCCCGTGCGCCAGCGGCTGAGCATCACGGTGCGTGCCCCGCTGGCCATGAGGGCACAGAGGGGGAGGAACATTTCCTGGCCGGCCGTGGTGGCCGTGGCCTTTTTGAGCGCGTTTTCGGCCGCCGTGTGATAGCCGGGGAGGATGACCTCGTCGGGGCCTTTCCAGGGGAGCTTGAGCCAATCGTTGAGGCTGCTGCCGGCCTTGCCGCGGTCGAGGGGAATGGGGGCCCAGGCGTAGGGCGACTCGGGCGATTCGATGTTGTCCAGGACCAACAGGCGATCGAAGAGCGAGGCGTACAACGACGAGGGCGCCGGCAGCGTGGGAGGCAAGGCGACGGCGCCGGGCAGCTTGCGCGCGAGTTGCTCGAAGGCCTCGCGCGCCAGCGGCTCACTGTCGCGGCCGAAGAGTTGTCCGACGACGACCGCGGTGCGCGCGGCGGGCTTGCGTGCGCGTGCGTTTGGAACCACCAGCGACGCGGTGGGCAGATAGCGGATGCGGAAACGAGAGATGAGCGGGACTTGCTTCTTATCGACAGTGACCTGCAGGGCCTCGAAGGGGACATACCAGAGGACGGAATCGGGGACGATGATCAGCTCGTCGAAGCGTTGCGAGAAATCGGCCTGGGAGCCTTTGAGCATCATCTCCAGGACCTGTCCCGCAGGTTGTTTCCATTGTTCGTCGGCCAGATCCTTGTAGGACATCTCGCGATTGCCCTCGAAATTGCCCATCTGCCGCAGCAGATCGACGATGCGTTTCTGCAGGCCGGCGGCGGCTCCCATCTGCCAATAGGCGTAGCGCTGGTTGTTCAGCAGGAAGGCGTAGAGGTGCCGGCTGGTGGCGAGGAAGGAGAGCAACGCGCGGCCGGGCGGGAGCGACTGCTGGATCTGCTGCGTGGTGTGCAGGGGCGGAAAGGCCAGGTTGGCCGGTTCGCGGCGCACGGCGATCTCGCGGAGCAAGCCCTCTTGCTGCGCGCTGAGCGCCGCCAATTGCTGCAAGGACTGGCTCTGCTGATGAACGGCCTCCGGCGTGCTGGCCAGGGGCGGTTCGGCGTTGAGCTGGCTGGTGAGCTGTTCGACCTGCTGGTTGAGCCTGGCGTAGGAGGGCCAGCGCAAGAGAAGGTCTTGTCGCTGGAGCTGGGTCTCCTTGTCGAGGGCTTCGGGCGGCGCGTTGAGCACCCAGCGGAGGGCCTGCACGCGGCCGCCCAGGGTCAAGGTCGAGAAAAAGCGGTGGCGGCGGATGCGGTCGGCGATCTCCATCGCCATTTCCTGCTCTTTGCGCTCGATGGCCACCTCGAACCAATGCTCCAAGGGCCCGATGTGCGGGGTGCTGAGCACGGCCAGGGCTTCCAAGGGATCGGTGGACCAATCGGCCGGCGTGGGATCGCGCAGCACGGTGCGGTACAGATCCATGGCGATCCGCGGAGTGATGTAGCTTTGACCGCTGGTGAACAGGGTGTCGACCAGACCAATCTGGTGCATCCACAGCGAGCCGGCGCGGAGATAGTTCAAGGCGGCGGCGATCGCCGCATCGCCTTCGGCGGCGCGGCGTTGCTGGTAGTGGACCAGGCCGGTGAGATAGCTGAGCCGCGCGCCGATCCAGCCGGCGCCCATGCGGCGGCGGGCGATGACCTGGCGCGCGTCGGCCAGGGCCCGTTCGGCGTCGGTGGTCTGTCCCAGAATGGCCAGGTTTTCGGCCGCCAACAGGTTGAGCGAGGCCTGCAACTGGCGCCAGCCCTTGACCTTGGCCCAGGTGATCGCCGGCTGCAACGGGGGGAAGAGTCCTTTGCGGTTGGAGAGTAGATGCGCGTTGGCCGCGTAGCGGAAGGCTTCTTCCAGGACGCCGATGTCGTTGTAGTAGGCGGCCGAGTAGGAGGACTCTTCGAAATACTTCAAGGCGGCGGCGTAGTTGCTCTGGCCCATGGCCAGCAAGCCCAACTGCAGCAAGGCGGTGGGAGTCAGCGGGTGATCGTATTCGCCGGCGGCGACGATGGCCCGATTCAGCAGCGGCACCGCTTGTTCTTCTTTGCCGGCGGCAATGGTGGCCAGTCCCAACTGCAAATCGATCCAACACTCGGACCAGTGATTGGGCGGCCCGGGACGGCGCGACAGCGCCGCAAAGACTTCGTTCGTCAGCGGATCGAAACGCGACAGCGGCCCCAAGATCATCGCGCGGCGACGGATGGCCAGGCAGGTGCAGCGCACGATCTCCTGGACTTGGATGGGGAAGAGCATGGCCTGCTGCACGACGCCGCCTTGCTTGATCTGATCGCTGTTGTCGATGCGTCCTTGGGCGATCGGCATTTCGGTGGGGACGCGTCCCAACTTGGCCTGGCGAGTGCTGACGCCCCAGGGGACCGCGCGCGAGGTGGCTGGGGCCTGGGTGATGGGCTGGAACTTGACGCGCGTCATCCAGTCGGAGAAGGCCACGAACAGACGCAGGGCCGAAGTGTAGTGCTCCAGGGCCTTGGGCAGGTCGCCCATCTGGAAGTAACACTCGGCCGTCATGGTGTGATAGCAGATGGAATCGATCCAGCGCGATTGGGCCGTCTTGATCGCCCCGCGACCCTCGGACAGAAAGTGATCCAGCGCGTCTTTGTATTCGCCTTCGTAGAAGTAGCCGAAGGTGTTGATGTAGGTCTGCGAGGGCGTGCGATCGGCGCGGGCCGGAGGCGCAAGGCAGAACAAGAGCAGACCGCCCAGCAGGATCGCCAGCCGGTTCGGTAGGCCGCCACCGCGCGAGGGGGAAAACATGCGATCGTGCTCCTGTGGAGTCCTGCAAAGCCGGCGGAGCCAGGGCGAGCAACGGGGAGCCCGGCAGAACCGAGCTTCCGCGACCAACCCAGCGGTTGGCATCCGGCCCTCGGTGGTTGGGCAGTGCAGGACCGAGTACAACATTTCGCCACAGCCGCTTCCGGCACCGCGACGTCCATTCTCCATTATTGCCCGGCCAGTAACGATTTCCAATCAGAAAGCGGTATGCACAAGACAGTAGAGATGTGGACGCTGGTGTACCGCATCACCCCAATGGGACATGATGGGGTGCCATGGCCATGCGGTCTTCGAGCCTCGGCACGCCCACGACGAGCGGGCCCACGCCGGGCGTGGGCGTGGCATGGCACCCGGCGATGGCGACTGGAGGTAATCTCTCCCCCAGTTGGGACGAAGAGGAGATGCTGGCGGACCGACGCGGCGAACGAGTTAAAGTTTGACGGCAAGGACGGACGATAACGGGCGTAACGATTATTGCGGCAGTGCTGTGGATGCATAGCACGCGCAGTGAATTTGGGAAAACTAGTTAGCTTCTGGGTTTTACGCAAATGGAGGTGCGGGATGAGGGGCTCTGAAACGCGTCGACCCCTTCGGACGATCCTGCTGGGCTCGGGACTGCTGGTGTTGGTCTCCCTGACCGGTTGTCAAGTGGACGTGGGCGGTCAGACGCTGCCCAGCCCGCACTACATGCAAGATGACGTTCAGTACTTCCCGCCAGGCCCGGAGTTCAAGCTGGCGCGTGAGGCGGCGGCCTTGAAGGCGCATGCTGCCGAGCAGCAGGCGACGCGACGCTAGGAGCGTAGGCCAGCGGAGGTCCGCCACGATTGCTGCCCTGTGTCCGGTTGCGCCTTGCGCGGCACCCGAACAGGGCCAGCACGGCTTCGGAGCAACGCTGCGCAAGGATCAGACTATGGGCGACTTGGAGCTTTCGCACACCGCCCAACAGTGGTTCAACATCGTGTTGATTTGGATCGGTTTTGGCACACTGGCCGGTCTGTTGGCCAAGACCTTGCTGCCGGCGCGCGAGCCGGGCAGCGCACTGCTGGTGATGACCCTGGGGATCGTGGGCAGCGTGATCGGTCCGCTAGGGCTTTCGTACGTGTTGGGCGAGAACACGCTCAACCCTCTGAGCCCCCTGGGGCTTCTTTCGGCGGCGGCCGGCGCGCTGGTGCTGATGATCATCTACCGTGTGGCGATCAGCTTCCGCGAACCGGAAGACGACACGGATTCGTGAAGGCGAGGAACAAGGGCCGGGGCCTGAATGCCCCAGCCTCGGCTACTGGCCCGAGTTGAATCGCGCACACACGGCGCGCTCGGTTCCATACAGCCTTTCCGCCAGCCAGCGTTTGAGCCGCAGGAGCTGCGCCCGGCACGAGCCCGACGCAAAATGCGTCCAGCGATAGCTGGTGCCGAGTTGCGTCAGCCAGGGCCGCTTGGGATCGAGATAGCAGGGGCCGAAGTCGTAGAGCCGGTCGCCGCGGCGGAAGCTATCTTCGAGGATCATGCGTTGCAGGACCGTGCCCGCTCCCAGGGCCTCGAATTCGGGATCGTAGCCCATGCGCAAGGCGAAGATCCGGTCCCGGCAGCGGTAGTTGTAGGAGAAGGCGGCGGGCCGTCCGTCGAGCAGCAACAAGTTGACATCCAGGCAACCACAACGGGCCGCGGCGGCATGCACGTCGCGAAGGAAGCCGCGCACCACGTCGTGGCAGAGCGTGGTTCCGGTGGTGGACGAGCCCTGCCAACTGCGTTGGCTGAGGTCCAGGCATCGATCGAAGAGATCCCATCGCGGTTCACCATCGCCCTGGTCCGCTCCCTGAGGACGATAGCGCACATGTTCCAGGCCGTGGGTTTCGCGCACGCGGCGTTCGAGGCGGCTGACGTTGTGCCGCCACTTCTTGGTCCGGCTGCGCCAGTACTCGTCCCACGTTGCGGACAGGTCCACCAAGGCGGTTTGTGCCCAGGCCTGGCGGTGCGCGCCGAATCCGACTTGTCGCAGGGCCTGCTCGGTGCGGCCCGCGTCACAACCGTGCCAGTCCACCCAGCGCAGATCCAGCAGATCCCAATCACGGCGCGTGTCGCGAACGTGCCCCAGTGCCGCCAGAAGCGTGGCCGTGGTCTGCGGCCCCACCGGACCGTAGAAAGATCCCCAGTCGTGCAGGGGGTACGTCAACACGCGGAGCGTGCCGGCACGGGTCTTCTCGGGCAGAACGGTCAGGGGCATGATGCCGATCGGCTGATCGTCGGCCAAGACGACCAGGACGCGTAACCGCTGCCCTTGTCCAAAGTGTTCCCAGTAGATCTCCAGCCAATCGAGCGACTGGAAGAAGTTGGCCGCGCGCGTCTGGCGCCAAAGTGTCTGCCAGGCCTGGCGAAACGGCTGAAGATCGGCGATGCGGTTGATCTCCTCGACGCGCAACGCGCCGGCTAGCGACGGGTTGGCGTCGAGTTCGTCGGGGCGAGCGTAGCAGAGCGATTGGGGCTCTTCGGGCAACAGGGCCGCTGCGGCAGACGCGAGCGGTGGGACATCCAGACATGGCTGATACGACTTCACGCGACCCCTCCTCGGTATGGGGGTGGTGTCATGGCCCTCCTTGGGCCCTGCGGAAGTCTAGGCCAAGAAAGCACGCAAGCCCACGCGGTGCATGGCGCCGGGTGGGCCTGCCAGGGTTCGGTTGAAGACCGCGTGTCGCAGGAGTTCTCAGTAGGTTGGAAAGTTCATGTAGGTTTCGGGGCCGCCGGTGATCCACCGCGGCGCGCGGCGCCATTTTTTGACCGGCGAGAGCACGAATTCGTCATCGAGCTTCCACCAGCCCACCTTCTTCACGTCGTCCGACATCATGCGGAACTTGATGCTCTCGATGGAGCGCGGTCCCACCACCGTGTTCGGCGCGGGATCGATCTTGAACTGCACGAAGAAGGGTTTGAAGTCGATTTCCTCGGTCCAATCCAACATGGAAAGGGCCTCGGTCCAGTGCGCCGCATCGCCTTCGGCGATCCACCGCCGATAGCCCTGCGTCGTCATCCAGCGCTCCAGCCATTGCTGTTTGCCGACGTCGACGGGCGACCAGTGCTGCTCGAATTCCAGGCGGACGAACTTCTCCGGCAGCTTGGTCTTGCGGTTCTCGCGCGCCTCCATCTTGTAGCTGCCAGTCCAGGCGTCCACGGTTCTTACCGTGGTGCCGTCCCACCAGTCGTACATGTAAAGTTCGAAGATCCGATGATCGGGACGCATGCAACGCATCACCAGCAGCAACCGTGGCGCGCCGGTCACTTCGTCGACCAGGGCCCACTTGGCTTCCAGCAGGTGATTCTCCCATTGGTTGATCGAGTCCTCGGGAGAATAGGTGACTTGCGTGCACAGGCAAAGGGTCAGAATGGCTGCAAAACTCATAAGAAAGCTCTCCCAACAGCGGGTGGACGATTTGTCTGATTCTTGCCAGGTCGGAGGCGTGCCGTCGACGAAAAAACCCGCGGGTCTCTGCAGATCCCGAGTCCGCATGCGTCACTTGGGGGATCGTAGCGATTGTATGGCCTGAATCGCGCGGGACGCCTGATCGAGACCGGCCGCCACTGGTCCCCAGAGCGTCTCTGCGGCAGAACGCGCGGCGTCTGCGTGGTCGTGGACGCGACTCAGGCAAACCACGTGTCCTTCCAGGCACACCCATATTCCCGTTCGGTTCTGCGCACTATCCCTTCTGGTTGGCATTACTACTGTAATGTGTGGTCGGCCGTGAGTGTCGAGAAGGGCAGTTTCGATGCTCATCTCATTTCTAGCAAATGCGTTGCAACTTGTTTTTGGCAAGCGATTGCCGAGAAGGAAGGTGATACTGAGGTGTGAAAGAGTATGAAATGGCAAAACAGAATGATAAAGGTATTGAACAGGCGGTAGATATCGATTATATGATGGGTAGGGGCTATATGGGCTATAGGAATCATGTAGCCTCTGGGTAGACTGTTTAGTCTCGCTCGTTTTCGCCCTGGGTCGCAGCTATGGATGGGCAAAAGGCTGGAGAGGTGTTAACGGATCGCCGCAGCGTTTTGTGCCGGGTTCCTGGCTGGCAGCGGCAGTCGACCGCGATTGGGGCTTTGCAGATACATCCGTGAGTAGCGTCGCGACTTGCAGTTGTTGGTGGGGAGAGCGGGCAAGCCCGCGCCTCCCCGACCTGGGCTCACTGGCCAGGGGCCGGGTCAACCGAATGTGGAGTTTCTGTTTTCTGTCACTTCTCTCGCTTTGGAGGCTCTTATGATGCGCAAGCTGTGGAACGACGAGGCCGGATTCATCATCTCGGCCGAGTTGGTGCTGGTGGCCACGATTGTGGTCATCGGACTGATTGTGGGTCTGGTTTCCGTCCGGAACCAGGTTGTGCAGGAACTGGTGGACGTGGGGCAAGCCATCGGCAACCTCAGCCAGAGCTACTGCTTCGGTGGGATTTACAAGCCCTGCATGGCTTCCACCGCGGGCACCTGCTACACGGACGTGACCGATTTCTGCCAGGCTTCGCAGACGCCTGGTGGGACCCCCGGCGGAATCACGATCATTTGCCCGCCGCAACTGCAGCCATTGTCCGGCGAGGTGGGACTCTAGCTCGATCGGGTTGATGTGCACCAAGCATCTGTCACCCCCTCGGTGCCCAGGAAGGGTCCGAGGGGGTTGCGTTTTTCTTGGGTGGCCGTTCTTGCCGGACAACGGACGGGTGCCCCACCAGATTGCCCTCAGCAGCGGACATGGCGAGCGTGATGCACCCCCGTCGCAGGGGCTGAGCCGGAAAGAGGGATGTTAACCAATTTGCGCTTTGTCCCTATAATGCTCCCCAGGTCCAGGGCTCTGCGTTCGCAGACGCTTTCCCCGCTCTTGCAGTTTGACGCGAAAAGGCGCTTCGAACGGTTAGGGACCAGGGCGTTGGACCCTGACAGATGCGTTTGGCGATTGTGTCACACTTGCCATCCAGGAGACGGAGCATGGTGCGCAGACTGTGGAATGACGAGGCCGGGTTCATCATCTCGGCGGAGCTCGTGTTGGTGGCCACCATTGTGGTCATCGGATTGATCGTGGGGCTGGTTTCGGTTCGCAACCAGATCGTGCAAGAACTGGTTGACGTGGGCCAAGCGATTGGCAACTTGAGCCAGAGCTATTGCTTCGGTGGAATCTACAAGCCGTGCATGGCGTTCACGTCTGGCACGTGTTACACCGATTACCTCGACTTCTGCCAGACGGGGCAGGTGCCGGGTGGCACGCCGGGTGGGATCATCATCGTCTGCCCGCCGTTCATTGCCGCGGGTGCCACTGCGACGGGAGAGATTGGCTTGTAGTAGGGTTGCATTCGGTCCCGAGCCCCGTCCCTGGGTTCGGTCGTGCCGAGAATAGGATCTATAGAGTTCACACCACACCCTTGGTTGGCCCAGGCTAACCAAGGGTATTTTTCTGCCCTGGTGTACACCTTTTGGGAGCTAAAATACGGTAAGGCCGAATTGTGCGGCCTAGGGGTTCTGCACGGCGCGGGTTGCCGACCTGGCTTGGTTGGCGTGGACGAGCCGCGGCGCTGGGGCCCATAGGAACAGGAATCCATGAGCGGTTTTGAGATTATCGTGGCGGGGATGGTCGTGGTTTTCACGATCGCCTGCCTGATCACGGACGTAGGCTGGGGACGGCTTCCCAATTGGCTGACCGTTCCGGTCTTCTTCCTGGGAGTATTGGCACACACCGTGGGCAACGGTTGGGAAGGTCTGAAGTTCTCGTTGTTGGGATTTGGGACCGGTTTTGGACTGTTGCTGGCGTTGTTTTTGATTGGTGGCGGCGGCGGCGGCGACGTGAAGATGATGGGCGCCTTAGGCGCCTGGCTGGGAGTGGTCTTGACCCTCAAGGTCTTCCTGGCAACCGCCCTCGTAGCCGTGGTGATCGTGTGGGCAGTCATGCTCTACGAATTGCTGGCCCCGGGCCGCGCGGCGCGCAAACGTGAAGCGCGGCGCGCGAAAGCCTCGGGCGAGAAGAACGCGTTCGGCGGAAGGCGAAAAGTGCCCTATGCAGTACCGATGGCCCTGAGCACCTGGTTCTTCCTCGCTCTGGCGGTCTGGAAACACGGTACTTTGTTTTCCTGAACATGAGTTGCGGGACGGAGCCCTTGCGGACATCACCGGCCCAGTCCGGAGGGAGTTGAACCATGCGACGATTGAGTCCAGGCACGCTGATTCTAGGCGTCTTCGCGATCCTGCTGGGATTGGTGGGGGCCTATGGGGTGAAGAAGTACTTCGACCGGCCCGCGCCTGTGCAAGCCGAGGCGCCCCCCAAGGTGCAAACCTACCAGGTGCCCTTGGCGGCGGACGATCTGCCCGCCGGCCGGGTGCTCAGCCAGGACGACGTGATGATCATGCCCATGACCGGTGAGCAGGTGGCCAAGGCCAAGCTGCCGCCGATCTGGATGTCACAGGTGGCGCAGATCGCGGGCCGAACCTTGAAAGAGCCTTTGAAGCGCGGCCAGGCCTTTGAGCCGTTGCTTTTCTATCCCAAGGGAATGGGACCGAAGCTGGCCGACATGCTCAAACCGGGTGAACGGGCCGTGACCATTCCCATGGAGCGCGGCGGGGTGGACAGCACGTTCATCACACCGGGCACGATTGTGGACGTGCTGTTCCGGGCCAAGCCGGACACCACCACTTCGGTGCCGGATGTGACCGTGACGTTGCTGACTCAAGTCCGCGTTCTGGCCATGGGGCAGAGCACGGTGGCGGGGACGGTTACAGAGCCCAGCCAGAGTGGCGAGACGCAGAGCGTGACCTTGGCCGTGAACCAGGCGCAGGCTCGGGCATTGAAGGTGGTGGAAGGACGCGGAAGCCTGTCGCTGGTGCTGCGGAGCGACGAGGACAAGGCCGTGGCCGACACTGCCGGTCCGAGCACCCTGGTGGGCATGCTAGGCATCAAGGAGCCGGCGGCTCCCTTCGTATCGGAGATCTATCGTCGGACCCAGCGCAGCGCGATGGTGTTCCGTGACGGTCAGCGCGAGAAGATCACACTCGATCCTCCGTATGGCATGCCGGTCATCGACACGCCGCCGGAAAAGAAGGCCAAGGGCATCGAGGCCGTGTATCCCTGGAATTGGGGCGGCTGGGGTGGTTGGCCGTGGTACGGCGGTTACGGCGGCTATGGTGGCTACGGCGGGTACACGGGTTACGGTGGCATCGGGCCCGGAGGTCCTTTCTGAGAGACCGATCGGAAATGGTTCCGCGGTCGTCCGAGCCGCGCAGAACCGGTCCGCGAACCGTCTCAGCCGGTCTGGGCGGCGGGGAGAAACCGAATCGGCGAAGTGTCTGAGGACCGGCTCCAACGTACTGTGGAAGGATCGTGAGGATGATTCAGCCCATCACAACGCCTAGCAAGGTCGCACACCGCGACGCGGATCCGGCGGAGATCGAGTTTCAGCGGCTGAAGACGGCTGCGCACGAGGAACTGATCGAGTCGTTGGATCTGTCCACGGTGGGCGAGATGGACCACGACCTGTTGGTCGCGGAGATTCGCCGTTTGTCGCAGGAGACCTGCGAGGGGCTGGGGGCCCGGTTGTCCGAGGCGGCCCAGCAGCGCATGGTTCGCGAGTTGCAGGACGAGACCTTCGGCCTGGGGCCGCTGGAGGCCCTGATGCGCGATCCGACGATCAGCGACATCCTGGTCAACGGGCCGCACGAGGTGTATGTGGAGCGGGGCGGCCGGTTGGAGCCGGCCGACATCGTCTTTGCCAACGAAGAGCACCTGATTCGCATCATTCAGCGGATCGTGTCCCGCGTGGGCCGGCGGATCGACGAGGTGAGTTCGATGGTCGACGCGCGGCTGCCCGACGGCTCGCGCGTGAACGCGATCATTCCGCCGTTGGCCCTGGACGGTCCGAAGCTCTCGATTCGCCGCTTTGGCACACGGCCGCTTTCGGCGGAGGACCTGCTGCGCGGCGGAGCCGCGACGCCGGAGATGCTGCAGTTTCTGGCGGCGGCGGTGCAGGCGCGCGTGAGCTTTCTGATTTCCGGCGGCACGGGCGCCGGCAAGACGACGCTGTTGAACGCCCTGAGCGGGTTCATTCCGGCCAGCGAGCGTTTGATCACCATTGAAGACTCGGCGGAACTGATTCTGGCGCACCGTCACGTAGTGCGGTTGGAAACGCGCGACGCGAACGTGGAAGGCGAGGGCCTGGTCACGCAACGCGACCTGGTGCGCAACAGCCTGCGTATGCGTCCGGACCGGATCCTGGTGGGCGAGGTCCGCGGCGCCGAGGCTTTGGACATGTTGCAGGCGATGAACACCGGTCACGAAGGCTCGCTGACCACGATCCACGCCAACGACACGCGCGACGCCTTGACGCGGCTGGAGATGATGGTCGCCATGACCGGACTGGAGTTGCCCATCGGCGTGGTGCGGCAGTACATCGGGGCCGGCATTCGGCTGGTGGTTCACTTGGCGCGTTTGCAGGGCGGGTCGCGGAAGATCGTGCGGATCTCCGAGGTCGTGGGGGTGAAAGAGGGCGACTTCCACCTGGAGGACCTGTTTGAATACCGGCAACTGGGAGTGAATCGGCAGGGGCACGCCTGCGGCGAGTTCCACTCCACGGGATACCGGCCCCTGTGCCTGAACCGCTTGCGCGCCAGCGGCGTGACGGTCGACGAGGCGTGGTTCGCCGATCGCGTGTGTCCGGCTCCGCCGCCCAACGACGAGGCGTCGGCGCAGGGCGCCGCGGCCAATCCCCCGGGGTGAAATGATCCATGAGTCCCTCCCTGTTGGCATTGCTGGTCTTTCTGGCCCTGGCTGCCGCCGTGTTGGCGGTGGGACGGGCGGTGAGCGAGCTGCGCGCCCCGCGCGTGGCGCCCGAGCCCGCGCAACCTCGCCTGCGCCGCCTGCGCCTGCCCGAGGAGGACATTGAGACGACGGGTCCCGCCGGGGCCCTGGACCGCTGGTTCATTCCGCTGGTCCACGGCGCGGCTCCGGACTGGTCGCCGCTGGCGATCGCCGTATTGCTGCTGTTGTGGGGTCTGTTGTGCGGCGCGGTCCTGTTCTTCTTCGACGAGCGGTTGGTGCCGGCGATCGTGGCGGGCGTGGTGGGGATGGTGCTGCCGCTGGCGTACCTGATGTATCGCCGCAGCCAACGGCGGACGCAGATGCAGGAGCAACTGCCGCCGGCCCTGGAGACCTTGGCCCGCGCGATGCGCGCCGGCCACACCCTGGAAAGCGCCATGCAGTTGCTGGGCCAGCAGACCGTTGGGCCGCTGGCCCAGGAGTTCGCCGCTTGCTCGCGGCAGTTGGACATGGGATTGGGGTTGCCGGCGGTCATGCGCTCGCTGGTGCGGCGCGTGGATTTGTATGACGTGCGGGTTCTGGCCGCGGCCTTGAACGTGCATCGCCAGGTGGGCGGAAACGTGGTCGAGTTGCTGGAACGCCTGGCGCAGGTGGTCCGCGAGCGGCTCAACTACCGACGGCAAGTGCGCGCCACGACCGCCGCGGGCCGCATGTCGGCGGGGCTGATCGCCATCGTGGGACCGGCCGTGTTCGTGTATTTCTTCTTCTTCCAGCCGCAGTACGCGGGCCGGATGCTGGGATCGTCGTTGGGACAGATGTTCCTCGTCCTGGCCGTGGTGCTGGAAGTGGTGGGACTGGTCTGGATCTCCCGATTGCTGAAGCCCGTCTATTAACCTCGCGGCCCAAGAGGAGACCACGCTGTGTGGCTGGCCCTGATTGCCTTTGTGCTGATCTCCGCGGTGTGCTTTGGCACGCTGATGCTGTTTGTGGGCAGCGGGAGCAACCGGGAGAGCGACGTGCCATCGCCCCACGGGGGGCGGCGGCCGTTGATCTTCGGCGCGCTGACGCCGGCCCTGGCGGGAGTCTTGCCGGTGCGCGCGGAAACCCGCGCCGTGTATTCGCGGTTCCTGCGCCAGGCCGGCCACTACCATAGCCAGGCCGTGTCCGAATACCTGTCCCTGCGCAACGCCCTGGTCCTGGGCGTGCTGCTGCTGACCGTGGCGGCGATCGTCGCGCTCACTCAGCCAGGCGACGCGGCCATGTACCAACTGGGCGCGGCGGGGCTGGTGCTGATCGTCTTGATGTACACCTTGCCGCGACTGGGGCTGGAAGCCATGGCCAAGGCGCGCATGCAGCGGATCGAAGAAAGCCTGCCGGACGCCATGGACATGATCACCATGTGCGTTTCGGCCGGTTTGCCGCTGCAGAAGTCGATCGGGCGCGTGAGCGAAGAGCTGCGATCCAGCCACCCCGACCTGGCCTTCGAGCTGCGGATCGTGGGACGGCAGACCGAAGTCGGCTCGATGCGTTCCGCCGTGCAGCAGTTTGCCGACCGCATGGATGTTCCCGAAATCCACTCCATCGCTTCGCTGGTCAGCCAGGCCGAGCAGCAAGGGGCCAGCGTGGCGGCGGCCTTCCATGGATTTGCCGACCAGGTGCGGCTCAATCGCCGGCAGCGGGCCGAGGAGTCGGGCAACAAGACGGCCTTCAAGATGCTCTTTCCGCTGGTCTTTTGCCTAGCGCCGGCCGTGTTCCTGATTCTGCTGACGCCGGCCTTGATCGACTTGCGCGACTTCTTCCGCCGCGAAGGGCCGTACGGGGCCATGCTGCAGAATCCGCAACAGCAGATGCAGGTCATCACCAGCGACATGCCGGCGACCTCGACCGTCGTTCCGCCGCCGCCACCGCCTGGGGGTGGAGCGGTCGTTCCCACGACGACGCCGATGCCGAACCTGAATCCGTAGCGGCGGCCTGGGAAGCGGAGCTATTGGCTGAGGACCTCCAGCATCTTCTTTTTGACCGTGGCGAAGTCGCTCTTGGGGTCCAGCGTGCCGTAGTTGGCATGGTTGTCCCCCTGCATCTCGCCCAGCGCGGCGGTCTGCACCTTGCCTTTGGAGTAGGCGAGCTCGAAGTCCACGATGCGCAGCATGCGCGGTTCAGGCTCCTTGGTCCAGACGCGGAAACTGTAGGGGCGCACGATGCCGTCGCGTTTCTCGGCCGTTTCCTGCGGTCCCATGTTGTAGTGCACCTCGATCCGGTAGTTGTCGGTGAGGAGCGTTCCCAGGCGCATCCAGGCCAGTTCTTTGCGCGCCGCCTTGAAGTGCTTCATGGCGACGGCCGCATGGTCGATGGCCGCCTGTTCCTGGCCGCTGGCGAAGAGGGCCTGGCACTTGCGGTAGTGCAACATGGGATTGCGCGGATCGACGCGCAGGGCGGTTTCGACTTCGTCCAGCCGCGGCCCGTCGGCCGCAAGCAGCGGGAGAGCGCAGAGCATCCAGAGGATGATTGCTGTGGCGCGCATGGGATCGGTTCCCTTCAAAAGGAGGTTCCTTGTTGGCCGAACCGAAAGGGATCAGCGGACGCAGCGAAGAGGGTCTTCACCGAGTCTTTCATCAAGAGGATGATCGTGAATACACCCAGAACGTAGTGGAAGATTGCCAGAAGATCCAGATACTGTTCATCCTGGCTCATCGGATCGCTCCTTGCTCGCTTGACCGCAAGATGGGTCTCTCCACCCCCGGGGAGTGTAGAGCTTCCGGCCTTTGCGGTCAAGCGAACAAGTTACGGAGAACTGCTGGCTCCGCCGGGCTCACTTGCCCGGCCCGGTCTGGGTCAGGAACTGTTCGACCAGGGCCTGCAAGCGGAGCAGGGCCTGGGCCAGTTCGGCGTGCGAACCGGCGGCCGGCGGGGCCATCTGCGCCAGCGGCGTGGCGTAGAACTGGTCCTGGATCTGTTTGGCCTGCTGGGAAAGCTCGGCGGGTCGCTTCCAGGGCTTGCGCTCGCCCTTGTCCAACTGGGCCAAGACGACATCCCACACGGCCCGGCTCTCCTGAGGATAGACGTGCCGCACCAGTTCGTAGTGATGGCTGCGGCAGTAGCCGCATTCGCCGTTGCCCTTGAGTGTCAGCTCGCTGTGCGGATTGACCCGCGGTGTGATGCCCCCCAGAGGCTCGGCACGCTCCAATCGCTTGAGCGTGGCGGTCATGGAATAGTCGTCGGAGAAGGCCAGCAGACCGGCCAGGGCGGCCAGGGTCTCCTGGTTCAGGGCCGCCAGCTTGCGAATCGAAGCGGCGTCGATCTGGTTGGCTTGCCAGGCCGCGGCGCGGTGCGCGGCCTGCATCTGCAACGCCAGCAACAGCCGGTTGGCCACGGTCCGGCCCATGTCGATTGCGTCGCGGCGCCACAAGTCGTTGTCGGCGCAGCCTTCGCACAGCGAGGCCAGGCCGGCCAAGGCCGCGGCCCCGCCGGGCAGGCCTTTGATCAGGGCCGTGTATTCGGGCTGCATCTCGGCCAGTTTCTCCGCCGTCGCCCCCAGCGGCAGCGGCGTGCCGATCATGTGGAACTGGGGTTCGGACAGGCCGTAGCGGCGCGGAGCGCCGTGGTTCCATTGCACGGCCTGCGAGACTTGCAACAGCGACTTCCAGATCGGCTCCATGCGCGCCGCCAATTGCGGCGCATATCGCCCCTGGCAGAATCGCTTGCCGGCATCGTCGGCCGTGATCCGCACCGGCTGCCAACTGTTGTCGGCCAGGTACTCCAGCAGGAACGTGTCGCTGTGCGAGATCTCGGTCCACATGACCATGCCCACGCACTTGGAGTCCTCGGCCGCCATGCGCAGCCGTTCGGCGACCAGGGCGTAGTCCTCGTGGATGTCGCTGTTGCGCGCGTAGGAGTGGAAGATACCGAAGATCCAGGGGAAATGGCCCAGGGCGTTCCAGTCGCGGAAGGTGATCCGGCTGGGATCGTCGACCGTGTAGTCGAGCAGGATCGTCTTGGCCGGATCGAATTCGGTGAGCAACTGCTGCACGTCTTCGTTCTTCCAGCCCCAGCCGATCAGGTCCCAACTGGCGATCAACAGCGGCGCGTCGGGATAGTTCTCGCGCAGCCGCTGCTGCGTTTTGCGGTAGACATACCGCTTGCGCTGCAGGTTGTCGCGATCGTCGGTGCCAAAAGTCCGTTCGGCCATGCCGATGGTGTGGAACAACCGCGGCGTGCCGCCGCCGAACTCGCGAATGTGGGTCTCGGTCAGACGCCAGTAGGCGTCCCAAGCGGCCTGCTTGTCGATGTCCCAAATGGCGTGCGTGCCCAGCTTGTAGCCCCGTTTCTGATCGGTGATGACCGGAAAATCGGGGTGGCTGGCGTAGAACGAGCTGGGCGTGTGGGAATACCAGTGGGTGATCGTGCCCACGTCTTCGGGATGCAGCAGCCCCCGGTCCCGCGCGTATTGCAGCACCTGCTTGCGCAGCTCGCCGCGATACTTCAGCGGCCAGAACGAAGTGCGATCGTCGTAGGAGCGGTCCACGCCGTCGGGGTCCTTGCCGTCCTCGGGCGGATAGGTGACCTTGCCCGGGAAGGCGCGCTGGAACAGATCGTCGATGCCCGTGCGGAGCATGAACAGGTTGAAACGCTTCTTCACCAGCCAATCGATCTCGCGCTGCCAGTCGGCCAGGTCCCAGTGCTCGGCCTGGAAGCGGTGCAAGCCGCGATGGGCAAAGTAGCGCAGCCCGCGGTATTCGAAGCGCGGCTTTTCGGTCACGTCCACGCGGCTGTAATCGATGTGTGCGGCCTGGGGGATGCGGTCGCCGTCCCAGAAGTACTCCACCCCGGCCTGGCGGCGGAAGAAGTCGTAGACGGCATAGAGGGTGGAGCGTCCGGAGCCGCCGGCCACGATCAGCCAGCGTCGGCCGCCGTCTTCCACAGACAGCAGGCGGTAGTCATCGCTGCCGTACTTGATGTCCAGGGCTTCCAGCACGCGGCGGCGGATCATGTCGCGGATCGCGGGCTGCACGGCGTCGGAGCCGATGAGCACCATGTCGCCGGCCGGCAGAGGAGTGACCGGCGCGGGACCAACGTCGGTCGAGGCCTTGACCACCGCCGGGCGTTGGCCGGTGACCTTGGACCACATGTCGGCAAAGGCCTCGGCGGCGAGCTGGTAGGCCTTTTCGCCGGTGCCGGGCGCGAGCACGGCCAGGGGCGCGGGGCCGCTGGGCTGGCTCGGTGCGTTCTTCTGCTCTGCCCCCAGGGCCAACGCGCTGGCGGCCCACAAAACCACCATCAATACAACTCTTTTCATGATAGCTTCCCTCTCGCTCAATCTTGGGTGCCGGGGATTGGTTCGGTCAAAGGTTCGACACATGGGACGCAAGGAACTGACGCGTCAACTCGGCGATGCGTTGCAGGGCCTGGGCCAAGTCAGGCGCCTTGCCGCCGGCACGGGGCGCCATCTGCACCAGCGGCGTGGCGTAGAACTGGTCCTGGATCTGTTTGGCCTGCTGGGAAAGCTCGGCGGGTCGCTTCCAGGGCTTGCGCTCGCCCTTGTCCAACTGGGCGAGCACGAAATCCCACACGGCCTGGCTTTCCCGGGGATACACATACCGCACCAGTTCGTAGTGGTGGCTGCGGCAGTAGGCGGTCTCGGAGTTGCCTTTGAGCGTTTGTTCGCTGTGGGGATTGATCCGCGGCGCCACGCCGCCCAGCGGTTCGGCCCGTTGCAGTCGTGCGAGTGTGGCAGTCATGGAGTAGTCGTCGGAGAAGGCCAGCAGATCTGCCAGGGCGGCCAGGGTCTCGCGGTTCAGGTCAGCCAGCTTGCGGATGTCGGCGGCGCTGGCCTGCTGATTGCGCCAGGCCTCGACCTGCGCTGCGGCGTGCAGGATCGTCGCCAAGAGCAGCCGGTTGGCCACGGTGCGGCCCATGTCGATCGCATCGCGGCGCCACAAGTCGTTGTCGGCGAAGCTTTCGCACAGAGGGACAAGGCGCGCCAAGGCCTCGGCCCCGCCCGGCAGGCCGGCCAGCAGTCGCTCGTACTCGGGCCGCAGTGCAGCGAGCTGGTCGCGCGTCTTGCCGAACACCACTGGATTGGCCAGGGCGCGGAATTGCGGTTCCGACAAGGCCAGGCAGCCGCGGAGGCTCCACTGCACGCTCTGCGAAGCGGCCAGCATCGCTTGCCACACGGTCTGCATGCGCAAGGCCAGATCGGGCGCGTAGCGCGTGCGGCAGAATCGCTGGCGGGCATCATCGGCCGTGATGCGCACCGGCTGCCAACTGTTGTCGGCCAGGTACTCCAGCAGGAACGTGTCGGCGTGCGAAATCTCGGACCACATGACCAGGCCCCGGCATTTCTCGTCGGCCGCCGCCATGCGCAGGCGCTCAGCCAGCAGGGCATAATCCTCATGGATGTCGCTATTGCGCGCGTAGCCGTGGAAGGTGCCGAAGATCCAGGGAAAGCGGCCCAGCAGGTTCCAATCGCGGAAGGTCACCTTGTTGGCGTCGTCGGCCGTGTATTCCAGGACAAGGGTCTTCTGCGGATCAAATTCCTGCAAGAGCCTTGCGACGTCCGGGTCTTTCCACCAGCCGACAAAGTCCCAACTGGCGATCAGCAGCGGCGCGTCGGGATAGTGCTCGCGGAGCTTCTGCTGGATCTTGCGGTAGGCGTAGAGCTTCAACTGCAGGTTCTCGCGGTCGTCGGCCCCGAAGGTCCGCTCGGCCAGGCCGATGGTGTGGAACAGCCGCGGCGTGCCGCCGCCAAATTCGCGGATATGGGTGGCCGTGAGTCGCCAATACGTGTCCCAGGAAATCTCCTGGTCCGTGTCCCACACGCCGTGGATCGAGGGCTTGTAGTTCTTCTTGTGATCCTTGAGCACGCCGAATTCGGGATGGCTGGCGTAGAAAGAACTGGGCGTGTGGGAATACCAGTGGGTAATCGTCCCGGTGTCTTCCGGGTGCAACAATCCCCGATCGCGTGCGTAGGCTAACACCTGCTTGCGCAGCTCGCCGCGATACTTCAGCGGCCAGAACGAAGTGCGGTCGTAGTGTGAGCGGTCGACGCCGTCGGGGTCCTTGCCATCCTCGGGCGGATAGGTGACCTCGCCCGGGAAGGCGCGCTGGAACAGATCGTCGGTGCCCGTGCGGAGCATGAACAGGTTGAAACGCTTCTTCACCAGCCAGTCGATCTCGCGCTGCCAGTCGGCCAGGTCCCAGTGCTCGGCCTGGAAGCGGTGCA
>CALARR010000102.1 GCA_937889015.1 uncultured Planctomycetales bacterium | reverse complement strand
TGAGGGGACGATCCGCGACGTGCTGGACGCCTCGGGCCTGCTGGTCGATCACCGCGGCTACGACAGTTTTGGCCGGAGCATGGGCCAGACCGGCCCGGCCGTGGACTTCCTGTTCGGCTATGCCGGCCGGCCCTGGGACGCACAGACGGGTCTGTACGACAACCGTGCGCGGTGGTACGATCCGGCGGTGGGCCGTTTCCTGAGCGAAGACCCGTCCGGCTTCGCCGGCGGCCAGGACCTGAACCTCTACCGCTACGTGGGCAACAACCCCTGGAACAATACCGACCCCAGCGGGCTGTACGACCAGGGGTTGTGGAACTCTGTGAGCAGCGCAGCTGGCAATTTGTGGAACGGCGTGTCGAGCGTCGCAAGCAATACCTGGAGCAACATCCGTCCCACGGTTGCCCAGGCGGCCGTCGATGCCTGTGAGTGGGGCTTGGGCGCGTCGAACTACATCGCTTCGATGAACGCTGCACCCTCGCAGACTACGCTCTCCGAAGCGCCGCTGTGGACGGCCCCCGCAGCGACGGCGGCTTTTCCTGCTGAGCCGCCCGGATTCTGGTCAGATCTTGGAACTGAACTCAAGAACAACTACCTCAGCGGCGTTGGATCGACGCTGAAAGGCTACTTCTGGAATGGCCCTACGGAGATCGTCTCGGGCCTTTACAGCACCGTCCGTCACCCCATAGATACCACGGTCGGGATTGCAACGGCGGTGCGGCATCCGATTGATACAGTCACAGCGATCAAGAACGACATCGTTCAGAAATCGCAGACGAGCGAAGGACAGGGCCAACTTGGTTTCGACATTGCCACGACCGTAACTCCCTTTGGTCTGGCCCAGAAGGCGAAGTATGCGCAGAAGACAGCGGAAGCCGCGAAGATTGCAGAGGCAGCACGGGCTGCGAAGTTGGCCGCGGAGGCCAGCGAAGCGGCGCGAGCGTCCCAGGCTTCGCGTGTGGTAGGCAGACTCGCCACCAGCGGACTTCGGCCGCTGGTGGCGGATATGCCGGAACTGATTTGGAACAATACGAGGATTCTCGGAACGGCACAGGAGACCCTCACCGCTGGGCATGTCAAGGCAATCGCTCGACAAGTCCAAAAGATGGCTCAGTCTGGTGATTACGAGTACATCACATTGAATCGGTCGTGGAAGATGACAACCGGCCTGGACGAAACCAGTGGTCTTCGCCCCGACATCATCGGGGTACGACGTAACGGAGTGGTTGATGCCTTCGAGGTGATGTCACAAAGTGACACAAAAGCGGCGCTGACAAAGCGATTGCAGCAAGGCATGAGAACGCTTCCCTCGCAGCACCAGGGTTCGGTTCATGTTGTGCAGCTCCCTGGCGGTGGCTAACGAATCATGCCGCCGATGGAACATGCGATTAGAGACGGACTTTGCTCTTCGAAAGTTGCTCAAATGATGCCGATACCATCGCACCTTGCTGACTGCGTTGTACCCAAGGAACTCACGATTGATGAAAGTCCGCTCGACGCGATTGTGCGGTGCCCGTGCGGCTCGACACTGTTCGACCTGCTCTATCCAGGGCAGACACACGATCTTGGAGGCGAGCCTGCCCCTTGCACTGCCGAAATCGACGGAGAGTTCTTCTTCGTAATAGAGGCCCGTTGTTCGGCTTGCCAGCGAGTACATCTCCTCCTGGACAGCGACTTTCACGGATGGAATGGGTTCGTCTGCCATGATGTGAAACAAGCGGCGATCCCACGGCCATCACTTGTCTCTTGGACATGCTCTTCCTGCGGCGAGACCGCACATGAAGCGATGATCCAAGTTCAGACTCAAGGCAAGGCTGATTTTGTTGCAGAGGCCGGCCACAAGTTCGACGCTGACCGGTGGCCTGACGGTTTCAGTTGGTTTAGCATGGCAATCAAGTGCGCCGGCTGCGGCAAGCGTACTGTCGACTGGATATCCTATGAGACCATGTAGGCGCGCAGGCGGTGCTGGCTTACGCAGCGCTACCGATCTATGCCGCTTCCTTCTCGCTTCTCCATTTACGTGTCGAAGTAGCCGCAGCCGTCGAGAATGGCCTCGTTGATACCAGTATCCGTAATAGGTCAGTTTCGGAACCCTTTGATTCCAGCCAGAGGCGACCCGGACTCGATGGAAGACAACTCGATGTTGGTAGCGGAACGGTGCGCAGTGGCGACGTGAATCCTTGGCCGGGCCGCCCGTGCGGATTCTGTTTCCTGATGGCCGACGCCGCAAGGACGCCCATCCCTTCGCCCCCCCCCCTGGTCCAGCTCGACTACACCTACCTCTGTCCGTGTCAACTGGCGAGGGTCGTTTTTCTTGATTGTCGCGATTTTG
>CALARR010000101.1 GCA_937889015.1 uncultured Planctomycetales bacterium | reverse complement strand
GGGTGGCCGCGGATCGTCGATCGTTGATCGCCGCAAGACCTCATGAAACGCGCTGAGCAGGATCAACTTGTGGATGTCGCCAGTTCCGACGTCGCGCGACTCACGCGTCGCACGACGCTTTCGGTGTTGGTGCTTGTGGTGGCGTTGCCATTCGTGGCCTGGGGCGCTTATGGGGCCCTGCGCGGGTTGAACGACGACGCGGTGGGCTGGACAGCGTCGAATCTGCCTGCCAAGCGGGACTATCTCTGGTTCGCCCAGCACTTCGAGACGCCTGATTCGATCATCATCTCCTGGCGAGGCTGCACGCTCGACGACCCGCGGCTGGAGCAGTTCTGCAAGGCGCTGCCGGCATGCGGTCCGCGCGACGCACAAGGTGGATCGCTCTGGTTTTCGCGTGTGATTTCCGGCAGCCAGACGGTGCAGGAGATGACCGAGCCGCCAAGGAGCTTCGCACAGCGCGAAGCGGTCCAGCGATTGACGGGCGTCCTGGTGGGGCCGGACGGGCGCACGACCTGCGCGATCGTGGTCCTGTCCCCTGTGGCCGCCAGCAGCGGGCGGCATGTGTTGCAGGCCATCAACGACGTGGCGCGCCAGTGCGGGATCGATCCGGCCGAGCTGCACCTGACCGGGCACGTGGTCGAAACGACGGCCCTGGACACCGCCAGCCTGGAGACCCTCTACAACCTGGCGCCGCCGTCGGCCTTGATTACGATCCTCATCGCCTGGCCGTTCTTGCGCAGTCTGCGTTTGGCCGTAATTGTGCTGTTGGGCGCGAGCTTCTGCCAGTGCTGCAGCCTGTCGATGGTCTACTACACCGGCCGGGAGATGAACGGCATGATGGGCGTGCTGCCCATGCTGGTGCTGGTGTGCTTTGTCTCCGGCGCGGTGCAACTGAATAACTACCACTTGGAGGTGCTGCCGCGGGTCGGGCCGGGCCGGGCAGCGCTGCACGGCATGTTCCTGGGTTGGGTTCCTTGCCTGTTGTCGGTGTTGACCACGGCCATCGGCGTTGGGTCGCTGGCCACGAGCTACGTGGAGCCGGTGTACCTGTTCGGCGTCTATGGTGGACTGGCGATCATCCTGGTGTACGCGATCTTGTTCCTGGTGATGCCCGGCGGAATGGCCTGGACCTCGGCGGCCGAATACCGGCGGATTCAAGCGGCATCGAGCGCAGGTCCAGAAACGACGCGGCGTTGGCCCTGGCGCTGGTCGTGGGCTCCACTGGCCCGGCTTGTGGGATCGCACGGCCCTTGGGTCTTGGTGGCTTGCGGCGCGGTGCTGGCGATCGGCTGCGCCGGGGCGCCGCGCCTGCACGGTTCGCTCAAACTGCTGGATTTCTTTCCCCTGCACAGCCGGATCGCCCAAGACCATCTCTGGCTGGAAGAGCATATCGGCCCTTTGATGCCCTTGGAGATCGTGCTGGGCATCGACCAGTCGTCGCCCAGCAACATGATTCAGCGTCTGCAGTTGGTGCGCAGGGTAGAGAATGCCATTCGCGGACGCCAAACGGCAGCCAGCACCCTGTCGCTGTGCACCTTTCTGCCCCATCCGGATCTGGCGGCCAGCGGCCGAGCCACGATCCAGCGTTCCGTGTTCAACCGGCGTCTGGAGCGCGAGGTGGACACGCTGGCGGACACGACGCACTACCTGGCCGAGGTCGAGGGGCGGCAGTGGTGGCGGATCACGGCCCGACTCGAATCGCTCAACGATCGATCGTATGAAGAACTCGTCAACGAGATGCGGCAGGCGGTGGCCGCCGCCCTGGCCGAACCGAGCGATGCGGCCTGGTCCGATGTGTCCGTGATCTACACGGGCATGCTGCCTTTGTTGGCCGAATCGCACCCGGTGCTGATGCGCGACCTGGTAGTGAGCTTCGCGACCTCGTTCGCTTGGAACAGCCTCATCCTGACCGTGGGATTCTGGAGTCTGCGATTGGGGTTGGTATCCATCTTTCCCATCGTCTTTCCGATCGCCCTGGTCTTCGGCACCTTGGGGTGGCTGAAGCAATCGGTCGATCCGGGCACGATGATGACCGCCAGCGTGGGCCTGGGAATCGCCATCGACAATGGCGTACACTATCTGACCTGGTTCGTGCGCGGATTGCGCGAGGGGCTTTCGCAGCAAGAGGCGATCCTGAGGGCCTATCGTTGTTGTGGTCGGGCCATGCTGCGCAGCGCCGCGATCTGCGTGGGCGGCACGCTGGTCTATGCCACCAGTTCTTTTGTGCCCGCCGCGCGTTTTGGCTGGCTGGTGGCGGTCTTGTTTGTGGCCGGCCTGGTGGGAGATCTGCTCTTCCTTCCGGCATTGCTGAGCGGACGCGTGGGGCGGCTTCTGGTACCGCGCAATGCGGGCCGTTCTCCCTTGCCGATTTCGGCTGTCGATTGAGCGCGCAGGTCGGCTGGCAGTCTTAGTCGCGGCGTAACCCACGATGCTGCTGTGATTTGCGGTTGTCGTCTGGATTGATGGATAGATAGGCGGGTTACGGCAGGCGCAACGGTTTTGCCGAAAGTATGAATTATTCCAGCTACAACAGCCGAAGAGAATCTGTGTTACGCCCCCTAGAAGGCGGATTGTGGCTCTTGGCACTAAACAGCAGTCATGCGGCGCACGGAGGGCAGCATGCGGCGCGATTCTCTCATCCCTTCACTGGTTCTGGGCTCGTTTCTTTTCGCTACGGTGGCTTCCGGCCAAGAGTATGCCGCCTTGCCGGGTTCGCCAAGTTCCACCGCCGACGTGGACCGTCGCCTGACGCAGATGCAGCAGGAGATCGACTGGCTGCGCGGGCGACTCGACGGCCAATCGGCCAGTGAACCGCGGTGCGTGCCTAATGCGGCCTGCTGTGAAAGGCCGCGCGGCGGATGGGACGCCGGCTGCACACTGGTCTTCGCCAAGCCGCACTACAAGGAGTCGTTCGAGGCGATGGCGAGCGCGGTGCCGAGCATGGATAGTCAATTGCTGGGGTTCGAATTCGATTATGACCTGGCGCCACGGATCTGGCTGGGGGTGAGCCGCGATGACGGTCTGGGCGTGCGCGCCACCTATTGGCAATACGACCACTCGTCCCAGGAGCGATCCTTCGCCTTCAACGGGGCCACCATGTATTCGGCCCAGGCCATGACGGTGATTTTTCCCGCCTATATCACCACGGCCACGCCGGGCGATGTTTTGTCGTTGACCAGCGGCCTGGAGGTGCAGACGCTGGATCTGGAAGGCACGCAGACGGTATGCGTTGGTCGTCTTCAGGCCTTGGTCAGCGCCGGTGTGCGCTATGCCTCGCTGGCGCAGGAGTCCTCGGCTTGGATCACCAACAGCGGCTACACGACGCAGGAACTGCGCTGGTCACGCAGGTTCAGCGGGCTGGGGCCCACGGTGCGCGTGGAGTTGCGCAGGCCCTTGGGCGATTGTGGATTGGAGTTCTTCGGCGCCGGCGGCGGGGCCTTGCTGTTCGGAAAGAAGGACCTCTATCGGACCGTGGCGCCCGACGTGGTCTCGCCCGATCCGGATACGGTAACGATGTCGGATGAAGACGAGGTGGTCGGCTGCGGCGGCATGGAACTGGGTTTGCAGTGGACGCGGCCACTGGCGCGTGGCGGCAACCTGTTTGTGCGCGGGGCCTGGGAGGGGCAACTGTGGACCGATGCCGGTGCGCCGACCCTCACCTTCCTGGGTTTCGAAGGGTTCAGCATGGCGTTTGGGATCACACGCTGAACGCTGGTGACGGGACTCGGCACTCTCTACCACAGGCCCGGGAAAAGGGCCTTGCGTTGGGCCGGATAGTCGGCGAATTGCTGCCGGTACCAGCGGTGGTGGGCGGCGGCGCGCGGCAAGAGATTCGCCACCACCCAGCCGGCAAAGACCAGGCCCGACCAGGTCCAGGTCATGATCGCCCAGCCGGTCCATTCCACGATCTCGCCCAGGTAGTTGGGGCAAGAGACGTATTCGAACACGCCACCGCGGGGAATCTGATACTGTTGGCCGGGCGTGGAACGCAAGCGGCGAAGGTGTATGTCGGCGCTCGCCGCGATGGCGAATCCGCATACAAACAGGCCCAGCCCCACCAGGAATCGCGGGTCGTAGAGCCATGCCAGCGGTCGGTCGGGCCGGATCTGGTAGAGTTCCCAACCCTGGAGGCTGGCATTGGCGCAATGGAAGCCGATGGCGCTGAGCACGATGAACAGCGGCAC
>CALARR010000100.1 GCA_937889015.1 uncultured Planctomycetales bacterium | reverse complement strand
GGCAGGGTGATGGCCACCGACCATTGCATGCGGCGCACCCATTCCGTGGCCCCGACCACGCAGGTGACGCTGCCGTCCGGGTTGCGGCGCGTCGTGTAGTTGACCGGCGAGAAGGTATTCACGCTATGCCCTCGCGTGGGGAAGTTCCACTCGATCCCGCCCGAGGTCCACGCCCCGCGCAGGGCCACCAGGCCCGGCTTGATCACGTGGTTGCGGTAGATGAAATCGCAGTTGCCGTTGGTCTTGTCGTGGGCCGCGTAGATCTTGCCGCCCAGGTCCGGCAGCACCAGCACCTGCAGGAAAGCGTTCTCCAGAACCACCGCCCGATAGGGCCGGACTTCCGTCTGCCGCGTGATCTCCGTCTGCATGGCGTAGGGATAAACCTTCTCGTTCCACAACGGAGGGTTCTTGTCCTCCGCTCCCAGCACGTAGGTGGGGATCTCCAGGATCGTCTCGCGAATCTGGGCCGCGTCGGCCAAAGCGGGAGAGGGCATGAGCGTAAGGATCGTCAATAGGAAAGGGGGCCATGGCCGGCCCACGGCCAGCCCGATAGTCCGCGCGACGCGCCGCCGCCGCGTCTTGGTGCGCTCACCGTCAATGAACCGTACAAACAGGGCACCCGTGCCGCACATGGCAATCCTCCAAGAGCCAGGTTTCGCACCGCGCTCAACGCTTGCGCGCGTCTTCAAGCCGATTCACGGGGACGGCCCCGCGCCGGTCGCGGCATGCACTGCCGCCTTGCCGGCAAACGGCCCCGCGCGCCAGGCCGCAATCAGCGGTTCGGTCAACAACAGCATCGGTTGCGCGTCGGTGTTGTCCAAAGCGTAAAAGTTCACCCCCCACGCGCCCGCGTCGCGGCACATGCGATACTGGGTGAGAATCAGGTCCACGTCGCGCGGCGCATAGTCGCCAGAGGTGTCCCCCTTGCTGTTGATGCACAGGCCCGGGACGATGCGTTCCAGACGCGGATCGAGCGTCTTCCATTCCTCAAGCTGCTTGCTCAGCACTTCGTTCTTCGGCGTGTAGGCCATGGGAATCACATAATCCACGATCCCCTCGCGAATCCACCGCGGCCAATCCTGGAACACCCGGTCCGACGAGGCCAGCGTGGAGAACACGGCCGCCGTGACCTGGGCACGCGGCTTGGCCTGCTTTGCGCGCTGGTAAACATCCCGCACCAGCTCCGTCACCCCCGCCTTACGATACTCGGCCCACTTTTCCAGCTTCGCGCGTTGGGTGGTCAGGTCGACCTGCACGCCGTCTGACGGAACCAACTCGCTCGTGCCCACGGGCTGAACCACTTCCAGCCGATTGACATACGAGCCCGTTCGCTTCATGCCCAACACACGCTGCAGCGAGGCGTTGCGCATGGCGTGTACCGGCCCGTCGATCACCACCAGCCGCCCGCCGTCGCGCACAAACCGCTCCAGTCCACCCGCGAAGTCGTCGGGCATCTCGTATACGTCGCTCAGTACGACCAGCGCGCCGGGCCCCAGCTTGCTCAAACGCTCTTCGCCCACCACCTGCACGCCGCACCCCAGCTTGCGCAGGACCGCCTCCGCCTCCTTGGTCCCCTTGTCGCCGTAACGCTTGCGGTTCGCGGCCGTGTCCATGACAAACACCTGGTCCGATGCGGCATTCCACTGCCGCAAGGTCCGCTTCCAGGTCTCCACCACCGGCGGCAGCATGGGCCGCAAGGCGTGCCAGTTCAGCAACAGCACCTTGCCCTGGCCCAGTTCGTTCGTGGCAATCGCCGGCGTGCCGTCGGAAAACTGGGCCAACACTTGCGCCGTCGTCGGTCCTGCCACCGGGTTGCCGGCCAGCGCCGTGGCGAACGGATAGACACTCCGCGACATCTTTTCCATCGGCCCGCAGTCATAGCGCGCGGCGAACTCCGCCTGGCACTGTTTGCAGTAGCAGACCGCCGGCCCGTTGTAGCGGATGAAGTCGAAGTGGATACCGTCCAGATCGTAGCGCGTCAGGGCCTCGATCATCAGGTCGCTCTGGAACCGGCGCACCGCGCGCTGGCCCAGGTCGTACCACAGCCCGTCCGACGCGTTGCCCGTGTCCACTGCCCAATCGGGATGCCGATCGAGAATCTGCCGGGGCGTGGGATTGCCGTAACTCCCGTTCACAAACCAGGCGTGGACTTCGATCTGCCGCTGATGGCATTGCTGGATCATGTAGCCCAGCGGGTCGTAACCTTCCTGAACGCCCTCCAGCATCGGGCAGAACTGGCTCTTGAACCCAGCCTGGCCCCCCCAGTACCAGACCAGCAGATACACGGCATTCAGATTCGCTCGATCCATCAACTCCACGCACCGGTCGGCCGCAGCCGGCGTCTTGATATAGCTGGCGTGCATCCAGATCCCACGGTGTTCGGCCGCCACCGCGGGGGCCGTGGTCGAAATGGCGACGGCCAGCCCGGTTGCCGCGATCGCCAGGAACCGTCCCGTCTTGCCAAACGCCGCCTGCCAGTGGCTCATGGTGCCTGTATCCTTGGGGTTGGTGCTACAGCGACGGATGCGGTCGTCGTTCGATCCGCACCACGGCCGTATCCTTGGGCGCCAAACGCAACGTGAACTGCAGGGCCCCGTCCGCCGCGCGCGGTGCCGCCTCGATCGCCGTCTGGGACATCATCTCGTACAGCGTGGCCGCGCGCAAGTCGGCCGCCGCCGCGCCCAATCCGGCGGCCTCCACGGTGACCTTCACCTTCTGTACGGCCTGGCCCGGATTTCGCAATGTGTAGAAGACTCGCTTGGATCGCCAATTCCCAAACCGCTCCAGCCAGACCTCATCCGTCGACGTTCGCGCATGGGGAATCGGCTCCCAGCCGGCGGCCGTCAACTCGTCGAGCACGGCAATCACCTGCTTGAACGCTTCGCGATCCCGCTCGTATTGGGCCGGCGTGCCGAAATACCGCTTCCAGCCCGTATAGCCCGGCTTCTCCTCGCCCCCAATCGTGGCGATGCCCGGATAAAAACCGTAGAACAACTCCTGCTTGAGATAATCGACCACCTGCTCGTGGGTCAACTCGGGCACCGGCTGGCGATAGTTGCCCTCCTGCAGCAAGTTGGTGGTCGGTTTCTGATAGGCCAGCGTGCGGCGGAGCAGGGCGTCAGCGTCGGGCTCGCACGCGTCGCGGTGGCGATGCCCGAATGTGCCCACTTCAGAACCGAGGATGTCGCCCAGATGAACGCAAAAGCGATACGCGCCCGCGAAGAGGTTCATGTGCACCAGTTTGCCCTGGCGGTGCAAGTCCTCGGCCAGCCAGGCCATGAACTCCGTCTGCGACAACGCGCCCAGCAGCGCCGGACGGCCTGTGGCTCGGTCCACCACTGGCGGATAGGCGCTGCACGCCAGGTGCTCGCGGCGGTAGTTGAGATAGCTGCCCAGCCGGGGCGTCACCGAGTCCAGGTAGATCCCGTCCGCCTCGCCCAGCACCGGATCGATCTCGTACTGCTTGCAGGTCCGAGCCCGATTCGGACCGGGCAAGTCCGGGCTGGGATTGGTGATCCACCACTGCGCCCATTGCGAATACTTGTCCACGCGCCATCCGCACGGCATCCCGTCGGGACCGTGGGGAAGCGAGTTGAGCACCGCCTGGGCAATCTCCGCGCGCGGGCCGTTTCGCCATAGAACCGTGGAGCCCTGCTCCTGGGCCCATTGGCCGACCAACTTCAACCGCTCCTCCAACGGCGGCAGGTCCTCGCGGTTGACCGCCTCGGCGAATACCTGGCGCAGGCCCCAAGGCTCGGTGTAAGGCAGCAACAGAATTCCCGCGGCGCGCGTGGCCGCACGCTCCTCCGTACTGCGCGGGAATCCTTCGTAGAACCGGGCCCCAAAGTCTTCGGGACGCGGCACGCCGCTCATCCGCACCGCGTAGAACCACGTGCCGTCGCGCTTCGCGCGTTTCACGAAATGTTGCGGGAAGATCTCGTAATACTTCTGCGCCGCCGCGCGGAAGCCCCATTTTCCGTCGTGGGCATAGAGCAGCGTGACAAATGTCGCGCGCGATGGGCCGATGCGCTTCGTGTGCGGCGAAAGCCCCAGGTCCACGGACGTGAGGTAACCGCGCGCGGGATCGGCGGCAAAGCGCTGCATCCGCGGCTCGTCCAGGGGCGTCGCCAAGGTTAGTCCCTGCTGGCCCTGAGTCACCGACGCCAGTGGATAACGCGACGCGCGCGCGCCCGCCAATTCCATGCTGTTTTCCAGTACGGGCCCCTGCGCGGCGAGCGCTCGGCTGCGCCGGACGTCGTCGTGCCAGGTCCAGCCCAGCAGCGTCAGGGGCACGAGATACTCCACCTGCAAGGCCCGTTCGCGACGCGGCTGGCTCGCGTCCTCAACCGTGGTCTCAATGCGGATGTGGTCCTTGGCCGCCCGATAACGCACCTCGCAGACCAAGGTCCGCTGGTCCATCTCAAATCGCTGCGACCACGTCCCTGGCCCGGTTTCGACCTTGAGTGGGGCGTCGGGCACGTCGAGCGTCTGCCACCACGCCTCCCGATCCGTCAACGCGATGTCGTCCAGGCTCAAGTCCCCATGGCCTTTCCAGATGTTGGCGTACACCTGAAGCTGGGCACAGTCGCAGCGCGTGACGAACGACGCTTCCTTCTCGCTCCACACGCCGCGCGGCGCGTCGCGCCAGGAAATGGAATGCTGCACCACGCGCTGGTTCTCGTAGAGCGTGCGCCCCTGGGCATCCAGCTCCTTGACGTACAGGCTGCCCCCGGAACCGCCAGGCGCGACCATGCCCCAGGCCCGGCAACGGTAGGTGCGGTTCGGATGCGCGGCGATCGTGTCGCTCTGCACCGAGGCGCTCGTGCCCGGCGATGCAGCGTCGGCCCCAGCCGGGGCCGAGATCTTCAGGCAGTATCGCCCCGGCTGAGGATGGCCGTCGCGTTCGACGCGTGCCGTGCGCGGTCCCAGTTTCCAAGCCGTTGGATGTGCGTCGCCCGCCTCAAAGTCCGGGTTAGCGACCAGGTTCACCGGTTCGGCCGCCGGATTGCACTGCCGCACGCACAAGGCAGGGCCCGAGTCCCGGCAGCCGTACTCCTGGCCGGCAATCGTCACCGCCGTCATCCGCCCAGTCCGATCGTCGAACCTCAAGGCCAGGCCGTCGGCGGTCTTGATCTCGACGGCTTGGACTTGGATGGCCGTCACCAGTCCTAGCACCGCGGCCAGCAGCCAGGGAAGCCGGATGCCGCGCGGACGAAGGGTGTAGGACCAGTGACAAAGCGTTGGAATTCTTCGGATGCAGTCCATGGTCAATTCGTTTGCGCAGCGTTGTTGTCCACTGGTGAGCCGCTCACTCTACCCAGATCATCCGCATGTGCATGGGCTTCAGCGCCACGCTCAGCCGGCCGGCCTTCAGCTCCACCGCCTCGCCGGACAATGCATCCCGCGCCTTGGCCGCTGCGCCCAGCCCCAGTCGTCCCGCGTCCAGTTGCACCTCCGCTGTAGCGGCCTCCGTGTTCGAAAGATTCGACACCACCATCAGCACGCGTCCCGCTTGCTTGCCCTGCGCCGGATGCGCGTACAGGCTCGCCTTGACCGCCTCGGGCTGCACGCGCACCACTTCGGCATTCATCCAGTAGGGATGCCACTCGGCCTGCGCCGTGCCAAATCGCGTCATCACATCCCAGATAGCCGCCATCCGGTCCAGGAACACGCCGCTTCCGTGGGGACGCACGCGCACGTCGTGCAACATGCTCAAGGCCAACGCGTGGTCCAGAAGCCAATTCGGCGGACGCTCGTAGGCCAGGAACTCGCAGGGCACGCCGAAGTTCCGCCCCATGAACTCCGCGCGAAACGCGTCCAGCGGCAATCGTCCCACGGCTCCCTCCGGCGTGGCCTTGCCGGCAAACTGCTCGCCGTCCCAGTACGAATGGGCAAAGGCCAGCGTGGGCGTCATGCAGCACGTGCTCTGGTGCGCGTTGACCATGCCGCCGATCGGCAAGACCATCTCGTACAGCCCGCGCATCAAGTCGCGCACGGCAAAGATCGGGTAGGTCGGCCGCAGCGTGCCGTCGGCTGCCCGATATCCGCAGCCATGCCCCTCGTTGCAGCAGGCCACCGGCATGATCGTGCCGTCCAGATACACCCCGTCAAACCCCAGACGCTCGCGAAAACGCTTGATCCCCTCCAGCAGGAACTCCTTGTAGCGGCTGTGATAGCAGACGCGGAAATCACGTTGTTCGGGCAGGCGGTGCCAGCCGCCCGCCACATCCCCCTTGGCATTCTTGACCAGCACCTTGTCCCACATTTCGGCCCACTCAGGCGCCAGCGAGGACAGCTCGTAGCCAAAGTACAACAAGACCTTCATGCCCCGCGCATGGCAGGCGTCGATCGTCCGCTTCAGCACCGGCTCTTCGATCGTGGCCGGATAGTTCTGGATCGGGGCCCAGTCTTCGTGGAACACGACCGTCTTCGCTCCCAACTTGGCCGCGCGCTCGATGGGCCCTTCGAAGTCGCCATCGGGGAAAGCGCGGTGATTGGTGTGCCAACGCGGAAAGACCTCGTACGCCGGCCGGTCCAGTGTGACGCCCAGTTGCGGCGCGTGCCAGATCCGCCACTCGTGGAAATCGGCCGGCATCGGCTTGATCGGCGTGGCCTGCAGGCCAAAGGTCCAGGTCACCGTGCGCCGCGCGGGCGCACTGTCCAACAGGCGCAGACGCAGCACGGTCGCCTGCTCCTGCTGAATCACCTCGATCGCGCGATCCGCCGCCTTGGGTTGCCAGTACTGGTCCGATTCGGCGAACCAGCTCAGCCCGCCATCCTCCCAACCCAGCCACACCAGCGACTTGAAGGGCGAGGCAATTCCCTCCGCCGGCACCGCGCCGCTGTTGGCCGCGCTGCCCCACCGGCCCGGCCAGCAGTGAAACAACCCCGCCAGCGAACGCTTCAGGGGAATCTCCAACCAAAGCTGATCCACCGGCGCTTTGGTCACGCCGCGCTGCGCCATCAGCACGATGTCAAACCGCAGCATCCCGTCAAACTCCAACCGCACCGTGGCGTCGACGATCGCCTGCTGATTGGCCAGCCAGCCCGAAAGCGTGGCCTGGCCCTGGTTGTGCGAATAGACAAAGGCCCCGCTCCGCTGCCAGGGCAAAGCCTGCCCCTCCAGGCCGGCCACCAGCCGTATCGGCTCGGCCAGAATCTCTTGACCCGCCGTCTGGATGCTCGCCGGCAACGGCGACGCGACAAATCGATGCGTCCGGCCCCAAACGCTCAACTCGATCGTCTCGGCCGCCGATTGTGCGGTCACGGGCGTCCAGGGGGGCAGCGGCCGGTCGCCGGCTTCCGCGGCCCACGCCGCGCAGGTCAGACCGCTCAACACGAAGGTCAGTAAGGGCCTACCCCAGAACCGTCCCAGCCGCGTCGGGCGGCCCAGCGGGAGCGAACTGCTGACAGGGCTGGGGACCGGCTCCAAGAAGCGGTGTCGCATGGTGAGGTTCCTTTGTGTTCCTGGCGTGTCTTAGCATGCTCCCCTCGCGCGCAAAGCGGGAGAGGGGCGGGGGTGAGGGGACTTGCGACTCGTGGACGTCCATGACTCTTCAATCAAGAACGCCCAGTTGGAGAGGAAACGGATGTGCGTACACGCTCCACGACGCTACAATTGCCTTCGCAGACGTCGCCAACCGTCCGGCGACCCTCGCACGCCGCGCGTCCCAGGATCGCCGCTTCCAACGCCAGGAGTATACCAGGTTCGCCGCAGAAACGCGTCGCAGGCCTGACCCCCAAGGTCGCATTTCCAGTCGCAAGTCGTTTCATTCAGGTCGCAATTCCTGCCATGCCCGAAGCACTCACCCAGTCCGGGCCGGTCGACGGAGGGCTGATCGAGAGCGTCGTCCTCGTCGACAAGCTCACGCGTCCCAATCCCAGCCGCTATGTCGGCACGACCCTGCCCGGCCATCTGATCCACGTCGTCACCGAGGGGCAGGTGCTGCAGGAAATCAGCGGCCGGCAGTACCGCCTGGGGCCGGGCTCGGCCGTCTGGTATCACGAGGACGAGACCGTCTTCGGCCAGATCATCGAGGCCCCGTGGACCTTCTACACGGCCAGTTTTCAGGCCCGCCGCCTGGCCCCGCCCCCCTACGAGCGCCGCGTCTGGCCTGCCTCGCCTGCTGCCGCCCAGCGTTTTCAGCAACTCCTGGACGTCTGGCGCGATCAGCACGAGTCGTCGCTCGGGCGCCACCTCCGCGTGCTGGCGCGCATGGCCGATCTGCTCCTGGAACTGCTGCCCGCCGACCTGCACAGCCACGGCAGCGACACGCGCACCAACCTCTGGTGGGACATCGAGGCCCAATTGCGCGCCGACCTCAGCCGGCCGATCGACATCCGCCTGCTGGAGAAGATCAGCGGTCGCAGCCAGCGTTCCATCATCCGCGCCTGCCACCTCGCCGTGGGCATGGCCCCTATGAAACGCGTCAAGAAGCTCCGCCTGAGCTACGCGCGCGGACTGATCCTGTACTCCAACCTTGCCCTGACGGAGATCGCCTTCCGCGTGGGCTACGCGCGCGTCCAGGAGCTCTCGCGCGACTACCGCCGGCAGTTCGAGGTAACCCCCACCGAAGACCGCCAGGCCGGCCCCGACTATCGCCGCTATCCGCCCAAAACCGTCTGAAAGCGTGTCTTGCAGTGCCCCCCTCGCCCGCGAGGCGGGAGAGGGGCCGGGGGTGAGGGGATCTGCAAATCGTGGACGTCAACGTTCTTGTCAGCGAAGCCGCGAGGGTATTAGGAACCTCTACCAGAACCGCCAACGCCACGTCGGGTGGCCCAGTAACACTGAACTGCCGACAGGCTCTGGGACCGGCCCTATTGTTCTCTCCATCGTTAAAGGCCCCGGCCGACCAACGGAAGGCCGCAAAAACCGGGCTCCCGACGGTCGCCCTTGGTTCATTCGCTATGCAGGACCCGATAATGTCCTCGCCGTGCTCTACTCCTCGTTCTTCATATCTCTAATTCCGCATCCTCCGTGTCCATCTTGCTGGCTTCATCTTTGGACGACATGATCGTCTGGTATTGCTCACGATCCTTCTTCCCCTTTTCCTTTTCTCCAATCGCTTCATAGGATGCGGCCCGGTCCAGGTGCATCTCTGCGTACTGCGGCGCAAGCTCCAGCCCTTTGTCGTAGTCCTTGATCGCGCTGTCATGCCTTCCGAGTGCGGCTTGTGCCAAGCCACGGTAGCGGTAGGCGGTTACAAGACCTTTGTCTCGCTCAATGGCCTTATCGAAGCTCTCAATGGCCTGCGCATATCTCTTCAACTGAAAGAGGCAATAGCCGCGGGCGACATAACTCCGCTTGCGGTCTGGTGCGAGCCGCAACCCCTCGTCGTACTCTCGGACCGCTCGTTCATATTCTCCACGCAACCGATGGACGCCGCCCCGGCTAAGAGTGACGTCCGCCAGCAACGATGGCGATAGCTTGATCGCTTCATCGAAATCTGCCATCGCGGCGTCCAGTTCCTTAAGCCGAAGGTAGATCCATCCGCGATACACGTAGGTCTGGGCTTGATCGGGCGATAGTTCGATCGC
>CALARR010000099.1 GCA_937889015.1 uncultured Planctomycetales bacterium | reverse complement strand
AGGCCGGGGCAGGGCTCTTCCCAGTGCCCTCTGCGGTGGAAAAGGAGACGTGCCGGCACTACCGCGTACAGCCCGTCGGCCGGCTCGATGCAGTGCGGGAGCGTTTCTTTGCTATTTCCATTGAACGAAGGCTGAGGCATCCCGCTGTGAAGGCGATCACGGAAGCGGCTCACGGTGATCTCTTCAGAGACCGCTAGGCTGCCAAATCCCACGCCGGATGAAGTCGGAGGCTCCCATCGGATACTGGAGCGACAGCACGGCGAGACCGAGAGCGAGGAACATCTCGTCTTCTCGGATGCTCGCGGTCGGTTCTCTCCACGGGAGGCGTCACGCTCCGGTAGTCCGTTTCAAACAAGCTCTACCTTCTATCGCCGTGGCACAAAGCTCTCGCAAGGCGTGTCAGCGATCTGCGAAGCCCGAATCGCAGTCATCTGGGCGTCCTTTGGCTTGGCCAGCATGTCGGCGTTGTGATTGACCGGCAGAGGTTCCGGTGCCGGAAGGAATCGCGCCCGCAGGAGTGACGCGACGACGGCACCGCCAATCAAACAGACCACCACCGCCAACGAAATGGCAATTGGGATCTTGTACACATCGGCGATCAGCATCTTGACGCCCACGAATGCCAGCACCAACGCCAGACCGGTTTTGAGGTAGTGCAGATTTCCGATAGCGCCGGCTAAGAGAAAGAACAAGGCCCGAAGCCCCAGGATTGCGAAGATATTCGACGTATAGACGATGAACGGGTCGCGGGTGATGGCAAAGATCGCCGGGATCGAGTCAACCGCAAACACCACGTCGGTAGCCTCGATCGCCATGAGGACGAGCAACAGGGGTGTGGCGAGCCACCTTCCTCCTTCCCGTACCACAAAATGCGACCCGCGGTATCCATCGGTCGCGGGGACCAGCCGCTGGAACAAGCGAAACAGCGGGTTGCGTTCGGGGTGGACCTCGCTGCCCCGCTGCACGAGCATTTTCAGGCCGAGCAGGACCAAGGCTCCTCCGAACACATAGATCATCCAGTGGAACGCAGCCAATAGCGTTGCCCCGACCAGGATGAAGACCGCTCGCATCAGCAGAGCCCCGAGAATCCCGAAAAAGAGCACTCGATGCTGGTAGGCGGCCGGCACGGAGAAGTACGAGAAGATGACCAGGAAGACGAAGATGTTATCGACGGAAAGGGCCTTTTCAACGAGATACCCCGTCAGAAACTCCAGTGCGATACGGCTGCCAAACCAACAGTACACGCCGAGATTGAACAGGAGGGCAAGCGCAATCCAGAAAACGCTCCACCCCAACGCCTCCCGGAAGGCGACGACGTGCGTCTTGCGATGAAACACGCCCAGGTCCAACGCCAACAGGACCAGGACCAATAGCGTGAATCCAACCCAGAGAGCCGGGTTCCCCACAGTCAAAGCGGCACCAGAGCCAGGTTCCATTCTTGTCTTCTCAATCAGATCGAAAACAGCCAGCAAGCGGCACCTTGCTCATCACGGAGCTTTTCTTGCTCCGGTGGGCCAGCATTCGCCGGAGGATGTCGTCAAGCACCCGGACGCTACCATGATGTGTGGCCCCTTGTTGAGCATCACGCATTCGGCCCGGTGCGCCAAAGCCGCGTCGGTAATCTCGGCGCGGGAGGGTACCCTCATCGTCGTTGTCACGCTCTCGATCATCTGTGTCCTGCTCTTCCACCCGGGCGATGATCTTCTCCAACGCGCCCAGATCCAGTCACCCCCCCCGGCATTGGGGGCGGTGATCGATTTCGATTCCCTCGTGATCGGAAATTTTCATGTCGATGTGGCAAATCGGGCATATCATTGCCCTGCTGCTGAAGGCCTCTTGTGGGCGCCGCGAGTTCCTCCGACCGAAACGCCCCTGGCCATTCTCTCAGGCGACGTTGCGTTCGTGGCTCCATTCTGACCCACAAGCTATAATTGAACAGACCGAATATATCTACGTGGATATTAGAAAATATCGAACTATCCGGTGAGAAATGGATTGGCTGAACTACCATCACCTGCTCTACTTCTGGCTCACGGCCAGGGAGGGGAGCATCGCGAAGGCATCAGAATTGCTCCACCTCACGCCCCCCACGGTCAGCGCCCAGATACAATCTCTGGAGAAGTCGCTGGGCGAGAAGCTCCTGCGGCGAGGCGGCCGGCGGCTGGTGATGACGGAAGCCGGACAAGTCGCGTTCCACTATGCCGAAGAGATATTCTCCCTCGGCCGCGAAATGCGAGATAGCCTGAAGGACCGGCCCACCGGGCGTCCGCTCCGGCTCCAGGTCGGCGTCCACGACGTTCTGCCGAAGTCCGTCGCCCATCGACTGCTTGCCGCCGTCTTCTCAATGCCGGAGCCGGTGCAAGTCGTCTGTCGTGAAGGCAACGCCGAGGAGTTGCTCGGCCGACTGGCGATGCACGAGTTGGACGTGGTGCTGTCGGACGCTCCGGCCAGCACCACGCTGTCCGTTCGCGCGTTCAATCACCTGCTCGGGGAGTGCGGCGTGACGGTCTTCGGCTCGCCCGAGTTGGCCAAGAAGTACAGGCGTGGCTTTCCTCGTTCGCTTGACGGTGCGGGATTCCTCTTGCCCATGGAGAATACGGCTCTGAGGCGAAACCTGAATGTATGGTTTGAGGCCAACGCCATACGCCCGGTCGTGCGAGGCGAATTCCAGGACAGCGGGCTTCTGAAAGCCATCGGCCAGGCCGGAATCGGGCTGTTCGTGGGGCCAACCGCCATCGAACAGGAGATTCGCCGTCAATACGGCGTGCGAATCATCGGCTGGATTGCCGATGTCAAGGAGAGATTCTATGCGATTTCGGCGGAACGAAAGCTAAAGCATCCCGCAGTCGTAGCGATCTCGACCGCTGCCCGAAAACAGCTTTTCATCTGATTCAACTGGTGCATTCCTGAGTCCACTGGCAATGATCGTCAGCGTCCGTTGCGACAGGTCTCTTGACAGCTCGATTGCACCGAGGTTGGCATGATCGACGATCCGGCCAGTGGCAAAGGGCCAGTACGAGCCCACCCCTTCACTCCCTAGACCGGCGTTGTCGGTGATACTGGGGTTGGCATGGCCCCGAGGAGCGACCAGTCTCAGAGCCACGCCAAGGCCGGTGGCAGGATGTGCAAGTACCCGACGATGCCGCAGGTGGGACCTGGGCCGTGCATGGCGGGGTGCGAACGCCACAATTCCGAATCATCACCTCTACTGCCTCATGCACTACGCCGGGAACGAAGCGGCGGGGTAGAAGCGTGAGAGGTGAGGGGCGAGAGGCTTCACGTCACCGCAGCGCCGCCTGTCACAGCGACAGCACGAACTCCGCCAGTTCCTCGACTTCCTTTTCGCTCAACCCGCCGCGGCGCGGATGGCCGTGCCGGCCTTCGCCCAACAACTCACGGATCGTCGGCCACCGCCCATCGTGCATGTACGGGGCCGTGCGCCACGTCTCGACCAGCGACGGCGTGTCGTAGAAGTCGTTGTGCTCCTGACGACCGCGCGAGCCCACATTGTGCCGCTGCAGGTCCGTGTAGTGCGGCCCGGGATGGCAGCGCACGCAATCGATGCGCGAACTGTGAAACAGTTCCCGGCCGCGGCGCGCCGCGGGGCTCAGGCGCCCGCCGATCAAGCGCGGGCTGGGCACCGGCTGCAAGGTCTTCAAGTAGGCGTCGATCGCCGTCGCCGATTCCTCTTCCACCTGGTCGGCAAAGAGGATGTGCTTCAGTCCGGACCGCACCGCCTCCTCGGCCGACATGCGCACCCCTTCGGCCATGCTGGGCGGCGTGACATGGGCCAGAACCATGCTCTTGGTGTTCTTGGAATTGCCCACGCCGTCGTTCATCAGGTCCCAGTTCAGGCCGTCCACCCGGCCGTCCGGATGGCAACTCGCGCAACTCAACCAGCGCTGGTAACAGATCGTGGCGTCGTGAAACAGCATCTCTCCGCGCCGTTCCAGGGAAATCTGCGCGGGCGGCCCCAGGGCGATCGCCGCGGGCCGGACCGCCTCATCGGCCGCCGTGTCGACCACCGCCACCCGGTCGCTGAAATAGAGGGCCGTATAGACCGTCGAACCGCTTGCGGCCAACGCGCGCGGCCCCTGGCCGGGCAATTTCACGCGCCGCCACAAGCTGCCGCCCAGGCTGGGATAGATGGGCCACACGCCCATCATCGGCGACATGGTGCGCGCCGATTCGCCCAGCAGGCTCGCCAACTCGATGACGCACAGTTCGTGCGTGCCGGACAGGCTCACGCACACCGACTGGCCGTCCGGCGTGCAGACCACGTCCCAGGGATTGCCGGCGCCCATGTCTTGTTCGTCCATCCCCAGCGTGCGCACCACCTTGCGCTGGACCAGGTCGATGATGCTCACCACGTTCACGTTGATCCAGCCCATGTCCACGCGGAACGGCAACTCCTCGAAGTTCGACAGCAGGTGCGTAACAAAGGCCCACCGCCCGTCGTGCGTCACGCACACGCTCCGCAACCCATTGCAGCCGTGAATCAGCGGGATCGCGGTCGTTCGGCGCGTGCGCGTGTCGATCAGGGTCACCACCGGCGACACATCGTCCCGAAAAGCCGCGTCGGTCCGCGAGAGCGGCAGATGATTGGCCACCAGCACCGATTCGCCGTTGGGGGTCACCGCCGCCGCGATCGGCTCGCGCACCGCAGGCACGCGAGCCACCTGTCGGCACGCGCGCAGGTCGATCACCGAGACATCGTTGTCAAAACGATTGCACGCGTACAGCCAGCGCCCATCGGGACTGACCGCTGGTCCCGTGGCCGTGTGCCCCACGGCGATCGCGGCCAGCGCCTGGCCCGAAACCGCGTCCAACACCGCGACCGTGCTCTGCACCGCGGCGCAGGTGACCAGCAGCCGGGCACCGTCGGGCGTCACCGCCAGCCCGGTCGGACGCTCCACCACAGCCACGCGCCGCACGACCTTCCCGCTCGGCAGCTCAACCCACAGCACCAGCCGCGCGTCCTCGCAAGCCACGTACAGATGCTTGCCGTCCGGTGAAACGGCCACCGCCCCGGGACTCAGATAGTCGGCGACCTCGGCGGCCCAAACTGGCGAGGCGGCTGCCAGCAGGAGCCACGCCGCCGCACAGGCGGCGATCCCCCCCTCAACCCGCCATCCCCGCGCGAACCGACTGCAAAGACTCGCGTTCCGCATCGCGGATCACTCCGATGCCCATGAACGACCCGGTCGACAGACCTTTATCATAGCCTCACCGCCACGGCGAGCCATAGTCCTCTTTGCGTACCGACAGAAGATCTGCGAAGTCCGTGAATTGTGTCATTCTGAAGCGAAGAATCGGAGCCGCCAAACACAACTCCCCCGGCACCAACGAGATCCTTCGCTGCGCTCGGGATGACTATGATTCGGCCCCGCGTCCAGGGTACGATTCTACAGTCCCCCTCTTTTCCCACCCCACCATGCCCAGCGGCCTACTTGCCTATGCAAAACCGGCTGAAGATCACCTCCAGCAGATCCTCGGTGTAGACCTGGCCGGCCACCTTGCCGATCTCCTCCAGGGCGGCGCGGATCTCGGCCGCCAGCAATTCTTCCGCCTCTGCTCCGTCGGCTAGGCGGATGGCCCGTTCCAACGACTCCCCGGCCAGATGCAGCGACTCGCGGCATCGAGCCGCGGTCCCGGCCACGGCCGTCGCGCGTGGCTGGGCCACCAATCGCGCGCGGATCGCACCGCGCAGGGCGTCGAGCCCCCCACGAGCCACACTACTGGTCGGCAGGCCCCCCTCCGGCAGCCCTGACACCTGGGCCAACGCGGCATCCGTCTTGGTCAAGACCACGATCCGCCGGTCGTCGGGCCGTGCCAAGATCGCGCGCTCGGCCGCATTCAACGCGCGCGAGGCGTCCAGGCACAGCACACGCAGATCGGCTTCGTGGCCCTGCTCTTCGGTCATTGCCAGGGCCGCCTGAAGCAGATCCGAACCGCATTCTGCGCGCGCGCGCTCGTGCCCGGCCGTGTCGATCAGCAGACACGCCGCGCCGTCCAGATCGAGGCGTGCCGCGAGGTAGTCGCGCGTCGTGCCCGGCAGTTCCGAGACCAAGGCTCGCGCGCCGGTCAGGGCGTTGAACAGACTGCTCTTACCCACATTCGGCGAGCCCACCAGAACCACGCGAAACAGGTCGTTGGCCACCGCGCGCGATTGGACCTGCGATTGCAGCCGGCCTACGGCCTCGCGGACCGCTGCCAGCCGCGACACCAGACTTGCCCGGTCGAGAAAGGGCAAGTCTTCGTCGGGGAAGTCGAAGCCGGCCTCCAATTCCGCCAGCAGGTCCAGCAATTCGCCGCGCAGGCCAGCCAGCGGCCGGGCCAGGCCTCCGGCCAACTGCGCCAAGGCCGTGTCCAATTGCGCGGGGTCGGCCGCGTCGATCACGCCGGCCACCGCCTCGGCCTGGGTCAGGTCGATGCGCCCGGTCAGAAAAGCGCGCAGCGTGAACTCGCCCGGCCCCGCCAGGCGCGCCCCGGCAGCGCACACCGCGTGCAGCAGGGATTGCAGCAAAGGGGGCGAGCCCAAGGTGTGCATTTCCACCACGGCCTGGCCCGTATAGCTCCGCCTTTCCGGCCAGACAAAGACCTCGCCCGGCAGGGCAGCGCCCCACGAGGGCAAACAAAACTCGCCGGACACCGCCGAAGGCCGGGTGATGGCTGCGATTGCCTGCGCGGGGCGGAAGACGGCCAAGGCGCAGCCCACTGCAGCCGGGCCGCTGACGCGCACGATGCCGCGCGCGCCCGCCCCCGGTGGTGAGGCAATCGCGGCGATCGTATCGTCAAGGATCAGTGGCATGCCGAACGTTACGGCGCACTAGCGCAGCCGGCGGGATTTTTTGTTTCCCCGACCCGCATCCCCGTCGCGTCCGCCGGCCGAACGCGACGGCGGGGCCGCCGAAGCCCCTGCACCGTCGGCGGCGGCATGTGTCACCTTCGGCAGGAACTGGCGTTCGGCCATCCCCCACAGCGTGGACGCGATGAAGTACAGGCACAGACCGGAGGCCACCTTGTAGAACATGATGCCCATGAAGACCATCATGTACTTCATCACACGCTGCTGCATGGCGGCGTTCTCGTCGGTCGGCGGCGGCATCATTTTCTTCTGCTGCCACAGGAACAGCACGATTGTGATGATCGGCAACACGTTGAAGTACGGCCCCAGGCCGAACATCCCGGCGCCGCTGGTGATGAAGCCCGGCATGAATGCCTGCCAGTCGAACAGCATGTCCGGCGCAGCCAGGTTCGAGCACCAGCGGATCGACTCGGAGATCAACGGCGCCTGGCGCAACTCGATGTCGACCATCAGCGACCGATACAGGGCCACGAAGATCGGCAACTGGATGAACACCGGCAAACAGCCGCTGAGCGGATTGTAGTTGTGCTTGCGGAATAATTCCTGCTGGGCCTTGGTGCGTGCCTCCACATTGCCCTTGTGCTTCTCCTGCAGCCGCTTGATCTCCGGCTGCAACTCCTGCATCTTCAAGGCGCCCAGCGTCTGCTTGCGGCTCAGGGGGAACATGCACAACCGCACCAGCACCGTGAGCATGATGATCGCCAGCCCCCAGTTGCGGCAGACCGCGTGGAAGACGTGCAGGGCCTTGACCATGGGAATCGCAATCACGTCGAACCAGCCATAATCGACCAGCGTGCTCAGGCCGTAGTGCTCCAGCAGGTCCGGCCGTTTCGGGCCCGCGAAGAGCACATAGCTGTGCTCCAGGGGCTTGGCCCCGGCCGCCAGTTCCTCCCCAGCGCTGACCAACCGGGCCGACGTGTTGACCACCCGATCCCAGTCCGGCTCTATCTTGCCCACGCGGAGCGGATAGGCCTTAACCAGGCTGCCGACCACCTCCTTGTCCGGGATCATCACGGCCGCGAAATACTGGGCATCGATGCCCGCATAGGTGATCGGCTCGCCATCCCAGGGCGTGGTCCACTTATCCTGGGCGATCGTGCCGCTGTCGATCATTCGCGGCGCGCTGCGGTTCAGCGAAATCACGAAATCGCGCAGTCCCCCGGCCACCTTGCTCGCATACCAGTAGCCTTCCTTGGGCAAACCGGTGGGACCGTCAAGCTGATAGGCCACCTTGCGTGCCGTATCGCCGACGTTGCGGATCGACACGCTCAGCGTCAGGTGATAGGCCCGGAAGTTGCGGTCGGCCTGCGAGGCCTCGGGCACCTTTTCCAGCCGGTAGATCTTGCTCACGCGCAGGCCCCAGCGAGGCAACTCCCGCACGAACTCCGCCTGGTCCGCCGTCGCCGATTCGATCTTCCACACGCTGTTGCGCAGGCTCACGCCGCGCAACTCGCGATTCGCGCTGACCAACTCCCGCTCCGGATCGCCCAGGTTCTGGTCGTCGATCGCGTACAGCGTCATCAGAAAGGAGAGCGGATCGTGGTTTTCGGGCGAGACCACGTCCAGCGGTTTGCGCTGCAGCTTGGCCAGGAGCGTCTGTTGTTGGCCGTCGCGCAGCACCACCATTTCCACGGCTCCGCGCGGCTTGGTCTTCTTCATCAACTCCTCGAACTGGCGCGGACTCTCCACCGACTTGCCGTCGAGTTGCTTGATCACGTCGCCCACGCGCAGACCGGCCTCCGCGGCAGGCGTGCCAGGGGCGACCAAGGCCACCTTGGCCGGGCCCACGCTCGAAGACTCGTCCACGAACAGGTGCCCCAGGTAACCGTAGCGGTCATCCAGGTCCAGGAACTTGCGGTCATTCAACTCGGCACGCACCACGGCCGCCCCGCGGCTGGTGACCGTAACCACCATCCGATAGGGACTGGCCGCATCCAGAGATCCAAGCGTCAACAACTGCTCGGGCAGGGCCGGTTCGGGCTGGTCATCGGCCGTCGGCTCCGCCGCGGCCACTTTCGGCTCTTGTGGCTTGGCGTCCTTCGGGGCGGTTTCAGGTTTGCCCTGATCAGCCGCCTTGGGCTGCGGTTTCGCCGCGGCCGGATCGGCCTCCTTCTTGTCCGCCACTACCGGGACCGCCGGCCGGGGCGGGGGTGGGAAGAAGACCCGCTGGACGTACGTGTTGCCCAAAATGATCAACACGGAAATGACCAGAAACAGTACGAAACGTCGCTCCATGCAAGACCTTCTGGCCCTGCCAAGCAGGACCTATAACTGGAGGGAAGGGACACGTAGCCTCTGCGCGCTAAGACTCATATCTTCGCCGACCGACCTGATTGTCGCAATGGCTATCGGCGGATGAACTTCCAGCGATTCGCCCACCAGGACTATTCGTTCCGCGGCGGAAGAGATTGCCAGTGGCCCGGACGCTGCTCCGCTAGCGTACGCGGACAAGCAAGAACGTGCGGTCCGACAACGAAAGAAGTGCAAGCCATCAAGAGAGTTACGGCAAGAGACCGTCGCAACCAGAGAGGACCAATTGTGCCCCCCCTGACGCGACTATCGACCGTCCCGCAGGCGGTCGCCCAGGAAGTTGTCCAGTTCCGGGATCTCGTAGATCTTGCGGATCGTCTGGTCAAAGGCGTAGGGCACACGGCGAAAACGGACGGTCGTCTCATCGAGAATCACGTAGCAGGCGCGCGGATCCCCGTCGCGCGGCTGGCCCACAGACCCCACGTTAATCAGGGCCTTCTCCGTCCCAAGCCGGTACTCATACCCCAACTCTTCAGGACTCAGGAACACGAAGTTCTCGGTGAACACCCCCGGCACATGCGTGTGCCCCTGGAACGAGAAGCGTCGCACCAGGAAGAAGATCTTCTCCAATTTGCGGCGATTGTAGACATCCTCGGGAAACACATACTCGTTCAGCGGATTCTTGGCCGAACCATGGACGTAGAGCTGTTCGCCTTCCTGGTAGATCCGCGGCAAGCCACTGAGAAATTCCCAGCGGCGCAGGCGATTCTCGCCATCCGAATGGTGCTGTTCGAGCTGTCCCCGGGTCCAGAAGATGGCCCGTTCCGCCCCGGTATTGAACCCCTCGGGATCAAACAGGGCCCCTTGATCGTGGTTGCCCAGAAGGCAGACCTTGCATTGCATGACCAGGTCGATGCACTCGGCCGGGTTGGGCCCATAGCCGATGACGTCGCCCAGACAAAACACCTCGTCGACCCCCTGCTGTTGGCTGTCGGCCAGGACCGCCTGGAGGGCTTCGATGTTGCTGTGAACGTCGCTGATAATGGCTCGTTTCACACAGAACCTGCCTTGATGGCGCCCGGCCGCGCAAACCAATCGTATGAATGCCGTGGGCGTGCCCTGGTTCAACCGTTTTCTTTGAGCCGGTCCTGGAACGTGTCGGCAACTCAGTCTTGCCAAGCCGCCCGAGGTGGCTGGGGCGGCTCTCGAATCGGTTCTTCGGCCAAACGAGCAACCGGCGCGGACGCCAGCCTACCCTTTATGGTGGCACGACAGTCAAGGGCCATGAGACAGTCTATTGGGCGTCTGAGATGGGGTCAAGGCGGGCCGCCCCTTGTGCAAAACCACCCCGGAGGTCAAGCTACGGAGGGTCCCGTTGCCCTTCGAGGCCGGATCGGCCTCGGAATCCGTAGTCTCGCAACCTTCTGCCAGATTCAGTCCCGCCAACACGCCCTTGGCGGCTCCCACGCCCGTGCGAATCCTCGCCCTGGAAACCTCAGAAACGGCCGGCAGTCTCGCGGCCCTGGACGACGAGCGATTGCTCGGCCAGGTCGTCTTGGACACGCGTCGCCGCAGCGCCCAGACCCTGGCCGCAGGTCTCCAGACCCTCTGGAAAGAGATTCCGTGGCAGCCCCGCGACGTGCAATTGGTGGCCGTTACCGCCGGCCCGGGATCGTTCACCGGATTGCGCGTGGGCGTGACCACTGCCAAGATCCTGGCCTATGCGGTTGGAGCAGAACTTCTGGGAGTCGACACCTTGGAAGTGCTGGCGCAGGCCGTACCGGCCGAGGTGGCGCAAGTCGCCGTGGCCGTGGACGCCCAGCGCGGCCAGGTCGTCGGCCAGGCGTTTCGCCGCCAGGGCTCGGGCTGGTTCGAACCATTGGACGAGCAACGGCTTGTGGATTTCTCGGCCTGGCTGACCGCCCTGCCGCCAGATATGGCCGTGGCCGGGCCCCTCTTTCGTAAGCTGGCGCCGGATGCCAGCCAGCAGACGCCCGGTCTTTCGGGCAGAGACTGTTTCGCGGCGGCCGCAACTGCCGAATGGGTGGGAAGAGTCGCTTGGCGTCACTACCAGGCCGGCCAACGCGGCGACCCGTGGACCTTGTTGCCCCACTATTCGCGCCTGGCTGCCGCCGAGGAAAAGTGGCGGCAGCGGAATGTGGAAAGTTGATCGCTACGCGCCGCCAGACTGTCGCAGGGCCTCGTAGGCTGCGACGGCCACGGCCGTGGAGAGATTCAGGCTGCGCGCCGCGGGCCGCATGGGGATGCGCAACAGCCGCTCGGCATGCCTTTGCAGGAGCGAGGCCGGCAGACCGCGCGACTCGGAGCCGAACACCAGCACATCGCCCGCCTCATAGGCCACGCCCGTATAGTCCTGCGTGGCGGTCTTCGAAAAGAACCAGAACCGCCGGCCTGAGAGGCGCTGCTCCAACCGGTTCCAGTCTTCCACCGCCTCCCAATCCAGGTGCTGCCAGTAGTCCATTCCGCTGCGCCGCAGGCGGCGGTCCTCCAGCCGAAACCCGAGGGGCCGCACCAGCCACAGCTTGGCCCCCAGCGCCACGCAGGTGCGGCCGATGCTGCCCGTGTTTTCCGGGATTTCGGGCTCCAGCAGGACGACGTGCAGGGGAGGGGAGTCCATGGTCGACGGCGATCCGGATTGATACAATGGGGGTTTCCGCCTTGTGGCCAGGGGTGACGCCGGATCAGCGGCTGCGCCGGCGCTCACTTATCCACGATACCAACCCGCCCGATCGCTGCAACCGGACCTGAGGAGCATTCGCGATGCCCACCGATCCCCGCCAAGTCAAGTATACGCAGGCCCTGGAATTTGCCGAGAAGCAGGTCGGCCAGACGGTGCAGCAGCACCCCAAGTTCTTTCCGATCTACACGCACGAGGGCAAGTGGCATCACAAGGGCGAACTGTGGACCGACTGGACCGGCGGCTTCTTCGCCGGCATGATGTGGCTCTTTCACGAGCGGACCGGCGAGCAACGCTGGTTGCGCATGGCGGAAGACTACTCGCGTCTCTTAGAGCATCGCCAGGTCGATCGCAACGTGCACGACCTGGGCTTCATCTTCCTCAACACCTACCTGCCTTGGTACCGCCTGACCAAGAATGAAGAGATCAAGGCCGTGCTGATCCAGGCTGGGCGCACCTTGGCCAGCCGCTTCATGGAACGGGGCCAGTACCTGCGTTCCTTCCTGGCGCTGGACAGCCTGTTCATCGACATCATGATGAACGTCCCGATCATCTTCTACGCCGCAAACGAGACGGGCGACGCGGAGCTTCGCCGCGTGGCCGAGGCCCACTGCCGCACCACGCGCGACTGCCTGATCCGCGCCGATGGCTCCTCGGCTCACGAAGGCCTGTTCGATCTGGCCAGCGGCAAGTTCCTGCGCCAGAGCACACAGCAGGGCTGGCGTGCCGAGAGCTGCTGGGCCCGCGGCCTGGCCTGGTCCTTGTACGGCTACAGCAAGGTCTATGCCTTGACTGGCATGCAGGAGTTCCTGGAAGTCGCCCAGCGCAACGCCGCCTATTGGCTGTCGCATCTGCCGGCCGACAAGGTGCCCTACTGGGATTTCGACGCCGATCTGTCGCAGCCGCTGCCCTGGGGGCCGCAGAAAGACACCTCGGCCGGGGCGATCGCCGCCAGCGGTCTGCTGGACTTGGCAAAGCAAACCGCCTCGCCCGAGAAGGCGGCCGCCTATCGCCAAACGGCCATCGACATGCTCGACGCGCTAGTCGATCCCCAGTACCTGGCGATCGATACGCCCGGCTGGGAGGGGATTCTGAAGCACGGCGTGTACCACACCAAGAAGAACCTGGGCGTGGACGAGTCGGTGATGTGGGGCGAGTTCTTCTTTGTCGAGGCCCTGACCAAGGTCTGTTGCCGCCAGGCCTGATCGAGGCGCGAACGGCCCTGTCTCCGACGCTCAGCGTCCCCCCAGGACGCAAGCAACGCCGGATACATGGTGCCGCGCCCCCCTACACGGATGCAACAAACCATCCAGCGGAGTTACTCCACGTTCGAGTCTTTGACTAACCATAACCAACTGCAAATACAGCACTTACGACGCTAGATGGCATCCCAAGTCCAAGCAGCGCCCCTGTACCGCGTTGCTTGTTGCGTAGCAACGCATCGACGCTTGTCGCGCATTCTCCCTAGACCACCACGCGCAAGCGTCTCGTTGTATGATCGGCAATGGCCGCGCTTCCGTTTGGGCCGGCTGCCTGCAAGCCGTTGACTGGAAACGGGTTTGGGATTATTCTCAGCGCAGAGTTGCCACACCACCCCCGCATGCCCTGCTATGCCCTCCCCCAGCGTCTCCACCGGCACGACTTGGACTCCCGATTCCTGGCAGAAGCGACCTGTCGCGCAGCGCGTCGTCTATCCCAACCAAGAGGCGCTCGAGCGCGTCCTGGTGCGTCTGGCCAAGCTGCCGCCATTGGTCACCAGTTGGGAGGTCGAGTCCCTCAAGTCGCAGTTGGCCGAGGCGGCCGTCGGCAAGCGATTTCTCTTGCAGGGGGGTGACTGCTCCGAGTGCTTCGAAGACTGCCAGTCGGCCGTGATCGCCAACAAGCTCAAGATCCTGTTGAAGATGAGCCTGGTGCTGGTCTATGGGTCGCAGAAGCAGGTGGTCCGCGTCGGCCGGTTCGCCGGCCAGTACGCCAAGCCGCGCTCCGCCGACACCGAGACGCGCGGCGGCACAACGCTCCCCTCCTATCGGGGCAATCTGATCAACCGTCCCGGGTTCACGACTGCGGAGCGCACGCCTAACCCGGAGTTGCTGCTGCAAGGTTATCAGTGTGCGGCCTTGACCCTCAATTTCATCCGCGGCCTGATCGACGGCGGCTTCGCCGACCTGCACCATCCCGAGTTCTGGAACCTGGAGTTCGTCAATCACGCCGCGCATTCGGCCGAGTACCGCCGCATCGTGACTTCCATCGGGGAGGCCATGCGTTTCCTGGAGACGATCGCCGGCCGGCGTCTGGACGAGTTGAATCGCTCGCAGTTCTACAGCTCCCATGAGGGCCTGCACCTGGACTACGAGCAGGCCCAGACGCGCCAGGTGCCACGCCGCTCGCAGTGGTACAATCTCACCACCCATTTCCCCTGGATCGGCGACCGCACGCGCGCCATCGACGGGGCGCACGTCGAGTACTTCCGCGGCATCGCCAATCCCATCGGCGTGAAGGTCGGGCCGACCATGAAGCCCGACGAGCTGCTGGAACTGATCCAGGTGCTGAACCCCGACAATGAGCCGGGCCGACTGACGCTGATCCATCGCTTCGGGGCCGGGCGGATCACGCAGTGCCTGCCGCCGCTGGTGGACGCGGTGCGCAACAGTGGCAAGACCGTGCTCTGGTGTTGCGATCCCATGCACGGCAACACCATCTCGCTGCAGTGCGGGCTCAAGACGCGCAGCTTCGACGACATCCGCCAGGAATTGCACTACGCCTTTGACATCCACGAACAGATGGGCTCGATCCTGGGCGGCGTGCACTTCGAACTCACCGGTGACAATGTCACCGAGTGCCTGGGCGGCGCGCGCAACCTCAGCGAGGCCGACCTGCCCAAGGCCTACTTCAGCGACGTGGACCCGCGGCTGAACTACGAACAGGCCCTGGAAATGGCCTTCCGCATCGCGCGCCACATGAGCCACGGACGGCTGTGACGGCTCGTTGGAGAAACAGACCCAAGACGCGATTTCTGTCATCCTGAGCGCAGCGAAGGATTTCGGCACGAAAACGGCCAGAGATTCTTCGCGCGCAGAATGACTGTTGGTCACGTCGTTCTGTTACGACGACCGAGCGGCGATCACCCGACCGACTCGGCCAACAACTCGACCAGGTCCTGGACCTTCGGTCCCTGCGGTTCCACTCCGGCCAGCGTGGTCCGGGTCACCGGGCACGTGGTCACGAGCGTCTGCACGCCGCTCTGCACGGCCTCGCCCAAGACGCGCGCCGCCAACTGCCGGCTGAGTTCCGGATGCAGCAATCGCAGCAATCCGGCCGGTTCACCGGCGGCGTAGGCGAACTGCCGCGTCCAAACCATCTCGCGCAAGCCTAGCTGCGGCACCTGCTGCAGCACGCGCCGCGGCTCCTCGAAGAGCTTGTGCGTGCGGCCCAGGTAGGTGCCGTCCAGCACCGACGCCTGGGTGGCGACCGGCTTCTTCGGGGTCAGCCGCTTCTGCTGCACAAGCCGGTCGAGATACTGTGCGGCGTGCAGCACCTCGATCCCGCCCAGGTCCGCGCCCAGGGCCGGATAGTCGGTCTTGAACGCGTCCAGCGCGCTGGGGCAGGTGGTGACCAGCGTGCGGCATCCGGTCGCGCGAATCTGCTCGGCCAGGCGCTGCGCCATGGCGCGAGCCTCGTCGCGATAGCCCAAGGCATACAGCGGCTTGCCGGTCGAGTGCTCGCCGGCCAGCAGCGTGAACTTCACCCCGGCCGCTTCCAGCAGCTTCGCAAAGGCATTGGCGATCTGCGGTTGCAGATAGGCCGTGTCGCAGCCGACATAATAGAGCACCTCGGCCGGCGTGCGTCCCTGTGGAGCCTGGATCGAGCGGAACCGCTCGGCGGCCGGCAGTCCGAACGGGTTGCCGGTCTGGAGCAGGTTCTCCTTGATCTGCCGCACGGCGGCCGGCTCTTGCCCCAGGGCGACGATGTCCGCGCGTGCGGCCAATATCGCGGCCGGCGGCGTGCAACTGGCCTGGCACCAGGCCTCGCACAGCCCGCACAGGCAGCAGCGGTAGACTGTCTCCACCAGGTCCGGCGTGTACTGGGCGTGCCCCTTGAGAATCTTGAAGAGGATCAGCCCTTTGCCGCGGGGCGTGTCCGATTCCTTGCCGCTGACCACGCCCAGGGTGCAGACGTGGCGGCACATGAAACAGAAGCGGCAGGCGTCGATGGTTTTGGTCTGTTCAGCAATCAACATGGGTCTATGAGGGAATGGAGGCTAGTGGCGAGAGATCAGACGTTAGGGACCGGGGATCAGCGATAGCTCTGAAAGCCCATCTTGCCCGGGTTCATCAGGTTGTTCGGGTCCACGGCCTGCTTGATCTTCTCCAGCAGCCCGTAGGCCGGGCCGTACAGCTCGCGCATCAGCCGGCCCAGTTTCAAGCCGATCCCGTGGTGCTCGTTCAGCAGGCCGCCTTCGGCCATGGCCGCGCGCAGGCAGGCGTCCCAGATGCGGTTGTAAAGCTGGGCCGCCAGGTGCGGATCTTCCGGCGGATGATCGACGATGAACCGCGCGTACAGCATGCAGCCCCACTCGTACCAGTGCGAAAAATGGCCGATGTAACGCGCCTCGGGGAACTGGGTTTCGACCACACGCTTCATGGCGCGATACACGTTCTCGATGTTCGCGAAGGTGGCCACCGTATCCAGCGTGCCGAAGGCCTGCGGCAGGTGGAACATGTGGTTGGGAAAGAAGAAGTCGTAGCGGTGCTCCCACCAGTCCTCGCCCAGTTTGGTGCCCAGGTCTTCGTGCGGGTACGAGCGGCAGATCTTCAGGGCCCGCGCCATCTCCAGGTCGACCATCTCGGCATCGCCGTCGAATCCGAAGACCAGGTACGCGCCTTCCTTGTCGACGCCCAATACCCGGCGGACGAGCCGCCGCGTCTCGGCCTCGTCGTAGAGGCGAATCACCGACGGCCGCAGGCGCTGGACCATCAGTTGCCGGCCGGCTTCCAGGCCCGCGGCCAGGTCCCGGAATACGAAGGCGTGGAACCGCCGCACCTCCGGGATGGGGTGGATCTTGAGCGTGGCCTTGGTCATCACCCCCAGCGTGCCCTCGGAACCAAGCAAAAGCTGCGTCAGGTCCGGACCCGAGGCATGGCGCGGGACCGGCAGGGTGTTGATGATCGTGCCGTCGGGCAGCACGGCTTCGACCGACATGACCATGTCCTCGATCTTGCCGTACTTGGTCGAGAGCACGCCCGTGCCGCGGTGCGCCAGAAACCCGCCCAGCGTGGCGCAGCCGATCGACGCCGGGATGTGCATCGTGGAGTAGCCTTCGCGCTCCAGGGCCCATTCCAGGTGCTGCATGATGATGCCCGTCTCGGCCGTGACGGTCAGCGACTTCTTGTCGATCTCGATCACGCGGTTCAGTTTCTTGGTGTCCAGCACAATCCCGCCGTACATGGGCAGGGCCCCGCCCTGCGAGCCGGAACCGCCACCCCAAACGGTGAGCGGCACCTTGTAGTTCTGCGCGATCCGGCAGAGGCGCGAGACCTCTTCCGTGGTCCGCGCGTGCACGACCACGTCGGGCTGCGGGTTGCGGCAGCCGCGATCGATCCACATTTCCGGGATCCAGTAGTAATCGCAGCTATAGGCGATCTTGTCCGATTGGCTGGTCGAGACGTTCTCCGCGCCGACCACGTCGGCCAACTCGGTGAAGAACATCTCGTGAAGGTAACTGTCGCTTGACACACGCATCGGGCCACACTCCGGAATGACAGAAGAGGTAAAGATGTGCTGAAAAAGGAGATCACCGCGCCGGCAAGCCGCGCATCCGCTCGTAAAGCTGCCAGTGCGTCAACAGGTCCAACCGCTGGGCCGCGTATTCCAGGAATTTCCGCGTCCAGGTCAGGTTCTCATCGTGCAAAACGCTCGTCCAATCGTGCTGGCAGTGCGACCAGCAGCAACCTTGGGCCGCTACGGCGTCCACCTGCGACTTCAGGTACTCGTGATAGCCCGGCCAGTTCGACCAGCCGTGTTCGCGCCGCCACTGGGCGTCGATCCAGCCCTGCATGGGAATTTCCAGCAGCTCGGGAAAGCCCTGACGCACGTACCATGAGGGCTGGATGTCCCAACCGAGCGGGAAATAGTCGTTGCTGTTGCGACCGTAGGAACGCGTGTACGACATTCCCAGCCGGGCGACGATGGCCAGGATGTCGGGCCGGTCGCCCAGCCCCCGGTAATGGGAATAGGGCGCCGTCACCCCTCGGCACTCGACGCCGAGATGCTTCTTGAGCAGTTCCACGGGCCGGGCCAACTGCTCTTCGAGCCGCTCGGCGGCCACGGCGGGCAGGTAGATGCGGTCCGGGCTCTCTTCCAGCACGGTCTTCAGCGGAACGTGCTCCTGCGTGTGCTGGGCCACCTCGAACAGGCCCGAGTCCAGACACTCCTTCAACTGCGGGGCGAACGGCTCGATCTTGCTGCCGACCATGAACAGGGTGGCCGGCACGCCCACCTCGCGGTGAATGCGCAACACGTTGGGCAGAAACAGTTCCGTGGCGTTGGCCGGCACGGGCTCGCCGACCCACTTCTCGCCCGGCACGCGCCCGGCGATCCGTTCCACGTCGTACCCGATCGTCAGGATCCCGCGCATCTCAGCCCTCCTCCCCCAGGCGGATCTTGTCGCCCGTATAGATGATCGTCGCGTGGGGATGGTCCAGCAGATAGCTGGCCGGTAGTTCCGGCGTGGGCCGGCCGCCGCGCATCCGGGCCAAGGGGTCCTGCTGCTCGGCGAAACAAGCCAGAAGCAGAATCTCGCGAGCCGCCAGGATCGGCTTCATCCCCATCGACACGGCCTGGTGCGGGACTCGGGAGCGGTCGCCGCCGGCCGTCAGCCGTGCGTTGGTCTGGATGGTCAACTCCTTCAGGTCCACGACGCGCGTGGGCAGGGCGGCAAACGCCTCGACCGCGATCTCCGACTCGAGGATCGGCTCGTTGAAGGCGATGTGCCCGTTGAACCCGATACCCAGCAATTGCAGGTCCAGCCCCCCGAGCGACTCGATCCGCCGGTCGAATCCGGACGGATCGACTGGATCGGGGAAGAAGATCCGCTCCGGGCTCAGGCCCAACCGCGGATCGATCCGGTCGAACAGGTTCTGGCGCATGTAGGCCCGATAGCTCAAGGGATGCTCGACCAGAATCCACTGCCCGTCGGCCCCCACGTACTCGTCGAGGTTGAAGGTGTGCAATCGCGAAAGGTCCACGCGGCGCTGGTTGAGCATCTCGGCCAGGCGGCGGTAGAGCGTGAGCATCGTGTTGCCGGTGGCCAGGCCCAGCAAGACCGGGCGGTCCGTGCCGGCGCGCTGTGCGATGACCTCGGCCATGCGCGCAGCGCCGGCTTCGCTCATGGCTTCGTAGTCGCTCACACGGACCCAATCTACAGCCATCGCCTGGCCCTCCTTACCCCTTGAACATCACGATGAAGGCCAGCGTACAGAGGGCCAGCAGGGCGCACGGAACCAGGAAGATCGGCCGCCACCTGAACTTGCCGTCTGCGCCGCGCAGGCGGTCCATCACAATGCCGGTGAACTGGGTCCCTAGGAACAGGCCGAATCCTTGGGTCACCACCGTGTAAAGACTCTGCGCCGACGCGCGGATATCCAGCTTGTCGACCTGCTTGAGGTACGCGTCGATGTAGATAAAGGCCGCATCGAAGAAGAATGCAAACGCCAGGCCGTGCAGGGCCATCGAGCCGATCACCAGGCCTCGCGGCTTCATCTTGGCATAGACCAGGAACAGCAGCAGCCAGAACGCCGTGCCCATGGCCAGGGTCCACTGAAATCCCAATCGCGTGAAGATGAAGGGCAAGATTGCAGCCATCGCAACCACTTGGGCGATCTGGGCGACACTCATGGCCGCAGGAATCGCCGCGTGCGAGGTGCCGATGTCCTCCAGCAGTCGGGCCGTGCCCAAATAGTAGAACTGCAACTGCGTAGTCACCACAAACGAGATCACCAGGAAGATGAGGAAGTTCGAGTCCTGCAGCAGCGACATAGCCTTGACGAACGGCATCGCCACGGCCCCGCTGTTGGCCGGCGGAGTGTGCGGCAGCGTGAAGCTGTACAAGCCCATCACCAGCGAGCAAATAGCCGCAAGGATCAAGGCGTCGGAAGCGCGCACCGGGGTCTTTCCAGAACGCCGCCAGAAGGTGAGGGCCCAGCCGATCAGCACCCAGGAGACCGCGCCCCACATCCGAACCCAGAAGTAATAGACCTGCGGGTCGGGAAGGTGGGAAAACGTGATCGAATTGACCATAGCCAGCGTCGGGCCGAAGCACAGGCAGTGCCCGAGCATCATGAAGAACAGGGGCCAGAACCGCGTCGAGAACGCCGCCCCCAGCAGGAACAGGGCCCCCACCAGATGCGCCACGCCCATGTAGATCTCGGTCGGCACCCAGCGGTCGACGACCTGGCCGGCCGCCATGGGCGCGAGGATGCACGCCAAGGGCAAGGTCGCGTAGATCCAGCCTAACTGCTTGCCGGTCATCTTCAGTGGACCGAGCAGGCGCGACGCCAGCACGGGCGCCCAGGCACCCCAAATGGTGAACTCCAGGAACTTCATTCCGCTCAAGCTCAGGAAGACACCCCAGAAGTCCCAATCCATGTGCGTTCTCCCGATCAAAGATTTTGACCTGCCGCAACCAGCCGCTGGGCGGCCCCGCGAATATCGCCCAACCGATCGTTGCCCGACTCGCGCTCGATCGCCAGCGTGCCGGCAAAGCCGACTTCGCTGAGCGTTTCCAGCAGCGCGACATGGCCCACTTCTCCCTCGCCCCACGGAACCTCGGTGCCCCACTGACCCGGCTGCCGCGTGCGGACCGCGTCCTTCACATGGACGTGCTTCACCCAGGGGCCCAGCCGGCGCAACGCCTCGACCGGTACGCCCTTATCGTACAGGATCACGTTGGCCGGATCGAAATTCACGCCCAAGGCCGGATGGTTCAGCTCTTCCAGCAGACGGCGCAGGCACTCGGCCGTCTCCTGGCCGGTTTCCAACAGGAGCATCAGGCCATGCTGCCCCGCCACGTCGGCCAGGCAAGTCAGCCGTTCACGCAATCGGTTGGCGCGCGAGGCGTCTTCCTCCTCCAGGAATCCGGCATGCAAGGTCAGAAACGGAACCTGCATTTCGGCCGTAATGTTGGCCGCACGCTCGACCCGCCGCCGGTTCTCGAGCCAGAACTCGTCGGGCACAATGCCGCCGGTCGCACGGATGCTGGCCAGCGAGGTGTAGTCCTCCTGCGGGAATCCAATGGTCGTGGCGCTGATCATCAGGCCCGAGGCGCGCACGGCCTCCAGGTAGGCTTCGCCCCCTTCGGCCAGGGCCGGCTTCAGCGCCAGGTTCACTCGGTCCAGGCCCAGCGAACGGACTGCGGCCAGGGTCGTGGCCACGTCGGCACGCAGCGACCAGGTGCAGACCGACAGCGGCCAAGGGCCACATTTCTTTCCATCGCTGGCAGTCGGATGCGGTGCGTTCATGTCAGACAGACCCTTTCCTTGCGGCGGACCGACTCGCGTTCGGCGGACACGATTCGCAGCGAGCCCAAGGCTTGTTGCGGGGTGATGACAGGCGACACGGCCTCGCCCCGCACTCTTTGCGCAAAGTGCATCACTTGCCGAACGTAGCCATCCGTAGCGCCGCAATCCGGCGTGAAGGCCTCGCCCTCGGCCGGGCAGACGCGCAGCGTGGGCTTCTGCCGCATATCGTAGTCCAGTGTGGCGCGCTGCAGCACCACGTGGTACCGCATCTCAAAGCCGAAGCTGGGCATCATGGCCCAGCCCCCTTCGGCCGTGACCAGCTTGCCGTCGTCGTACTCGTAGCGCGTGGCCATGTGGGTCAGGCCCCCCTGGCTGTCTTCGACTCCCACGCTGCACACGGCACGCGGCATCCCGAACAGGTAGTGTACGAAGTCCGTATCGTGGATGTGCAGGTCCAGGGGCATACCGCCGCTGAGCCGCTCATCGGTGAACCATCCGCCCGCCTTGCGCGCAGCCGTGGCCGACAGGCGTTGGAACGTCGCAGCCAACACCTGGCCATAGGCTCCGGAATCGATGATCTGCTTGGCCCAGACATACTCGGGCCAGAACCGCACGCAGTGGCCGACCTGCAAGATCCGCGCGCACCGGCGTGCCGTGTCGATCATGTGCTCGGCGTCGGCAACATTCAGGGCGATCGGCTTTTCGCAGAGCACGTGGGCTCCCGCCTCCAGGGCAGGAATCGAACACGCGGCGTGCAGATGCGTGGGCACGGTGATCGACACGGCGTCGAGATGCTCGGCCTGGAGCATCGAGTCCAACTCGTCGTAGACGCGCAGCGAGCTGAAATCCACGGCCCCTTCGGCCCCGGCTATGTTCCCCTGCGTGGCCGCGGTGCCTTGGAGCGATCGCGCGTCGGCATCGCACAGGGCGACCACCTCGGTGTCTGGCGTGTTGCGCCAGCACCGGTAGTGCATGCGTCCCATGAATCCGAAACCGACGATTCCGACCCGCAACATACCGATCATCCCGTAGTGTGGACTTCTTGACGGCGTGGTTTCACGCCCCGCTCACGCGGGAATAGTGTAGGGCTTGCGCTGTTCGCGGCGGATGTAGCGGCAGGCGTTGGCCTCCGGGTCGCCGATCACCTCTTGCTTGTCCGAATCCCAACGCAGCCTGCGCCCCAGGCGGAGCGAGGCATTGGCCAGGTGGCAGGTGGCGATCACATGGTGTGCACGCTCGACGGTGGCGGCCGTTTCCTTGCGACTCTTGATGCAATCGAAGAAGTTCTGCATGTGTTCGTCGCTCTGGTAGAGGCGAACGGCGTCGGACGGGAGGGGGTTGTCCTTCAATTCCTCGATGGCCTTCCCATAAGCGTTGCCGCGATTGACGAACACGCGTCCCTTATCGCCAATGAACATCACGCCATCGCGCTGCTCGCGCTGCCATTCGTCCGGGATGCCGGTGAAGAGGGCCTCGTCCTCGGCGGCCGTCATCTCGCCGTCGGCCAGGGTCTTCAGGTACTTCTTGTCGCGCACCACCAGGTAGTAGAGGTCGATGTCGTTGGAGAACTTCATCTTGGCCGTGAACCGATCCGGATTGTCGAAGCAGCCCGGCTGACCGCGGTTGGGCGAGAACCCCCTGGCCTCGACCTCCAGAGGCCCCCCCTTGTCCATGCCCATTCCCCAGTAGGCGATGTCCATGTGATGCTGGCCCCAGTCGGTGATCTTACCGGCCGCATAGTCGGACCACCAGCGGAACTTGAAGTGCAAACGTTCGGGGCAGTAGGGACGCACCGGCGCCTGGCCCTGCCACAGATCCCAATCCAATCCGGCCGGCACCGGCTGCTCTGCGAACGGTCCGCCCTTGTTGGGATACAAAGGCAGCAGCACCGCCACCTCCTTCAGCTTGCCGATCCGGCCGTTGCGCACCACCTCGCACGCGGTGCGGAAATGGGCCACGCTGCGCTGCTGCGAGCCGACCTGTACGACGCGTTTGGTCTCGCGCACCACGCGCGTGAGGATGTTGCCCTCGTCGAGCGTCAGCGTCAGCGGCTTCTCGGCATACAGGTCCTTGCCCGCCCGGCAGACGGTGACGTTGATCGCCGTGTGCCAGTGGTCGGGCGTGCCGTTGATGACGGCCTCGATTTCCTTGCACTGGTCGAGCATCTTGCGGTAGTCCTGGAAAACGGCGGCCTTGCCGCCCACGGCCGCCTTGGCCTTTTCGGCTCGTTCCAGGTCGGCGTCGCAGACCGCCACCACGTCGCCAAACTTGGCGGCCCACTTCAGGTCGTACAACCCGCGCCCGCCTAAGCCGACGCCGGCGATCAAGGGGCGATCATTCTTGGCCTGGTAGAAACCGGCTCGGGCCGGTTCGTCGGTTACCCAATACCGGGCGGCACCGGCCAGCGATCCGGCCGTGACGGCCGACTGCAATAACGCACGGCGTGACAGCAGACTCGACATGATTTACCTCGGGGCATGGGCCGTGATGGGGAGGGATGGGATCATTTGGTCGCCAACAGGGCAGCCAGTCGGCTGTAGGTTCCGGCCAGGCCGTCATGGATCTCGCAGTAGATGTTGAACAACTCCGCATAACGCTTGGCGGCGGCCGGATTCGGTTTCATCCGATCGCGAACCTGCGTGCATCGCTCCACGGCCGTCGCCTCGTCGGCGAACAGGCCCACTCCAACGCCAGCCAGCAGCGCCGCGCCGAAACTGGCGTCGCCGCCGGCCGGGCGCACGATGGGCATATTGAACACGTCGGCCAGGATCTGGGCCCACAGGTCGCTCTTGGCTCCCCCGCCGATGAGCCGGATCTCCTCCACCGGCAGCCCCATCTCCTGGATCGTCCGGTAGCAGTCGCGGAGCGAATAGGCCACGCCTTCGAGCATGGCGCGCACAAAATGCCCCTTGCCGTGCCGCATCGTGGCTCCCACGAAGCTCCCGCGCAGGTTCGCGTCCCAATAGGGCGCCCGCTCTCCCTGCAGGTAGGGATGGAAGAAGAGCCCCTCCGCCCCCAGCGGCACCTGGGCGGCCATCGCGTGCAGCAGCGCGTAGACGCTGGTCTGCTGCGCGGCCGCCTGTTCCGATTCGTACTGACAGAACGTGTTGCGAAACCACCGCTCGGCCGAGGCCGCCGTATTGGTGGCCGACACCGTGTACCACATGCCGGGAATGACGTGCGAGTAGGTGAGCGTGCGCGGATGCGGGTGCGGCTCGGCCGTCATCACGTTGACGTTCCCGGCCGTGGCCAGCTTCAGGATCATCTGGCCGGGCCGGATCGCGCCGGCCGCGTAACCCTCGACGGCCGAATCCGAGCATCCGGCCACGACCGGCGTCCCGGCGCACAGACCGGTCTCGGCCGCGGCCCGATCGGTCACCTGGCCCACCACCTGCGTCGGTTTGACCAGCGGCGGCAGCACTTCCTTGGGCAATCCGGCCAGCCGGCACAGCGGCTCCGACCAGTCGCGCGCAGCCATGTCGTACAGCAGGCTGCCCTGGGCCTCGATGTGATCGGTCGCCCAATGGTCGGTGAGCCGGTATCGCACGAAGTCCTTGGTGAACAGCACGTGGCGCGTTCGCCGCAGCGAGTCCGGATCGTTCTCGCCGATCCATACCAACTGCGGCAACGTCCACGTGGGCGTGGGCTTCTGGTATCCGATGCGGAAGATCTCGGCCCCGGCCTCGGCCTCCAGACGCGCGGCCTGGCGCACGCTGCGCTGATCGGTCCACATGATCGCCGGACGCAGCGGCCGGAACTCCTCGTCGGCCAGGACCGCGTTGTGCGTCGAACCGTCCAGACTCAGGGCTGCAATCCGCTCGGGCGTGCAGCGCCCGCGCGCGAACATCGTTCGCAGCAGTGTGCAGGTGACCGTGTACCACTCGTCGGCGTCTTCCTGCCACCAGCCCGCCTCGGGATGGAAGGTGCGAAATTCGCCGAATTCGGTATCGACGATCCTCCCGGCCAGGTCGATCGCGGTGATCTTCCCGCCACTGGTGCCGATGTCGATGCCCAAGAGCAGATCGTTCATGTCCGTCGTCAATTCTGTCCTGCCAAAGCCAAGCTTGGGGCATACTCGGCCGTTCCGCGGCCGCCGCGCCACGGAACGGCCTTTGCACGCACTTTCAACCTTGCACCACCCACCGATGATCCGGGTCGGGGCGGGAAAGGAACCGCCGGTCTTTTCCGGCCATGATCCACAGGTAGTACATCGCGTAGCCGGGCGCGGTGCAGACCGGATGGTATCCTTCGGGGATCAGGACCGTGTGGTCGTCCTGGACCGTCATGGTCTCGTCGATCGACCGGTTGTCGGTGTAGATCTTCTGGATCCCGAAACCCTGCGGCTTGTCGAAGCGGAAGTAGTAGATCTCCTCCATGTCCACTTCGTTCGGCAGGTCGTCAAAGTCGTGGCGGTGCGGCGGATAGCTGGCCCAATTGGCCGGCGGCACGATCGCCTCGCCGATGAACAAGTACTCGGCCGGCACCTCTTCGGTGACCATCATCAGGGCCCGGCGTTGAAAACCGGGCTTGCCCAGCGACAGTTCCTTGACCTTGTCCGGGCCGACGACGAAAGCCTGCCCCTTGCGCGTCGAGGGGGCCTGGCACACGGCGATCTCGCAGTCGGCCGTGGCTTCAACCACCACCGCGTTCTGCGCCGGGATCATCACCGTCCAGGGCTTCTCGGTGAAGAAGCAGGCCCGGGGGCCGATCTTCTCCTTCGTCAGGCCCGCGCCGCTGACAAGCGCTGCGCCTTTGAGCAGCACCAGGGCCGTCTCCTGATCGCAAGGCTGCAACTCGTACTTCTGGCCCGGAGCCAGAGCAACCATTCCGTAGCTCAGGTGCTGCATTCCGGCGTCGCCCGGCTTGGACAACGCCGTGAATCCAGGTTGATGTTTCCAAACGACACGATAATTCATGATGGCACTCTCTTATCAACAAGAACGATACTCACTCCGTAACCAATCCAGTTACCGCTCCGGAAAGCAATGCAACGAGGGCGACCAGCAGCAGCCCGGTTTCCCGGGACAAAAGGGCCCAGCGCCGCTGCCTTGCTTTTCACGGGATCAGCGAAGTCGATCGACGTCCAACGTTTCCAGGTCCAGCCAGCGTGCCAGGCGGCGCAGATCGTCGCGGATGTCGGCATGGACCAGGGCCGTGTGATGCTCCAGTCCTTGCCCGATGATCGTGTCGATCAGCTTGCGTACCGGCACCTCGAACCGCACGGCCCAGCAGTTGCCGGGCAGCTTGGCGCTGGGGGGGACCGACTCGCCGCCAACGAGGAACATCCGCATGCCGCGCGGCCCGACGGCCAGGCGGGACATCGTCACCGGCCCTTGTCCGGCAATATTGAAATTCACGGTCACGCCGCGCTTGTTGCCCCCTTCGACCGTGGCATGCCGGCCCAGCGTGTTACAGGCATTCTTATCCATCAGGCAGGTTGGGGCTGAGCCGCAGTGCCAGGCCAGTCCCTCGTTCTTCTGGTCATCGATGGCGATGAAGTCGGCGAACATCGCATGCTTGCCGCTGAGGAAATGGGAGATCAGCATGCTGACCGTGCCATAGATGTCGCCCTCGCAGGCTGTGAGCAAGCCCACGTCGTTCAGGCGGCTGATCGTGCTGCAAGGCATGATACCGTAGTGCGGCACGAACTCCGGCCAGCACTTCACGGCAAACCCGTTGAGCCGATTCTTGGCTGCGATGTCCTGGAAGGCCAGCATCAGGGCGCCGGCCTTGTCCAGATCGTCATCGGTGACCTGGCACGCCTTGGCGGTGGCCCGAATCGCTTCGGCTTCCTTCTTCCGCCGCCCCGGGTCGATCGCCCTGGCCGTGTCGAACAGCTCGGCCATGGTGACGTGATGCACTTCGACACCCAGCAGGCGTCGCAGGCCCATTTCATCGAAGGTCGAGGTGTAGAATCCCGGCACGCGATAGCCGACCAGGCCGAGCTTGGTGCGACGAAGCCGTTTCAGGCAGGCGAAGACGCGAAGAATCGGGGCCAGTTCGGCCGGGGCCTGTTCGGGATCACAGAAGATGTACTCGTACTTGCGGCCCAGGCGCATGAGCGTGTGGGCGTTCATGTTGATGCCGCAGAAGGAGTTGGAGCGGAGCTTGGCTCCTTCCAGCGTCGGCTCCGGCACGCCCCACAGGATGATGGGGGCGGTCAACCGGTCGGCAAAGATCGGCATCAGGGTCCCCAGCGCGAACGTGCCGTATTGCACCACGACCACGTCCACGCGCTCGGCGAGAAACTGGGCCGCCAAGGCCTCGGCGTCTTCTTCGGTGACGGTGAGGCCCTTGCCGCAGACCAATTCCACGTCCATCTGCGACAGGCATTTTAGCGAACGCTCGCGGAGTTGATCGGCGTAGTCTCCGTCGAAGCTCAAGCGAGCACAACACACGTAACCAACACGTAGCTTATCCATATTCATTCCTGAGGAGTGTTCGTTCAGTGCCATCGCCGGGGCTAGGCCTTGGCAGGCACCTTGGCCCAGTCGTTGAGGAACTGCTGCATGACCACGTCGGTCATCGGGTGGTGGTAAAGTTGTTCCATGACTTCCATGGGGATCGTGCACACGTCGGCCCCGGCCAGGGCCGATTCCAGCACATGCAGCGGGTGGCGAGCCGAGGCCACGAGGATCTGCGTCTCAAACTGGTAGTTGTCGAAGATCGTGCGGATGTGGTGGATCATGTCCATGCCCATGTGGCCGACCGAGTCCAGGCGGCCCACAAAGGGGCTGACATAGGTGGCCCCGCACTTGGCCGCCAGCAAGGCCTGCAACGGCGAGTGAATCACGGTGACGTTGGTCTTGATCCCCATGGCGCTGAGTTGCTTCACCGCAATCAGCCCCTCCTTCATGACCGGAACCTTGATCACCACGTTCTCGGCGATGGTGGCCAACTGTTGGGCCTCAGCCACGATTCCCGGCGCGTCCAGCGCAAGGCACTCCAGGCTCACCGGTCCGGGCACAATGCTACAGATCTCGGCATAAAGCTCGCGCGGCTCACGCCCGGTCTTGGACACCAAGGTCGGATTGGTCGTCGCACCGTCGACGATCCCCCAGCGGCAAGCCTCACGAATCTGGTCCAAATGGGCCGTATCCAGAAACAACTTCACGATCAT
>CALARR010000098.1 GCA_937889015.1 uncultured Planctomycetales bacterium | reverse complement strand
GCCGCTCGCCGACTCCAGGCCGCTCGCCGACTCCAGGCCGCTCGCCGACTCCAGGCCGCTCGCCGACTCCAGGTCGCTCGCCAGCCCCGGCCCCGGGGCGCTGGCCGGTGGCAGGAAGCGTTCCCGGCCGCGCATCCCCGCCGCGCAAGAACTCGGCAGCGGCACCGCCCGCCACGCCACCCGCAACCGCACCTGCAATGTTACTGGGCCGATTCGCCGGGAGATTGCTGGGCCGCCCTGCCCCGCCCGACGGCTTCACGTCCAGAAAATTCTGCAACTGACCGGCGGTCGGTCGCGTGGCAGCGCCGGCCCCCGGCCGCGCTCCTGTACTCGGCCGTGCGCCGGCAATCGGCTGCGACGCCCTCGGCGGCGTAGCGCCGGGGCGCGCTGCGCTGGGTGCCGACGGTCGGTTAACGGGCGCTGACGGCCGGTTCACCGAGGGCGCCGGGCGACTGACCGCAGGCGAACGATTCACCGACGGGCTGGGGCGGCTCATACCACCACCGCCACCGCCAGCACTGACCCGCGCGCCACCACCACCACCGCCGCCGCCACCGGCCCGAGCGCCGCCACCACCGCCGCCGCCACGACCTCCTCCTCCGCAACCTCGGGCCGATACCTCACCGACCGCCATCAGCACGACCGCCAACGCTATCAACCAGGTTCGAATAAGGGTTCTCATGAGTCGTTTCACTCCTCGTCTAAGCTCATGTGCGATTCGCAGGAAAATGCCGCTGCATTGCACGCCGCCCCGGCTCTTAGTGCTCCTTCCTGAGCTTGACTTCCTCGACATTCGGCAACAGTTCGCCGTCCACCGTGCGGTTGATGGACTGAAGCGCACACGTCTCGTCATCCAGGCAGGTGATGACATTCACAGCCGAAGACTTGCGTCCATCGGGCAGGACCCCACTTTGCTGGATGTACCAGCGGTTCCCCTTCTTCTTCCACGTCGCCTGGCCAAAGCCGCCGTCCGAATCGAAAACCCACGAGCGGATCTGCTTGCTCGACGGGTCCCAGCCGATGATCTGCATTCCGGCCATGTCGATCCGCTCGCCGGTCTGCACCGTAAACGAACGCGCGATGAAGTTGTTGTTCCGCGTCCAGTTGCACTCGGTGACCACAGTGGCGTCGTCGTCCTGATCGACCCAGCGGCCGATCATCCATTCGAGGTCCTTGAGTTGCTCGTAGTGCGACGGAACAAGGGGCTGGTCTTCCTCGGATACGCGGTCCAACAGCCACTGGCCATCGCGTTTGAGATAGACGGCCGTATATTCGGATTCCTCCGGTTCCTGATCGGGACGGATCACCTTGGCCGTTCCCTCTTCCACGGCGACATTGGGCGACAGGAAGCGAATGGACTCGGTCTGCGACTCGAGCTTGGCGCCTTTCGCTTCGGCCAGGATCGCGGCGAATTGTTTCTCAATCTCCGCGCGGCCCACGACCTGCTCGCCACTGAGCCGATTCGTGTAGACGGCATCGGGCGACCACAGGGCGGCCAGGGCCTTTGCATCGCCCCGGTTGAATGCCGCCACATACGACTCCACGGCTTTCCGAATCGCCGCCTCGTCTGCGGCCTGGCGATCCGCGTCGGCCCCAAGCGCCGACGCCACCCCCCATGCCATCATTGCGGCAGTCCACATAACGCGTTTCATGCCTGTCTCCTTCGTGTTAGGAACCTATTGCGTCTCAGCTCAGCAATGCCGTGAGGCCCACCATCGGGAGGCCGGCCTTCCAGGGCCACGGCCCCGACGGCGATGCCATTTCCTTTCTGACACCCAATGAACCTGCGTTAGCTTGGTGGCACAGCCACCCGGCCACCCAGGCTGGCTGCGGCCGTTCTGGGACGCGTTCTTCTCAAGCAAGGAGTGTACCAAAGCTCTCGACCGAACGGCCGAAGCGCGTAACCTGCTTTCACATAACCTCTTACGCCGCCGCCCCTACGTATCAGTCGGCGGTCGACGATGCTAAGCGACTCCAATATATTGGATATTTTCCGCGATACCGGCACCCTGACTGGCTATAATGATTCCAACTCGTCCCACACGCACGCTCGGTGCAAGTCCTGCCATCGGGAACTCGTCGATCAGTCCGGTACCGCCGTCGATCCAGCGGTCCAGGAGCGTGGAATGGCCAAGACCTCCAAGGCTCGCGTTCTCCACCAGGCCCGCGATCTGGACACGGCTCTGCAGGAAAGCGAAATCCGCTTCCGCATCTTGTGCGAAGCCTCGCCGGTGGGCATCTATATCGTTCAGGACGGCCGCATCCGCTATGCCAACCCGACTCTGGCTCAGATGCTGGCTTGCGAGCCGAGCGAATGGAAAGACGCCTCTCCTTTGGCCTTCACACACCCCGACGACCACGCCCTCGTCCAAGACAATATGCGCCGCCGCCTGAACGGCGACACGGCGACAGTCCGCTACGAGGCACGCTGTCTCCGCAAGGATGGAAAGGTGATCCACGTCGAGGTCCTTGGATCGCGAATTGACTATGGTGGCCGACCGGCGCTGGTCGGCACGCTGCTGGACATTACGGATCGCAAGCGGGCAGAGGCCGCCATTCAGGAACGGTTGCGGTTCGAGAAACTGCTGAGCGACCTTTCGGGTGCGTTCGTCAACATGCCCCCCGCGCAACTTGACGAGATGATCGCTGGCAGCCTGAAGGTGCTTGTGGAGTTCCTCGGGAACGATCGAAGCACTCTGGTCAAACTTACCAAAGACAAGCATCGCGTCTTGGTGACTCACTCCTACGCCGTGCCCGGATGTGAGCCGTTCCCCTTGGACGCGACCGCGGACGAGGTGCTTCCCTGGTACATCGCGCAGATTCGTTGCGGGAAGACCGTCTTCGTGCGCCGCGTTCCCGAAGACCTGCCGCCGGAAGCCGATAAAGAAAGGCGTTACTGCGAGGCGCATGGCATCAAGTCCAATATCGCCATTCCGCTCAAGGCTGGCGGCGCGGTGCTGGGCGCAATCACCTTTGCTTTTCTGCGACAGCGCTGCGTGTGGCCGAACGAGATCATATTCCGCCTGCAATTGATCGGAGAGGTCTTCGCCAGCGCTTTCCAACGCCGGTTGGCCGACGAAACCCTCCGCGCCGCACTCGCCGAGAATCAGAAGCTCCGCCGCCGGCTCGAACAGGAGAACCACTATTTGCGCGAGCAAGCGGTTCTCCAGCACCGGCACGGACGGCTTGTCGGCCAAAGCGATGCTCTCAAGACGGTGCTCGCCGAAGCGGAACGCGTCGCGACCACCGACACGCCGGTGCTCTTGCTCGGCGAGACCGGGACCGGAAAGGAACTGCTGGCGCAGACCATCCACGAGCTCAGCGCCCGCAAAGACCGGCCGATGGTCATCGTCAACTGCGCGTCTCTGCCCGCTACCTTGATCGAGAGCGAGCTTTTCGGACGCGAGGCCGGGGCCTACACCGGCGCGGCTTCCGCACAGGTCGGCCGCTTTTTTGTCGCCGACGGCTCGACGCTGTTCCTCGACGAGATCGGCGAGTTCCCCGTCGAGTTGCAGGCCAAGCTGCTGCGCGTGCTGCAGGACGGCCGCTTCGAACGCTTGGGAAGCCCCGAAACCGTAACGGTCAATGTGCGGATCATCGCGGCCACAAATCGCAACCTCGAGCAGGCCCTTCGCGAGGGCAAGTTCCGCGCGGATCTGTATCACCGGCTGAATGTCTTTCCGATCCACGTCCCCCCGCTCCGCGAACGGTGTGAGGACATCCCGCTGCTGGCCTGGGCCTTCGTCGAAAACATCGGCCGCCGCATGGGCAAGACGATCAAGAGCATTCCCCGCAAGACCATGGAGCAGCTCCAGCGGTACCCCTGGCCCGGCAACGTCCGCGAACTCAGCAACGTCGTCGAGCGCGCCATGATTCTCACCACGGGCGACACCCTGCGCGTCGAACTGCCCTTGGTCGCGAAATCTGCAACGCCCCCTCCCATGACGCTCCGAGAAACCGAGCGCGCACAAATCCTGCGGACCCTGGACCAGACCGGTTGGCGCATTCGCGGAGCACGCGGCGCCGCCGTGATCCTCGGACTCAAGCCCACCACCTTGGAGGCGCGCATGGCGCGGCTCGGCATCAAACGCGAGAGACCCGCCTCCAAGATGTCGTAGCTGCACCTCCAATAATTTGGAGATCCCGCCACTCCAGCTTCTGGGGCGGCTAGCCGGCGTTTGTCGCAAGCTGCTCCCTATCAAGCCCTTACCGCGTTTCACACCCAACTCTTTCGGCAACGGTACACCCCTTGCTTTGCCTTTCAGCCAGGTGGCCCTAGCGCGCGCGTTTCCGTCCCAGAAGGTCAGGCCGAATATCTGCCCGCTCACGCCGCTGGCCGTCTTCCGCCGTGCAGCATGCGGGGCAGGGGTTAAAGCACGATGATCCAAGCTTCCTTCCGAATCGTGGCGCCTGCCGGCAAACGCGAAGAGGTCTTGGACATCCTGCTCCGTCTGAAGGGTCCGACGGAGGTCTCCAAGGGATGTCGAACCTGTCGTATTGTCCAGGACGTGGAAGACAACCATGTGCTGATGTACCTCGTGCAATGGGACACCGAAGCCGCCCTTGAAGAGCATCTCCGCTCCGCGCGATTTCGGAGGTTGCTCCCGTACATCGAGATGTCGGTCGAACCGCCCGAAGTCGATTTCAGCACGATCGATCAGATCCGCGGAATCGAATTCCTGGTCGCGGCCCTGAGCACGAACCGGCCCGAGTCCGAGACCTGTTGATTCAATCTCTGTAACCTGATGAACTGAAAGTACTATTCGTTGCTAATGGCTCCAGCCGACCGACGGAAGGTCGGAACAGCCGGGCTTCCGCGACCAACCTGTCCTTCGCTGCCCGACCCTCGGTTCATTGGCCAGGCAGGGCCCAATAAAAGGGAGTGAACCCCATGACGGCAAAGCTGCTCGCACCTTCCGTTTGTGTCTTCGCGCTACTTCTTGCGGCGGGATGCGGGAAGCCCGCTCCCCAACCAGAGCCCGTTCGACCTGTGCGCGCCATCAAGGTCGGGGACCTGACAGCCGTTGCGGGCCGGGAGTTTCCCGGCCGGGCCAGCGCCAAAAAGGAAGTCGATCTCTCGTTCCGCGTGGCGGGCCCCCTGGTTTCGCTGCCAGTCGACGTCGGCACCAAGGTCAAGACGGGCGATGTGATCGCCGCCATCGATCCCAAGGATTTCCAGGCCGCCTTGGATAGTAACCAGGGCAATCTCGAGCGCGCCCGGGCCAACCTCCTCGCCATGGAACGCGGTGCTCGGCCGGAGGAAATCGAGCAACTCAAGGCCGCGGTGGCCGAGGCCGAGGCCTCCTATCAGCAGGCCTCGGCCGAACACGAGCGGAATGCCAAGCTCTTGCCTTCCAAAGTGGTCACCCAGTCGACCTTCGACCTGAGTCTTGCCCGGCGAGACCGTACCGCCGCCCAGATCACCAAGGCCAAGGAAGATCTCAATATCGGCCTGCGAGGAGCGCGCCCCGAAGACCTGGAGGCCAAGCGCGCCGAGATCAAGGCCCTCGAAGCGGCGGTGGCGAACGCCAAGAACCAACTGGACTACGCCACGCTCCAAGCGCCCTTCGACGGAAGCGTGGCGGCGCGCTATGTGGACAATTATCAGACCGTCCAGGCCAAGCAGCCGGTCGTACGACTGTTGGACGTATCGAAGATCGAAGTCACCATCCAGGTGCCCGAAAGCGTCATCACGCTCGTGCCCCAGGTCAAGAAGGCCCTGTGCCGCTTCGACGCCATCCCCGGCCGGGAGTTCACCGGTCAGATCACCAAGATCGGCAGCGAAGCCTCGCAAACCACGCGCACCTATCCCGTCACGGTCGAAATCGAACAGCCCCAGGATGCCCAGATCCTGCCGGGCATGGCGGCGACCGTCCGCGCGCAACCCGACGAGCTTCAGTCGGCCTCCAGTGGAAATCTCGTCGTGCCGCCCAGCGCGATCTTCACGGCCGACGCGAATCAACAGAACTGCGTGTGGGTCGTGACCCAGGCAGGGAACAAGGTCACACGCCGGACGATCAAGACCGGAAGCCTGACGCCCGTGGGAGTCGCCGTCACCGAGGGACTTCAGCCGGGTGAGTGGGTGGTCACGGCGGGCGTGCATTCGCTCCGCGAGAACCAGGAGGTCACGATTCTCCAGGAAGGGAGCCGCTAGCACCATGAATCTCGCCCAGATTTCGATCGACAAGCGCGCCATCACCTATTTCGCAATCCTCCTGATCCTGGTCGGCGGAGTCTTCTGTTACCTTCAACTCGGACAGTTGGAAGACCCCGAGTTCTCGGTCAAGACCGCAGTCATCACGACAACCTATCCGGGAGCCAGCGCCGAACAGGTGGAACTGGAAATCACCGACCGCATCGAAACCAAGCTCCAGGAGATGGTGGAGCTGAAGAATGTCTACTCCAACTCCCGCCCCGGCCTGTCGATCATCAAGGTCGACATCAAGAGCAATTACTGGTCCGACCGGCTGCCGCAGGTGTGGGACGTGCTCCGCAAGAAGGTCCAGGACGTCCAGCCCTCGCTGCCTCCCGGCGCTGGCCAGCCCAAGGTCGGCGACGACTTCGGCTACGTGTTCGGCTTCCTCTTGGCCGTCAGCAGCGACGGTTACAACTACGCCGAATTGGAACGGTACGTAAAGGACATGCGCAAGGAGTTGAGCGTCGTTCCCGGCGTGGCGCGGGTCGACTTGTGGGGAGTGCAGGAGAAACGGATCTACATCGATATCTCCACCACTCAACTCTCCGAACTGGGCATCACCCCTGAACAGATGTCGCAGACCCTGCAGTCGCAGAATCTCGTCATCGACTCGGGTTGGGTCGATTACCAGACCAGACGGATTCGC
>CALARR010000097.1 GCA_937889015.1 uncultured Planctomycetales bacterium | reverse complement strand
GTCTGCATGGGTCGGACTCGCCGGAGACGAAGACCTGGATTTCGCGCCAGCCAGGGCGCTGTACGTATTGTAGGGAAACGGTGATTCAGGTTCAAACAGTCGGGCAGCCTCAAACGTGTTGTGGGGCCGGCCCGTGGAAACGCGCCGGCCGCTGTGTTAGCATGGGGAGCGGATTGGGGAACCCCTAGGGAGAGTCCAGGCCATGAAGACCGCGCGCATGCTCGCCATTCCGCTGCTGCTGGTGTTGGCTAGGGTCTCGGCCGCTGCCCCGGCCGAGCGGCCGAACATCCTCTTCATCTACGCCGACGACCAGCCGTACAAGACGGTCCGTTGTTATCCCGAAACGCCCGACTGGGTGCATACCCCGCACATCGATCGACTGGCGGAGCAAGGCATCCGCTTCGAACGCTGCTACTTGGGGGCGTGGTGCATGCCGTCGCGTGCGAGTTTGTTGACCGGCCGTCTGCAGCACGGCATTCAGTCGATGACCATGGAGGGCACCTATCCGGGCAGCCACTACGATCCGGCGCAATGTCCCTTCTGGCCTGCCCAGGCGCGGTTGCAGGGCTATCAGACCGCGCAGATCGGCAAGTGGCACACGGGGACCGACGCCGGCTTTGGCCGGGACTGGGATTTTCAGATCGTGTGGAACCGGCCCGCGCATCCGGAGAACGCCGGGGCCTACTACAAGGACCAGATCCTGAGCTTCAACGGCGTGGAACGAAAGGTGGCGGGTTACTCGACCGACAACTACACGGACTGGGCCGTGGATTACATCCGCGGCAAGGATCGCGATCCGAACAAGCCTTGGTATCTCTGGCTGTGCTATGGGGCGATCCACGGTCCGACCACGCCCGCCGAGCGTCACAAAGGCGCCTTGGCCGGAAAGACCGCGCCCGTGCCCGCCGACATCTACGGCCCCTGGCCCGACAAGCCGGCCTATCTGGAGAAGACCAAGGCCTGGATGCCGGGGCCCGACGGCCGGCCGGCGCGCGGCAAGGCGGGAAAGAAGAAGGGCGAGGCCAAGCCGGGCCTGTCGTACGACCGCTGGGTGCAGCAGGTCAACGAGTGTACGATGGCCTTGGACGAAGGGGTGGGACGCGTGCTGGCGGCGCTGGACGAGTCGGGCCAGCGGGGCAACACGCTGGTGGTCTATACGGCCGACCAGGGTTTTGGGCTGGGTGAGCACGGCTTCAGCATCAAGGTGGCGCCGTACGACGCCACCATTTCATCGCCGCTGATCATCAGCCGGCCCGGCACGCTTGCGCAGGGCAAAGTCTGCCGCCATCCGGTGAACTCGCCTGACTTGGTGGAGTTGTTCTGCCGCGAGGCGCGCATTGCGCTGCCCTGGAAGACGCACGGCCGCGACATCCGGCCCTTGCTGCGCGATCCGGAGACGGCCGCCTGGGACGCGCCCATGCTGTTCACGCACACGGGCCGGTCGTACGGGGCCGAAACCAACCGGATCCCCACCGACAATCGCCTTGTGGATACGGGCGGCGTGCCCTGGTACGCCATGCTGCGCCAGGGGTGCTACAAGTACGTGCGGACCCTGGTCGCCGGCGAGACCGAGGAACTGTACGACCTGCAGGCCGATCGCGAGGAACTGGTCAACCTGGCCGGCAAGCCCGAGCAGCGTGCCCTGTTGGAACGGCTGCGCGCGCAGACCGTGGACGAATTGCGCCGTTGCGAGGCGGGCTTTGTGGACGCCATGCCGCCGACCAAGGCCATGGGGAAAGAAAGGCCCTGAGACACGCCCCTGTTGCAACCCGTCTTCAAGCCCACCACTGCTATTTTCCTGTGCGAAGAGGCTCGCTCATGTCCCGCCCGATCGGCCTGCTGTTCTGGGTCCTGATTCAGACTCTGGCCTGCGCGGCGTCGGGCGCCGCGGAGGCGCCGTATCGGGACGTGCGCAACTCGGCCAGTCCCACGGCCGTCAAGGTGGCGGTCAATCCGCCGCCGCTGCTGTGGCCGAGCACCGATCGCGGCAATCCGCGGTACCAGGTCCGCCTGTCGCAAGACAGCTCGTTTCCGGCGGCGGCCACGATTGCGGCCGAGGGGCTTCGGTGGGCCTGTTTCAACGCGCACCGTCGGCTGGAACCGGGGCGGTGGTACTGGCAGTACGCCGTGGCCCAGGGCGACAAGGAGCCGACCTGGACCGATGTCTTGTGGTTCGATCTGGACGCCTCGGCGCGTTTGTTCGTCACCCCGCCGGCTTCGGCCATCGTGGATGCCTGTCCCAAAAGCCACCCGCGCGTTCTGGCCACGGCCGAGGAACTGCCCGAGCTGCGCCGCCGCGCCGCGGAGAGCGGCGAGTTGCAGAAGATCGTGGCCCGGGCCGACGCCTGCGCGAAGCGCAAGCTGCCCAGCGTGGAACACGCGCGGCCGAAAGAAGAGGGCGCCAACCGCTACCAGCAACACAACTTCGCCAAGTGGGCCAGCAAGGGCTTTGCCGGCGACCTGGCCGAGGAGGTGTCGTGCCTGGCGCCCGCCTGGCTGCTCACCGGCGAGAAGAAATACGGACAGGCCGCCGTGCGCCGGGCATTGTTCGTCGCCGGCCTCGATCCCGAGGCGGAAACCTCGCCCAAGGTGAGCGATTTTGCCGACGGCTCGTGCATGCGCGCCATGGCCCTGGCGTACGACAGTTGCTACGACCTGCTGGACGAAGCCCAGCGCCGCCAACTGTGCGACGCGATGCGGGTCCGGGGCGGCCGGTTCTTCGAGCGGAACATCAACCGGCTCGAATCGCGGCTGTTCAATCCGCACGTCTGGCAGCACATCCTCCTCGAAGCCGCCGAACTCGCCTTTGCCACGCTGGGAGAAGTGCCCGAGGCCGATGTCTGGGCCTCCTGGTTCTGTGAGCTGTGGGTCAATCGCTTTCCGCCAGTCGGCGGCGACGATGGCGGCTGGGTCGAAGGGCTCAGCTACGAAGGGACCAACATGGACACCATGCTGCGCGGTCCGGGCCTGTTGGAGCGCTTCGGCCAGGCCGACTTCTTCGACATGCCGTGGTACCGCAACGCTTCGTACTTCCTGCTGTACGGTTGGCCGGCCGGCTCGGCGTCGGCCGGGTTCGGCGACGGGACCGAGGGCAAGGGCAAGCCGGGCCCGGCGTATGCCTTCTTTGCCGAGACCCTGGCGCGGCGGTTTCAGGACCCCTACGCGCTGTGGTACGCCGGGGCCGTGGATGTGAAGAATGGTTCGCGCTCGGTGCCGCCGCCCCTGGCATTGCAGGGCCTGCGCACGATGACCGGCCGCGCCGGTTTCGAGCCGCGTGCGCCGCGCGATCTGCCCCAATCGCGCGCCTTCTACGACGTGGGGCTGGTGGCCATGCACACCGACCTGGCGTCGCCCGAGAACGACGTCTTCCTTGCCTTCTGCTCGTGCCCTTTCGGCGCCTACGGGCACATGCATCCGTGCCAGAACGCCTTCAATCTCCTGGTCGGCGCCGAACGCCTGTTCGCCAATTCCGGTTACTACATCGCCTTTGGCGACGAGCATTACCGAGGCTGGTACAGCGCGACGCGCGGCCACAACGCGATCCTGATCGACGGCAAGGGGCAGGGCGACGACACGGCCTCGTTCGGCCGCGTGTTGCGTTTTGCCGACACGGCCCAGGCCAGCTACTGCCTGGGCGACGCCAGCCACGCTTATCCCAAGGCGGGCCTGACCAAGGCCCGGCGGCACGCCGTGCTGCTGCGGCCGACGACCATCCTGATCTACGATGAGTTGGAGGCCAACCATGCGGCGCAATGGAGTTGGTTGTTGCACAGCCCGGCCAAGATGGCGATCGGCCCAGACGGCGTTTGCCTGGAAGCCCAGGTTGCCGCGGGGCGCGGCCGCGCGGAGGTATTCGGCGCGCAGCCGCTGCGAGTCGCAGTCGACGACCGGTTCGACCCGCCGGCCGAAAACTGGCGCAACCGGAAGGTCCGCGGCGAAACGGTCGCCTATCCGGACCAATGGCACGCGACCGTCACGCCCGAGAAACCGTGCGCCAAGACGCGTTTCCTGGCCGTGCTGCAGGTGCGATTGGCGAAGGACGCGCGGCCCTACGAGAAGGCGGCCGTGGCAGGACCGGGGCGCATCCAAATCGGTCCATGGCAGATCGAGGCGGCGTTGGCCACCGGCCAGAAGGCCGCGCTGCGGATCACGGGCGACGGTGGCCAATCCATCCTGGCGGTGGATGAAGACGGTCAGCCGCAATAACGGTTGGAGCAAACCGTCGCTGAGCCTGTGCGGTCAGTCGCTACTGCCGGGCTGCTGCAGCATCTCCTCCAACCGCTGCCAGCAATACCATTGCATCCGCGGCAAGTGGAACGGTCCTTTCCACATATTGCCCTTCAGGGGCGTGGAGACCGTGCCGTCGCGATGCAGGTAGCCGTACCACTCGCCATGCAGCGGGTCGGGGAAGTGGGCGTAGGCCCAGTCGTGGACCATCGCGTGCCAGCGGCGATACTGCTGCTGGCCCGTCAACTGCCAGGCCAGCAGCGTGGCGATGATCGCCTCGTTGTGCGGCCACCAGAACTTCATGTCGTGCCAGTACTCGGTCGGCGACTTGCCCTGGGCGTCGCGGTAGTAGAGCACCCCGCCATACTCCGCGTCCCAGCCCAGAGTCAACGACCAATCCAGCATCGTTGTTCCCAGGCATAGCAAGTCCGCGTCCGCGCCGCGGAGCCGCGCCTCCTCCAGGATGAACCAGGCGGCCTCGATCGCATGGCCCGGGCAGACCTGGCGGCCTTCGAACGTGTCGATGAACTCGCCGGCCGGGCCCACGGTCTCCAGTACGCACTGCAGCTCGGGCCGCACAAAGTCGCGGCGGATTTCCTCGATCGATTGCCCGATCACTTCCGTCGCGATCGGATCGTCGATCGCCTTGCGCAACTCCTGGGCCGTGACCAGCAGGATCATGGGCATCGACAGCCCCTTCATCCGCCGCGTGGCCGGATCGGTCTTGGGCGGCAGCAGGCCCGGAGTCGTGTGATACTTGAGAATCAGCCGGAACAGGTCCAAGGCGTCCTGCGTGGCCTGGGCATCGCCGGCAGCCCGGCCATAGGCGGCCAGGGCAATCACCGCAAAGGCCTCGCTGTACAGATAGCGCCGCTTGCGCAGCGGACGCCCCTCGCGCGTGACCCAGAAGAACATCCGGCCGTCGCTGTCGAAACAGTGCCGACGGAGGAAGTCGATTCCGTGCCGCGACCATTCCAGCCATTCGGGGCGCGGCTCGACCGTGCTGTACAGCGTGGCCAGGAGCCAGGCAAAACGCCCCTGAAACCACACCGGCTTGTCGGTCTGCAGGATCGTGCCGTCCCGATCCAGGGCCGTGATATACCCTCCGCACTCGCGGTCGATCGCACGCGCAGTCCAAAACGGCAGCGTGTCGTTCAACAGTCCGTCGCGATACGTGTCGCGCAACTGAAGCAGTCTGGATTTTTGCATGGTCCGCAGTCTACACGCCGGCGAGACCGGCATCCAGCGTCTCCGCGCGCTGCCGAGTGGACCAGCCATTCGCGCACCGCTGCGACGGACCATCGAATCCGGGTCACCCACCTACAGTGGGCGATTGACTTATCCGGGTCTACTAGATACAACGAGGGGGTGTCACCGAACCTTTGGGTCCATCCCAACGCCGCGCGCGGCTTCGTCAACGCTGCTGCGCGGAGTTCATCGGCCAATACGGGAGATCCTCACCATGGCCAGTCCGTGTGACCTTCGAACGGCCGCCATTTCTGGCGATGGACGAGCGTGTGTCGGGAACCGCGTGCACGGGGGCCGGAGCGGCCCATGCCGCGGCCCAGGCATGGGGCTGGGCCTGCTCGTCCTGGTTGCCTTCGCCCTGTGTTATGCCGGCGACGCGGCTGCGCGCAAATGGACCAGTGGCTCCGAGAAACTCAGTATTGAAGCCGAGTTCATGGGCCTTACCGAGGGCGAGGTCAGCCTCAAGCGCCAGGACGGCGAGATCATCAAGATCCCCTTGAAGCGTCTGAGCCCCGCCGACCAACTCTATGTCAACCGCATGGTCAAGAATGCGCCCAAGGACGCGCGGATCGACAATCCCATTCGCACCTGGACCGACATCCTGGGGCGCAAGGTCGACGCGCAATTGGTCGATATTGGCGATGGCACCGTCTCCCTGCGGCTTCGCGAAGGCCGCTTGATCACCGCTCCCTTCGGCGCCCTCAGCCGTGAGGACCAGGAATTCGTGAGCATGAAATCCGAAGAGGTGGCCGCCGTGATGGATCCCCGTGCGGTGCCCACGCATACGCAAGTCGGCTCGATTCGCATCACCGGCGCCGGCATGCTCCGCACCTTCTGCGTCAACTCCGACGGCAACTTGCTGGTGGGTGTTGGAGGCGACGAAGAGCGTTACGTGCGCGCCGGCGAGGGCTTTGATGTGCAGATCGTGCCCCGGCCGGCTGAAATCCAGGTCATCAGTCCTGACGGCAAGGTCCTTTCTCGCTGGCAGACCGACATCACCCCGCGCGCCCTGTGTCTTGGGCCCGACCGCGTCGTGTATGTCGGCGGCAGCGGACGGCTGGGCAAGATCGACTCGCAAGGCAAGATCTACCAGACGGCCGATTCGCCATCGTTCATCGAGGCCCTGGGCGGAAAGTGGCAGCCCACCGGAGACGCCAAACGCGGCCCTGCCGCCAAGGGCACTGCAAGCGCCGCTGCCAGCGGCCGCGGCACGTCCGACGACCGCGAGTCTCCCAAACCCTCCGACGCCAAGGGCAAACCGGCATCCAGCAAGAAGTCTCCCTTGGAGGCCGCCCTGACCGGCAGCCCCCAAGAGACCGCTGGCAAGCTCGAAACGGTCGCACGCAGCAAGACCGATATCAGCTCCATTGCCGTGACCGAGCAGGAGTTGTTCGTGGCCTGCAAGGCCAGGTCGGGCTATGCCGTCTACGCCATGGACCATGACTTCCGCCGGCCGCGGCGCATCGTCAACATGCTTTCCGGATGCTGCGGCCAGATGGACATCAAGGCCAGCGGCAATATGGTCTTTGCTGCCGAGAATTCACGCCATCGGGTCGACTGCTTCGACCGCAACGGGCGCGCGATCCTCAGCTTCGGCCGCAGCGACCGCAGGAACGTCGAAGGCTTCGGCAGTTGCTGCAATCCCATGAACCTGCGCTTCGGAACCAATGGCGAGTTGTACACGGCCGAGTCCGGCCTGGGGCGGATCAAGCGCTACACACCGCAGGGCAAGTTCATCGATGTCGTGGCCAACGTCAAAGTGGCCGGCGGCTGCAAACACGTCGCCATCGATTTCAGTCCCGACGGCAACCGCGTCTACATGCTGAACCTCGGCGCGTCGGAGATCGCGGTCCTCGCCAAACGCGACAGTTCCAAGGCCGACTCCGGAACATCCCTCACGCCCAACAAGCGTTGAACGTCTTGGCCACGATGACGCTCGCACAACTCCGATGGCCGGGCGGCCCCTGCGCTGCCGGCTTCCGCCAACCCGCGACTCCAGCACGCAGATGATCTTTCCCCACGCCCGCCCTATCGATCTAAGAACCTATCCGCGAACCGCCCCAGCCACCTCGGGCGGCCCAGCCGCGCTGAGCTGCCGACAGGTTCTAGGACCGGCTCCAAGAACCTATTCGCGAACCGCCCCAGCCACCTCGGGCGGCCCTGTAGGACCGAACTGCCGACAGGTTCTAGGACCGGCTCCAAAGAGGCTCCTTGCAGATTCGCACCCTACGTGCTGCCTTGTCTGTGCCATCAACAATCCGCCGTCTCGCGGGGCCTCGTTCGCAGCCTGGCTCATCGCGATCGCCTGCTGTCTGGGCGTGCAAGCGGTTGGCGCCGTTGCGGCCGAGCCGCTGCGCCTGGTGGTGATGGACCCCTTATCGGCGCAACTCGCCTGCAAATGCGTGCAAGGCTATGCCCAACGCAACTACCAGCAACTTGGCGACTACCTCCACAAACGCCTCGGACGCGAAGTCGAGGTGCTGTATGCCGAGGATCTGCTCCAAGTGCTGCAGGGCGAGCAGAGCGTCGGCGTCGACCTGGTCATTGGCAAAGACTCTGTGGTGCGCGCTGATGCGGCGCAGGGCAAGCTCAAGATTCGCCCCTTGGCAATGCTGACGGGCCTGGATGGCCAAACCACCTTGCGCGGCCTGTTCGTCGTCCGCCGCGAAGATCCGGCCGTCCAACTTCCGGACCTGATCGGATACCAGATCTACTTTGGACCGGCCGAGGCGGTGGAAAAGCACGGCGCGGCCCTGGCCGCCCTGCGCGAGGCCAAGGTTACGCCGCCCAGTCCCCGGCAGGTTCGCCCCAGTTGCGCCGACGCCGCGCTGGCCGTGCTCGAAAGCCCCGAGCAGCGTGCTGCGGCGGTCATTTCCAGCTATGCCGTGCCACTGCTGGAAGGCTGCGGAACCATCGAGCGCGGGGCGCTGCGCGTAATCGGCCAGACCGAGCCGGTTCCCTTCATCGGTGCCTTTGCCACGCAGCGCGTGGACAAACCACTGGGCGATCAGATCCGAGAAGCCTTGCTCGCGGTCCGTGACCAGGCGCCCTTGCTCGCGGCCCTGGAAAGCAAGCACGGATTCGTTCCCATCCAACCCGCGTCACCGTCGCCCAGCACATCGCCTCAACCGCCCACAACGGCCGCGCCGCCTGGCGACTTCGGTCAGATCCCCACCGGACTCGCCCCCGTCTCCGGATTGGACCGGCCCCAGGGGCCGGCCAAGGGGCCGGCCGAGTGGCCCGGCTGGCGCGGCCCCAATCGCGACGGCCTCAGCCCCTGGCTGCCCGAGCGCCTGCCGTCCCAGGCCCGGTTTGTTTGGCGCAAGAGACTAACGGGCTCCAGTCTCGCGGGCGTGGTGGTTGCCGCCGAACGGGTCGTCGTCAGCGACAAGGACGCCGCCGAAGAGAACGACATTTGGCGCTGCCTGGACGCGCGCACCGGCGAGCAGGTCTGGAAGTTCACCTATCGCGCGGGCGGAAACATGGACTATGGCAACGCCCCGCGCGCCACCCCCTTGATCCACGCGGACAAGGTCTACCTGCTCAGCGCCTTGGGCGATCTGCATTGCCTCGGTCTCAAGGATGGCCAACTGCTCTGGAAGAAGAACCTGCTGGTCACCTTTGGCGGCAAACTGCCCACGTGGGGCATCTGCGCGTCGCCCTTGCTGGTCGACGGCCGGTTGATTGTCGGCGCCGGCGGACTGGACGGTTCGGTCGCCGCCCTGAACCCGGCTTCCGGCGACACCATCTGGCAAGGACCCGGGAAATGGACCGCCTACGCCTCCCCCATCGCCGGTCTTTTCGGCGGTCAGCGGCAGGTCATCACCTACGACGCCGAATCGCTGGGCGGTTGGGACCTCGCCACCGGCGAGCGCCTGTGGCGACTCGTCCCGCCCGAGTCGGGCGACTTCAACGTTCCCACGCCGGTCGCCTGCGGCGATCGGCTGCTGATCTCCAGCGAGAACAACGGCACGCGTCTGCACGCCTTCGGCGAGTGGGGCGTGATTCTTCCTCGGCCCGTCGCCGTGCACCCCGATCTCGCCCCCGATTCCGCCACCCCGGTCCTCGTCGATGGCCGGCTCTACGGCTGCCACGAAAAGCTCTATTGTCTCGATGTGGCGCAGGGCTTGAAGGAAGTCTGGGTCGCTGAGGATCCGGCCTTCGACCACTACGTTACGATCATCGCCAGCCCGCAGCGCCTGTTGCTCACCGCCACGCGTGGCGAGTTGCTGCTGGTGGCCGCCGGCGCGCCGCGCTATCAGCTCCTCTCCCGTCTGCAACTGTTCGACGACGATTGCGAGGTCATGGCCCAACCCGCCCTGGTCGGCACGCGACTCTATGTGCGCAGCGACTCGGTCATCGCCTGCCTGGATCTGGGCGATCTCCCCACGGCCGAAACAGGTCGCGATCCGTCCCACGCCACACAGTAGTGTCGATTGCCAATAGCGGCCTGGAGGTCTGTCGTTCTGATCGCCGCCAGGAACCCGCCCGATTCGAGATCCTTCGCTGCGCTCAGGATGACCCGGTATGGACTTCGCGCAACAGGTAGAACGCCGTAGCGACCCTGTAGGACCCAACTGCCGACAGGTTCTGCGACCGGCTCTTATAGGATCTGAAGCTGCTCGTACAAGAAGGCCGTGAGCACCTTGCAGCAGTCCACGATCCGCGCGACCTCGGCGTATTCGCCGTCCGTATGCGCCTGCCCGGGCGTACCCGCGCCGTAGTTCACCGTCGGGATGCCATCGCGCGCCAGCCAACAAGCATCGCTCCAGGCCGGGTTCAACTCGACCTTCGGCGCCTCGCCCAGGACGCGCTGGTGCGTGGCGGCCAGGTTGCGCACCAGCCAGTGGTTGCTCGGCGTTTCGTACGCGGCCAGATCCTTGACCCACTCCAGGTCCGAAGGATGCGCGCGCAGCCACTCATCCTTGGCCTCCTGCTCGCGAAGCAGCCGCTCGAACTCGGCGCGGACCTTCGGCGAGTCGTCGCGCACGCTCGTGCTGGCGTTGAAGGCCAGCGTGGCCTCGCCCGGGACGACCGCCGGGTGGACCCCGGCGCGGAAAATGCCCAGGTTGACCCGTCCGGCGTTGGCCGCTTCGCGCTTGTGTTTGAAGGCGTCCAGCGCGCCCTTGACGGTCACCGCCTTGTCGATCGCATTGATGCCGCCCGGCAGAGCCGCGTGGCCGCCCCTGCCGTGCACGCGCAGTTCGCCCGTGATCACGCCGCCGAAACCGTTGGTCACCCACGGCCCGCTTCCATCGGCGCAGATCGCGAAGTTGAACAGGGGCTTATTCCCACGGGGTGCCTTGGGCTGCCCCTTCACGTGTTGCAGGCAGGCCAGCGCGCCCGCGCCGCCGCCGTTGCACTCCTCCTCGGCCACGCTGAAGATCGTCAGCGTGCCGCGCAACTCCTTGCGAAACTCGTGCAGGATACGCGCGGCCATGACCGAGGCGGCGATCCCGCAGCGGCAGTCGCTCGCGCCACGGCCATACAGCTTCCCTTCGCGAATCTCGCCCCCGTGCGCTGGGATCGTCATCCCGGTCACGCCCACCGTGTCCATGTGAAACATCAACAGCACGCGTTGGCAGCCCGGTTCGAACGCCAGGTCGGCCACCAGGTTGGGCCGCGCGCGGAAGTCCCGGTTCTTCGGGCCCAATACACCGGTCGCCGCATAGATGTCCGCCGGGCAGTCGAACTTCTCGATCCGCGCCCCAACCTCGGTCAGCAAGGGCTCGATCACCGCCTGGCCGGCGTCCTCGCTGCCGCACAATTCCGGCGGATCGCCGCTGTAAGGGTTCACCGTGTTGGTCCGCACCAGTCGCTGCGCCAGGGCGATGATCTCCTCGCGCCGCTGCTCCACGCGTTGCACCACGGCTTGCGTGTTCATCCTGCTCGCTCCTGCATTGCGTCCGGCAGTCCTGTCGCTCCTGGCGGGAGTTTCATCGTGCGCACGCCGCCTCACTTCCCTACAGGCCGCCGCGGCGCATCGTCGCACTTCAGGTCGCCGCTGGCATATTGGATGCCATCCAGCACGAATCGCAGCAGGGTGGGGCTGGTGTAGCTTTCCGGAAAATGGCTGGGCGAGCAATAGTACACGCGCCCGTCGCCGTGCCGCTTGATCCAGGCCACATAGCGCACCATCTTCGCCGACTCCCCCTTGGGATCGCGCAGCCCTTCCGTGTCCATCGACAGCAGCGGACGGAAATTGAAGCTCTCGTACGCGCCGTTGAACAGGTACGGCTCATCGCGATGAATGAACGGCCCCTGGCCCTGGAAGGCCGCCACCAGCGGGTGGCTCGCCTCGACCGTGCGCACGGTCACTTCCTGATTCGGCGGGTGGTAGAAGAAGGCCCCGCCCACCATTTCCGTGAACTTGGGCGAGTTGTTGATCATCGTCGGCGCGCCGTGGATCACGACCAGCCCTTTCCCCTTGGCGACGAAGTCCAGGATCGATTGCTCCAGGGCGTTGGCCTTCGCCTCGCGCTGCGGCTCGCTCAGCCCCTGGTACTTGGCCTCCGTCTCCAGCACGTCCAGGAACAAGTGCCGCCGTGGCCCCTTGGAGCAGTTGTTGTTCAGCACCAGGACGTCGTATTTGGCCAGGCTCTCTGGCGTCAGCGACTCGATGTCCAGGCTGATCGTCGCCTCGAACGCGCCCGACTTCTTCCCCAGGATCTCCAGCACCCGGTCGACGTGCGGAATCACCTTGTGGTCATAGCCCGTGAACCGCGAGAAGACCAACAGCTTCCGCTGGGGAGCCGGCACGGTGGGCTTGGCCGGGGCCGCCGCTTCCACCGTGGCCGCCCATTCCGGCGTGGGTGGCTCGATCTTCAAGTTCGGCTCCGGAACGCGTTCCGCGGCCGCGATCCCGGCCCACATCATCGACAGCAGCACTTGCAGCGCAAAGCGATGGTCTTTCAACACGGTCATTCTCCCAGACTCAAGAGCGTCCTGAACCCAACAGGCATATTCTATTGCCCCTGGGACCGGCAACGCAAGAACCGCGGCCAGCCAACGGCCGGATTCTCCCGCACGACAGGATCAACTATATTGGTGTTCAATCGTGCGAGGTCCCGGTAGGGTGCGTGCTTGCACGCACCTGTCATTCTGAGAAAATCGAAGAAGTGTGCCAACAGAGACGCCTTGAGGGTCTGTCGCACGCCGAGGCGCGAGAAGCCGTGAATCGCGAATTCAACCTTAGGCCACCAAGAGCTCAGCGCACAACGGAGTCTGGTGTTGAAGCACAACCGAGGGACTGATCGCGGCTCGTTGGATGTGTCATGCGATGGCGCGATCTGGGGAGTCCCAATCGGGTCTTGATGGCACGTTCGACCTGGTTACAGTTGTCACCATACAGTGACCCTTGTTTACTATGGCCACATTCACCTGTCCTTGCTGTGGTTACAGGGAACTGCAGTCGACCGCATATGCGCGCTTCAAGAAGGGCTCAATTGTGCGTGGGCTTGTTCGTCCGTACTCTCAGTACTTCGGATTGCCGTCTTATGAAGTCTGCCCGTGTTGCGGTTTTGAGTTCGGTAACGACGATGAACCAGGGACTGCCTCTCCACAGTCTTTTGATGACTACTTTCAGCAGTGGACCAAGTCCGGCTGCCCGTGGTTCGATAGCCGGAAAAGACCGGACAACTGGAGTATGCGTTGACCGTCCGATCTGGGACAAGGTACACGGGAGAAATACTCGGCGAGTCCCGTGTTATCGGCAAAGGCGGAATCCTCTGTCGAGGTAAGGTGCGCGCTTGCACACACGTATCATTCCGTTGTCCCTGGCCGGCGAGTCCGTCGAATCCCGCTTGCCGCGGGTCATGGCTTGGTTGGCGCCGGTGATTCGGGCGCCGCCGGCGCGGGCGTGGCCGCGCCGGCACCTTGATCGCGCACGGGCGTGACACGGAACTGCCACATGTCCAGCGGCACCAGTTGACCCGCGATGGGCTGATTGGCGACGTAGCGCTGCCGCAACCAGGGAACCGCATAGGCGGCAATGCGTCCGCTGTTCGCCTCGGCGACATACACCACCCCTTGGCTGGGCTGCGCGATCTGCGCCCCTTGCACCAGATCGACCGCGCCGGTGACGAGCAGGAATTTGGCGGCGGAGGGGACCACAATGCCAAAGTCCCTGAGCACGTTGTACTCGAAGTAAGCATTGAACTTGCCGGTTTGCCGGGAGAGAACCCCAGCCTTGAGCGTGCCCGTGAGCACATCCAGCACGTACACCCCTTCCACTCCACCTTCAATCGGCCCGGTGGCGATGATACAGGTGTCGTGGCGGTCGGTCGCCACGGCATGCAGCGGCGCGCTGGGCCACATGTGTCCCAGGAGAAGGCCAGCCAAAACAGCGATCGCAATACCCACGATACCCGGGTGTCGGATAAGACCGTTCATCGTACGCCTCCTATCCAGAAAGTCGAGATTGTGAACGCGGCGACGAGAGAGTCTGCGCAGCAAGACCAGGGTCTGTATCAGTCTATCGGTGTCCCGAAGCCGAAGGCAAGTCGCAGGTTAAAAGAGGTTAAAAAGGTTAAAAGGT
>CALARR010000096.1 GCA_937889015.1 uncultured Planctomycetales bacterium | reverse complement strand
GTCCAGTCCTGGCTAGGAAAGTCGCGACTATCCGCCGGCGCGTTTCACGCGATAGCCCAGGGCTTCCAGCTCGCTTGCGATGCGATCGCGCTGGTCGCCCTGGATCTCGATGCGGCCATCCTTGACCGTTCCGCCGGTGCCCAAGCGCTGTTTGAGCCTGGTGGCCAGTTCCTGCAGCCCGGCCTCGCTGAGCGGCAGGTCAGCGATCGTGGTCACGCCCTTGCCGCGTCGGCCTTTGGTCTCGCGTCCCACCCGAACCACGCTGGCCTTGCTCGGGGCTGCCGGCTCGCTCTGGCTCTGGCAAGTACACGTGCTCTTGAGCTGGTGGCACTGGGGGCACAGCAGGTCGCGCCAACTGCGTTGTCCCATGGGGCTGTCTCGTTCGTCGGATCGCTCGGGGTGTTTATTGCGAGTCAGAAGAGGAATGCAACGCGAGGGTGACGTTTGTGCCGGGAAGACCGGGCTTCCGCGACCAACCTAAGGTCGGTGCCCGGCCCTCGCTCATTCACTGTGCAGGACCCAGTAACGTCAGCGGGTTCGGCCCGCTACGCCTTGACTTTCTGCAAGACGAACAGCAGCACGATGGCCCCGGCGGTGGCCGACACCAGGCTTCCCAGCAGCCCAACGGCCACCAGGCCCAGCAGGTTGAACAGGAATCCACCCACGATGGCCCCCACGACGCCCACCGCAAGGTCACCGAGGAGGCCGAAGCTCCGCCCCTTCATGATCTTGCCCGCCAGCCAGCCCGCGATCAGGCCAATCAACAGAAAGTAGATGAGATTGTACATCGTGGATGCTCCTGCGATCCCAGGCTTGACGGTCCTTTTGCGCGCGCCAAGCAACAGCGTGACAGACCCCTCGTCCCCTGGCGGCGTGGATAGACGCGCCATGGGCGCGCCCATGCTCACCGGCTCTCGGGAATCAAGGTCGGTCGCGCGCGCTCGGGCGGGGCCTGTGATAGTGTACGTCAGGATGCAAGGGCTGGCGAGCGGGGGCTTGCCGCTCTGGCTTCTCACGGGTTGTGGTGCGAATGCATGTTCAGGCCATCTACGCACGCCGTCAATATCTCGCATGCCACACCCGAGTCGCGTTTCACGCAGGCTTTTCCTGGTCTGCGACATGGAAACCGATGCGGCGTCTGGGCTCCTCCGGCCGCTCCAGCATCTTGTTGAGCACCTGGGCAATGGCCTTGATCTGGCCGTCGTGCAACTGCACGGTCTCGGCCAGGCGCGTAAGCTGCTCGACCAGTTCGCCCGGCGTGGCCATCAGTCGACGCAGGCGCACAAAGGTCCGCATGATCTCGATATTCACGCGTACGGCTGTAGGCGAGCGCAGCGCGCTGGAGAGCATAGCCACCCCGTGCTCGGTGAACGCCCACGGCAGCTTGCGGCGTCCGCCGTGGCGCGATCTTGATATCGCATTTTGCGACATCAAGATCGTAACCTCTTGTTGCGTAAGCTGATGCGCAAAGTCCTCTGGGAACCGCTCTTGGTTCCGCGCGACCTGTTCGTTCAGGCGTGCTGTTGACAAGGCTGCGGCAATGTGAACTCCATACGCTGACTTTGGCCACCATTTACAGATCTAGTTGCATTACTGCCTTGAAAGACGTATCTTGGTCAGCCTGGGATGCTCCCTCGTGCGAGGTAAGCTATGTTGGCCTATGCCGTGTTGGCTGGCGGTGGGGTGAAAGGCGCGGCTTTGGCTGGTTGCCTTAGCGCTGCAAAGGATCGCGGCATCAAGTTCGTTGCCTATGGTGGCACATCGGCCGGGAGCATGGTCGCGTTGCTCTCGTCGGTTGGTTGCACCCCGAATGAACTGAAGTCGCTTCTTGTAGACATTGACCTTCTGGAACTACTCGATGACAAAGGTGAGCATCTTAAGCGTTGCACCGAATCGCTGGACAGGATCGCAGGGTACTTTCACTCAGAAACCCACACAGTGGTGGGGCGTGCGTTCAACTACATACGTGCGGGGTGTGCGCTAAACAAGTTGGCGCAGACCCTGTGGAGCTCGTTAGGGCTGTATTCAGGGAACGCGTTGAGGGATTTCCTGCTGCAGCAGGTGATCGAGAAGCTTGCTGAACGAGACGCTGAGAAGGCTGACGCCTTGCAGGCCAAGCAGGATGTCACCTTTGGGGATCTCAAGGAGTTGGGCTGCGATCCGCTGAAGGTTGTCGCATCGGATGTGACTCGGCATAGACCTGTTGTGTTTCCTAGAGACTGTGGCGATTACGGAGAGTCGGTGATTGCCGCTGTAAGGGCTTCTGCCAGCTATCCGTTTCTGTTTCGGCCGGTCCAAGGGGCTCATCTGCTATCTGACGGCGGGTTGGCGAGCAATCTGCCTTGTTTCCTGTTTAATGAAGAGTATCGAGAGACTCGGATTCCGACCATTGCATTCGATCTGGTTTCTCCCGCGAAGAAGATGGAGGGGGGCTATGATCTTTTCGCGTACTCTAAGGATATTCTCGCCACCAGTCTAGGCGCGAGCGACATCTTGCTCAGTGAGGTGGCCGACGGAGTCACGGTGTTTCCGATTGTTCTGCCGTCCGGCGTCGCCACGCTCGATGTCGATCTGCCTCTAGCAAAGCGTGCCGAACTCTTCCAGGCTGGGTATGCTACGGCATCCCGGTTGCTGAGCAAGTACATGCCACTGAGGCTAAGCGAACAGGCAGGAGAGGACATGCAGCAGACGCTGCGCGCTATGTTCGGGGATCCGGTAGTCTTCGAACATATTCTGGCAGCTCTTGCCCGAGACATGGAAGACTATACCAACGCTGTGGACGTGCGAGCACAGATCATGCTGAACACTGGCCGGCGCACTCGAATAGTGGTTTACCACTACAACATGGAAGAGGACACTGACTCTGATCTGGAGCTGCCGGAAGACGCCGGTTGTACAGGACTCGCTTGGTCCAAACGCCAGCCAGCGCTTGCTGACCTGGAAGAGGCGGCGGCCAATCCGGGGAAATGGGGCCTTTCCGCGGTCCAGCAGAATAAGGTCCGAACCGACCGGAAAGCCATGCTTGCGGCCCCGATACCGGGCAGATCAGGGCAGATGGGCCACGATTCTCCCCCCATCGGGACAGTTTCGATTGACAGTTCCACCCCCCTGGCCGATACTTCATGGATAGAGAGTAATCAGAACCAGATCGCGGCAGCCGTCGTATCAATAATTACCGGGTGGGCTCAGGTGATAGCTCGCGTGTTGCCTTAACCAGGATGTTTCAATGGCTATCGTTATCTCGCAGGCCCCAACTCAGAGCCAGCTGAGACTCCAGGTCGTCCGGCCCGGGCTTTGGACGGTCATGGACGCATACACCAACCGGAGGGAGTTCTTTCCGACTCGTGTGGCAGGGTTCCGACGCAAGCAGAAGCCGCTCCGTAACACTGAGGAACGGAAGGAGTAAGGGCCTGCCCCAAAGGATTTGGGTTTGCGGCAATGGTGTGGCCGCAATCTGGGCTGCTTCTCGTTGTCAAGGACCTTTCCATGCTTTCCTAGGGCTGTTGCGCACACCTTCTCCGCATTCCGCGCGCTCACTCCAACTCGCACGCCCAGCGCTCTTGCAGGAAGTAGTGCAGCTCGGCCCAACGCTTCTGTTGGGCAAGGCGCGCGGCCGTGGCCAGCGCGCGGTCGAACCGCTCGGGCACGGCGAGGCCCGGTCGGGCTGCGGCCAACCGAGCCTGCAGTTGCTGCACGCGCTGGGCTAGCTGGGCAGGAACCTGCGCGGCGACTCGCTGCTCGCCGCCCAGGCAGCGCAGCGATCCCCCTTCCACGCCAAAGCTCCGCAACTGGAACGGCCCTAACCGGATCTCCAGTCCATCGGCCGATAACCGCTCGCCGGACACCAGGTCGCGCAGCCGTCCGCCGCCCTCCACGTTCAGCCGGCACACCACCGGATGATGGAAGCGGTTCACCGCGTAGAAGAACTGCTGGCCGTCGACCTGGGCGCAACGCACGGCGGCCGGATCGGACAAGCCGGCAACGTCCTGGAACGCGGCCGCCGGCAGGGTGCGCAGGGCCTGGGCGAACTGCCGGATCGGCTCCTCCACGCCCCAGAAGCCGAGCACAAAGCCCCCCTTGGTGAAATACTGCAGGTCCACGCTCCCCATCGGCCCGGCGTAGTTCTCCAGGATATAGCGCGGGCTGGCGTTGAGGGTCGACACGCGCCACTCGTGTTCCTTGCCGCCCCACAACTCCGTGAGCGGCGCGGTGCGGCCGATGGCGTTCTCCCAGTAGCGGTCGTGCATGTTCAAGCCCACGTGCGGCAGCCCCTGCAACAGGCGATAGGTGCGCGTAGCGAGGATTTCGGTCCGGGCATCGGCGTATTGCGGCGTCTTGCCGCGCCAGCGATAGTCGGCCGGGCAGGTGCTCCGCTGGATCGAGATCCCTGGCACCTGCGCCAGACGCCGCAGGTCCAGGCCCGCCTCGCGCGTCATCGCCTCGTAGCCGTCGTGGGTCTCGTCGGTGTCGGCCACGCGCGCCTGGTCGATGATGAAGGGCTTGACCACCAGCTGCGCGTCGGGCCGGGTCGCGGTGATCAGCTTCGCCAACTGCGCATAGAACTCGCGGATCTTGTCGCAGCGCCATGCGATCCAGTCTTCCCGCGCGTGGTCCATCAGCCAGCGGTACGACAGGAACGTGCGCCGCGGATCGCGCCGGTCCACGGGAATTTGCCGGCCCGTGTCCTGCTCGAAGCGTCGCAGGTTGCCGTCGTTGTAGCCCGAGTCCAGGCTGCCCAGGCTCAGCAAGCAGTGGCGCGTGTCGTGGAATACGATCCCCTTGAAGCCCGGCTGGTCCTTGAGCAAGGCGACGTGTTCGGCCACCAGGCGGCGCACGCGATCCTGCACCAGCGGATCGAGGATGTTGTACAGCGGATCGGTGCTGTGCCAGCCGTAGGTCTTCAACTGGCCGTTCCACATCACGTTCACGGGCGTATCGCGCCCGGCCCGGATGGCGGCCAGGTCGATCAGGGCATGGCTGTTGAGCGTGCTCAGGTGATTGACGTTGAACAGCGGCATGAACGTCGCGCCGTCGGCGGCCAGCCGCTTGGCCAGGTACAAGGCGAAGAAGGGCGGGTGCGGCCGGCTCCGCAGACGCGACGTGCCCGACTCGACCGTCGAATCGTACAGCGGACCCTGATACCACACCGTGGGATACATCAACAGGTCCTGGCCGAACCAGCCCATGTACTGCCCCAGCCGGTCCACCGCGTCGCGATAGTCGGGCATGGTGGGCGCAGTGCCCAGGTTCGAGTGCAGCACGGGGTCTTCGTAATAGATGCCCAGGCTGCGCGCCGGGGTGGCGCCGCGATAAGGCTGGACCTCGGCGCGCGGCAGGGGGCCTGCGACTTCCTCGACGCGCACCCGGCCGACGGCCGCCGGTTGGCCCTCCAAGGCGGTCATGAAGATCAAGATCTGTTGGCGGTCCTTGGGCCAGAAGAAGCCGCCCTGTTGGATCATCGTGTGCGTGACCGGATACTCGTCGCCGGTCATCGCCCCGGCCTGGATCACGTAGTCGCCGCGCGGTTCCGGGGGCTGGAGGATCACGTCCATGGTCCGCGCCTTGTCGTCGGGATAGGTCCACGTCACCCGGTGCAGCGCGCCGGGCGAGCGGATCTGCAGGCGCACGGCAAACCGGCTGTGCCGTGCCGGCGCAGCTTCGCGATACTTGCCCAGGGGGCTGTCGACCACCTGCGACTTGCCGTCGCTGTCGACGAGCGCGTCTTTGCCCAGCGGTTGTCCCAGGTCGATCTCCTGGACCACGCGCGCGTGCAGATCCGGCTGCGGCCTGGCCGGCGGCACAACCGGCCAGAGCGCGTCGTCGTGGACCAACGTGTGCTGGCCATCGCGAATGGTCAGCCTGCAGCGGTGAGCCTCGGTGTTGTCGATGCGGATCGCCAACGGCCGATAAACGGTTTCGCCGGCGCCGATCGTCATGGGCGCCAGATCGCCCTGGCTGGTCGCCTGGCCCGCGGCGTTGGTGATCTCGTAGTGCGCGCTGACCTGCAACGGCCGCGGCCCCATGTTCTCCAGCCGCACTTGGGCCCGGCTGGCATCGGCCACGAGCGGATAGGGATCGATCACGGCCACCTCCAGCGGCAACGGCCGATAGGTGGCATAGAGCTGCCGCACGTCGCTCTCGGTCAGGAGGCGATCGAAGACGATCAGTTCGTCGATCGTCCCTTCGGCCGAGTTAACGCCCTTGGGCGTCTCGGCACCCACGACGAACGACTCGTGGGACTCGGCGGGCCAGGTGAAGGGCAGGAAGGGGATCTGCGAATCGCCCCTCGGTCGCCCTGCGGCCACCAGTTTGCCATCCACATACAGACGCCGGTCGCGGCGGCAGTCCCAGGCGGCGACAATGTGGCGCCAGCCGGGCGCCGACTCGGCGAACTTGCGGTCCGTGGCGTAACGATCCTCGGGATCGCGGAGGTCGAATCGCAGTTGGTCCTCGTGGAACCACAGCCAGATCGTGTTGGCGCCCGGCTGGCGTGGGCCCTGCTCGCGGAACAAGTACGGCCTGATCTTAGAGCCGGTCCCAGAACCTGTCGGCAGTTCGGTCCCGCTGGGCCGCCCGACGTGGCTTTGCAGGTTCTGGGATAGGTGCTTCGTCGGCGCCTTCCAGTCGGGGCGATACCAGAGCGAGATCGCGCCTTGCTCCTTGGGCAGGTTGCCGGCCTCGGCATATTCCAGGAACCGGCCCGTTCGGAACCGCGCTGCGCGTCCGCGCACGCCATCGACCAACTCGGGCTCGGCGGCGCGCAGGGGTGTGCCGCGCCCCGCCGCCTGGGCCTCGAACCCTGCATCGAAACTCAGGTGGAATGTCTCGCGCGCCGGCCGATCGTTGTCCGTCGCGGCGGCTGGCGGCGGCTGGTCCGGCCGGGCCGGTTCGGCCTGGAATTGGTCGGCCGAGAGGAGCTGCACCTGTTGGGCCGTGAGCGGCTGATCGTAGATCCGCACTTCGTCGATCAAGCCGCGTGCGAAGTTGCCGCGATGTTCCTGATAGTTCGCGCCGATCAGCATGCCGCTGGCAAACGACGGCCGCCACTGCGCCGTCTTGCTCCGCGCCAGCTTGCCGTTGAGATACAACCCGTAGCCGACCTGGCAGTCCCAAGTGACGGCCACGTGGATCCAGGCCTCGTCTGCAATCCCCTTCAACGACGCGCTCAGCCCGCCTTCCGGCAGATGCAGGCTGGCCTGCAGCGATTCGCCGCGACTGACCGCCACGTGCAGGCCGGGCAAGCCTTGCTTGAGGCCTTCGTTGCAGGCGAACAGCGAGCAGGTGGCGGCGTCCTTGGCTTCCGGAAAGCGGCGATACCAGAGGCTCAACGTGCCCCGGGCCAGGTCCAGGTTGCCGGCCGAGTCGGCCCACATGTCGTTGGCCGCCGAGCGCACCGCCAGAGCCTGCCCTGTCCGGCCCGGCTCCAGTTGCAGCATGCGGCAGGCCGCCAGGTCCAGCCCACGCGCGTGTCGGACCAGGTTCTGCGGCCGATCGAAATCGGCGTGGAAGATCAGCTTGGGCGCGGCCGTTTCGGCTTCGGCCAGCAGATTGCCGCAGGTCCACATCGACCAGGCGAGGAAGGCGGTTCGCAACATGGCGGGATTCCAGAGAGGGGAAGGGGAGGGGACTGCGTCAAGGCTGAATCTAGCTCCCTTGCTGCGCGATTGCCATGCCCGCGCCCCGCCCTTTTGCGACAAATCCTCGGCCGTTTGCGACAGGCAATGAGGCGACCGGCAGGACTGGCGACTATTGCCGGCGATTGCCCGGCGGTATATTGGAAACCGGCCCCGGCGCGGACTTTCGGCCACAGAGAAGCGTGAGTCCGCCTCGCGGAAGAAGTCCTGTATCGAAAGCCACCACCGGCGGCCCGATTTCCGCAACGAAACGCCTGCGCCACGTTGCCGCCCCTTTCTGAACATCCATCCTCACCCAAGATGCAGCGGTCCACCCATGAACAAGAAGCTCACACCCTGTTGGCCGGGCGAGTGCCGTGCCGCCCTTTCCCTGACCTTCGATGACGGCGTGCCCTCGCAACTCAATCGTGCGGTTCCTCTGCTCAACGAGGCCGACGTCCAGGCGACGTTCTACGTCTCGCCGCGCGGCGACAATTTCCTGGAAACGCTCGCCCCTTGGCGCGAAGTCGCCAAGGCCGGCCACGAGATTGGCAATCACACCATGGCGCACACTTGCTCGCGCGCGTTTCGCCCCGATCCGACGGCGCGCGGGCTGGAGAACATGACCTTGGCCGACCTCGACAAGGACATCGCCGAGGCCAAGCGTCGCCTGCAGCAGCTTGTCCCGGACCAGGTCGACATGTCGTTCTGCTATCCGTGTTACATGGAGCATGTGGGTTGCGGGCCGACGCGCCAGAGCTATGTGCCGGTCGTCGCCAAGCACCACATCGCCGGCCGCGGCAAGGGCGAATTCCCCTTCGGAAACCACCCCGCGACGGTCGATCTGCACTATGCCTGGTCCTGGCCGGCCGAGCGGATGCCGGGCTCGCAGATGGTTGGACTGGTGGAGTCCTGCGTGGCCAAGGGCGGCTGGGGCATCCTCACTTTCCACGGCGTGCAGGAGGGACACCTGACCGTCGCCGAAAGCGACTTCCGCGAGCTGGTCAACTATCTGAAGGCCAACCACCAGCGCGTCTGGAGCGTGCCCGTGGCCAAGGTCGCGCGGCGGATCCTCGCCTGGCGCGAGGAGAACGGCCTGCGCGATTCGTGAGACGGCCAACGACCTGCAAGGCAGGATGGTTTATTGATTCCGTTGTTGATTGTGCAACACTTCGCAGCGTTCCGTCCCGGGAAAC
>CALARR010000095.1 GCA_937889015.1 uncultured Planctomycetales bacterium | reverse complement strand
CTCCTCTCGCTCCGCGAGAGGAAAGACATCTCGCCGCAGCGAGATGAGTACGGAGAGTCGTTTTCCCGCCGGCCCTCAGCCCCCACCCCGCCATTCCGCCTTTCAATTCGACATTCGTCCTTCGACATTCGACATTCCCCGCATCCCCCATTCGACATTCGTCCTTCGACATTCGTCCTTCCCCGCATCCCCCATTCGTCATTCGTCCTTCGACATTCGACATTCCACATTCGTCCATCCCCACATCCAACATCCAAAATCCAACATCCCACATCCCCAATCCCCTGAACAGATGCAACAACCCCGCCACAAGAGCTGCTTTGCGAGGCCAACCGTTGCACGACATAACGCGCAACCGCTCAACAGCTTATGTCGATGCAACAGCAAGCAACGCGCATCGCATTCTCGCGGGGCGTTGCATAGCAGGCCCCAACCGCCGCGCAGCACGCGCTGGGTCGGTCGGCATCCGGTCTCCGTGCCAGCCTACGGTGAGAACTTCGCGCTAACCACTGCGCTCGGCCAGGGGCCGGGCGGCGTGCTGGTGTTCCAGCGGGGTCTGGCCCGTGAGACGCAAGAAGACCAGTCGCATCCGTTCCACGCTCGAAAAGCCGCACGCGCTGGCCACGCGATGGAGCTTCACGCGCTGCGGGGCCTGCAGCATCTGCTTGGCGCGCTCGACGCGTGCGCGACAGATATAGTCGTACGGCGTACACTGCAGGACGCGGCGGAATCGCCCCTCCAGTTCCCGCCGCGAGATCCGGACGGCGGCCATCACCTGCGCCACCCCAAACGGCTGAGCCAGGTGCTCATGGATGAAGTGTACGGCATCGGCCACGTGCGGGTCGTCCACGGCCACCGTGTCGGTGGACTGGCGCGCGATCACGCCGTCGGGCGGGATCAAAGTGTCGTAGGGGGGCGGCTCGCGGCCATTCATCAAGCGATCCAACAAGGCCGCCGCCTCATAGCCCACGCGCCACGCGTTGCGCGACACGCTGGTCAGGGTCGGCTTGCAGTACTCGCAGACCGTCGGGTCGTTGTCCAACCCCACCACCGCCACGTCGTGCGGAATGCGCAGGCCAAGGCGCTGGCACTCATCGACGATCACACGCGCGCGGTAGTCGTGTACAGCCAACACGCCCACGGGCGTGGGGAGCGACTTCAACCAGTCGCTCAGCGGCGCGACGTGGCGCTGCCAGACACGACAGGGACGCTTCTGGGGTGGAAACTGGAAGATCTCGCATGGGACACGCGCCTGTTGGGCACGCTGCGCAAACCCCTGGCAGCGCAACTGCGAATACCATCGCTGGGCCGATCCGCAATAGGCCAGTCGCCGCAAGCCGCGCTCCAACAGGTGCTCGGCGGCCAGACGGCCCATGGCATAGTGATCGACCATCACGCGCGGCACGCCCACATGCTCAAACGTCGCGGCCAGGTTGACCACCGGGATGCCGAGGTTCTGGGCGATGCGCGCCTCGAAACGGTTGCTGACCGCGGCAATGACTCCGTCGCCCGGCCAGCCCTTGAGACTGTTGATGCTCAAGGCAAACTCGTCCGAGCCGGTAATCGTTGGGGGACTGGTCGTGAGGTTCCAGCCTCCGTGGCGGTCGCCGTATTCCACGACTCCGCGCACGAACAGGGCCATCCAGGGCACGGCCACGGGATAGGCGATGGCGACGTGACGCGCGTGGTTGGGGCTGGTCATGGGATCGGTTCCTGCTTGCGGCCTCTACCTCACGTGGGTTGCACGCAAAACAGTGTCGGATTGCGCGAAGAATGCATTGTTTCACGGTACCACGGACGCCATGCTAAGTCGAGGTGCCGGCTCACACACAGCAGCCATGGCCGGCCAACTCTTGCCTGGGAGGGAAACGTGTCCGAGCCACGAGAACTGTACGACGCCATTCTGGGGGGGAACGCCAAGAAAGCCGAGGCCGTGACGCGCGAGGCCTTGGCGACCGACGCGGACCCGGGCGAACTGATCAGCCGCTACATGATTCCGGCCATGGACGAGGTGGGCAAACGCTTCGAGTGCAACGAGTACTTCGTGCCGGAGTTGTTGATCGCGGCGCGCGCCATGAAAACCGCCTTGGAGTTGATTACGCCCCAACTGGCGGCCAAAGGGGTGAAGCGAGCCGGGCGCGTGGTGATTGGCACGGTCCAGGGCGATTTGCACGACATCGGCAAGAACCTGGTGGCGTCGATGCTCGAAGGAGGTGGTTTCGAGGTCATCGATTTGGGCGTGGACGTTCCGCCCGAGAAGTTCGTCGCAGCGGTGCAGGGGCAGCAGGGGAGTATCCTGGCCCTGTCGGCCCTCTTGACAACCACCATGACGATGATGAAAACGGTCATCGAGGCCCTGGTGAAGGCCGGGGTTCGCGACACGACCAAGGTCATGATCGGCGGCGCTCCGATCACCCAGCAATTTGCCGACGAGATCGGCGCCGACGGCTACAGCGACAACGCCAGCACGGCCGTAGCCCTGGCGCGCAAGCTGGTGTCTTCCACATAGGCTTCGGTCGGCCAGACACAGACCGATCCACCTCCCGCGGCCCACCATCAAGCAAGGGTTTTCGCGCATGAAGATTCCATTCACGCCCGTGATCTACGAGCACGCCGCGCAGTTTGTCGGCCGCACGCCGTGGGAGGTTTCACGCGATCCGGAGTTGATGTTCGAGGGGCATCGCCGGGCGTACCTCGAATACCATCAGCAGGTCATCGCCGTGGCGATCGACATCTACAACCTGGAGGCGGAGGCCTATGGGGCCAAGGTGGCGGCCTCCACGCCCGACGCCATCCCGGCCATCCATCAGCCGCTGCTTTCATCGCTGGAGGAGGGAATTGCCCTCAAGCCCTTCGATCCCCAGCGCGACGGGCGGATCGCCATGATGCTGGCCGTGGCGCAGCGGTTGAAGCGGGAATTTCCCGAGGCGGACGTGCGCCTGCCGGTGGGCGGGCCGTTTTCCATCGCCTTCAACCTCCGCGGCATCAACGACCTGTGCCTGGACGCCGCCCTGCGCCCGGAAGTGCTGGCCAAGATGCTCATGCGCCTGGCCGAGAACCAGGCCGTGCTGTGCCGGGCCGTGGCCCAGGCCGGATTGGACGTGGCCTTTTTCGAATCGGCGGCCGCGCCCCCGATCCTCTCGCCCAAGCAGTTCCACGAGATCGAGATGCCGGCCCTGCGGCGCGTGCTGGAGATTGCCTCGGAGTGCGTGGGCCATCCCGTGCCCTGCATCTCCGGCGGAAACACCTACCCCGTGCTGGACGACATTCTCTCCACGGGCACCAACTACCTGGCCTGCAACGTGGAGACGAATCAGGCGGCCTTTGTGGAGCGCGTGTGCCGCACGCATCCACACGTCAAGATCCGCGTCAACCTCGACCCGGGCGTGGTGGCCTGCCATGATCCGCAGCGGATCTATCGGGCCATCGACCACGTGCTGGAGATCACGGCCGGGCGCACGAACTGCGTGATGGGCACCGGCGCCATGCCACTGGAGACGCCCCCCTCGAACATGCGTTTGATTCGCGAATACCTGGCGGACTGAGAACCAATCCCCGAGCGACTCGTCCCCGACTGCGCGGCGCTCAAGAATGCAGGCGCCGCTCGATGCTGGGACCGGCGACAAACTTCCTGGAGGTCGATGCCATGTCCACATCACGCGTCTCGCGCCGTCAATTCCTGCACACAGCCGCGGCTGCCAGCGCGGCTTGCGCGGCCCCGCTGGTCGTTCCGGCTTCCGCCTTGGGGCTGGCCGACGCGCCGCCGCCCAGCCAGCGGATCCACGTGGGCATGATCGGCGTAGGCCGTCAGGCTCGGGCCTACAACGTCAAGCAGTTCCTGGGCATGCCCGACGTGCAGGTCCTGGCCGTGTGCGATGTAGACGCCTGGCGACTGGCGAACGCCAAGCAGCAGGTGGAAGAGGCCTATGGCAAGCAGGCGCCGTCGGGGGCGTACAAGGGCTGCGACACGTACGTGGATTTCCGCGAAGTACTCAACCGCAAGGATATCGACGCGGTGATGATCTCCACGCCCGACCACTGGCACGTGCCCATGGCCCTGGCCGCCTTCGAGGCGGGCAAGGACGTGTCGCTGGAGAAGCCGATCACGCGCACCATCGGCGAAGGGCGCCGGCTGAGCGACGCGGCGCGCAAGCGGCAGCGGATCTTCCGCGTGGACAGCGAACTGCGATCCTATGCCCACATCGTGCAAGCGGCGGAGATCGTGCGCAACGGCCTGATCGGCAAGGTCCACACGGTGACGGTCGGCGTGCCGGGCAGCGACGTGGGTTGCGCAGCTCAGCCCGACATGCCGGTCCCGCCGGAACTGGACTACGAACGCTGGCAGGGCCCGGCGCCGCGCGCCGCGTATACGGAGTTTCGCGTGCACGGGCCCAAGGCGTACGGCCGTCCGGGTTGGATGCGGCACCTCTACTATTGCGATGGGATGATCACCAACTGGACCACGCACTGGAACGATGGGGCCATGTTCGCCACCGGCCTGGAACGCACCGGCCCGGTGGAGATCGAAGGCAGCGGCGAGTATCCGCCGGCCGAGAGCTTCTGGAACGTGCTCGTGAAGTTCGAGGTCAAGATGCGGTTTGCCGACGGCGTGCGTTGGACGTATCGCACCGAGAAGCCCTTCTTCCGCATCGAAGGCAGCGAGGGTTGGGTGTATGCCGAGTACACGCAGCTCCAGGCGAAGTTGGGCGACCAGGAAGGCTACCTGTTCTTCAACGACCGCAAGGCCAAGACCAGGCCGCAACTAATGCCGGCTCCACAGTTCAAGGCCGGCGCGGTGCGGTTCGAGGTGAAGACCGACAAGCAGGACTTCATCGACTCGGTGAAGACGCGCCGCGAGACGCTGCAACCGGCCGAGGTCGGCCACCGGGTGACGTCCTTGGGGCACCTGGGGCACATCGCCATCCAACTCGGCCAGAAGCTCCTATGGGATCCCCAGCAGGAGCGCTTCGCCGGCAACGAAGCGGCCAATGCGATGATCGACAAGCCGATCCACCAGCCGCGGCACGCGGTGGTCGGGTGAGGCTGCGTCTGGACAACCGAGTCTACTTCGTCATCAGCCACTTGTCGATAGCTGCGGCGGCCTGGCGGCCGTGGTTGATGGCATGCACCACCAGCGACGCGCCCACCATGGCATCGCCGGCGGCAAACACGCCTTCCGCGCTCGTCATGTAGCGATGCTGCCAGATATTGCCCCGCGCGTCCAGTTTCAGCCCGAACTGCTCGACAATCCCCGGGTGGACGACGTGCGCGAATCCCATGGCCAAGAGCACGAGATCGGCGGGCACCGAGAACTCGCTTCCGGGCAGTTCACGCATCTGCCAGCGGCCGTCTTGATTGACCCACTCGACCTCGCAGCCGTGCAGGGCGTGGGCCTGGTTCTTGAACAGTTCCAGGTGCTTGGTGAGCACGCTCCAGCGGCGCTGGCCGCCCTCTTCCTGCGAGGATGAGGTGCGGAGAATGCGCGGCCAAAGCGGCCAGGGCGTTTCGGGGTTGAAGGCGTCCGGCGGCTTGGGGAGGATTTCGAACTGGCTGACGCTCTTCGCTCCCTGCCGGATCGACGTGCCCACACAGTCCGAGCCCGTGTCGCCGCCGCCGATCACGATGACGTGTTTGTCACGCGCCAGGATCGCGTCGGGACCGGAGTTGGGAACGTGATCGCCGGCCACGCGGCGATTTTGCTGCGTGAGAAAATCCAGGGCCAGGCAGACATTGGCGGCCTCGGCGCCCGGACACTCCAGCCGTCGCGGTTCGCCCGCGCCCATGCACAGGCACACGGCGTGGTAGTCCTCGCGGAGTTGCTCGGCGGTGACATCGTCGCCCACGCTTACGCCTGGCTCGAAGTGCACGCCTTCCGCGGCCATCTGTTCGATACGGCGGTCGAGGACGTGCTTCTCCAGCTTGAAGTCCGGAATGCCGTAACGCAACAGCCCGCCAATCCGGTCGTCCTTCTCCAACAGCCACACGTCGTGGCCCGCCCGGGCCAATTGCTGGGCGCAGGCCAGTCCGGCCGGGCCCGAGCCCACCACGGCCACCTTCTTGCCGGTCTTGCGCGCGGCGCGCAGCGGCCGGATCCAGCCTTCGTCCCAGCCGCGTTCGGCGATCTGGTATTCGATGTGCTTGATGTTCACCGCGCGGTCGTTGATCGCCAGGGTACAGGCCGTCTCGCAGGGGGCCGGACACACGCGACCGGTAACCTCGGGAAAGTTGTTGGTGGAGTGCAGGTTGGCCACGGCCTCGGCCCAACGATTGCGATACACCAGGTCGTTGAACTCGGGGATGCGGTTCTTCACCGGGCAGCCGGCCCCGTGACAGAAGGGAATCCCGCAGTCCATGCACCGCGCCGCCTGCTCGTTGAGCACCGGTTCGGCCAGCGGGAGGTCCACCTCCTGCCAGTCGAGGACGCGCTGGTCGATGGGGCGATGATCGATGTCCACCCGGCCGAACTGCATGAATCCCGTCGGATTACCCACGGAGCACCTCCTCTGTCGCGAGCATTTCATCGGTCAACGACGGTTGTTCGTCACTATCGGCCTGATCGCGATGCCGCTCCAGTGCCTTGCGATAATCCATGGGTATCACCTTCACAAACTTGCCCACCATATCCCGCCAGTTGTCCAGGATGCGTTTGGCCAGCGGGCTGGCGGTCCAGCGATAGTGGCGTGCGATCCGGTCGCGAACGAAGCGGATGTCGTTCTTGTCGATGAGCGGTTCCAGGTCGACCATATCTAGGTTGCAGAGCGTGTCGAAGAGTTGGTGTTCGTCGAGCACGTAGGCCAGGCCGCCGCTCATGCCCGCGGCGAAGTTCCGCCCCGTCTTGCCCAACACGACCACCCGGCCCCCGGTCATGTACTCGCAACCATGGTCACCCACCCCCTCGACCACGGCGACGGCGCCGCTGTTGCGCACGGCGAAACGCTCGCCGGCCACGCCGTTGATGAACACCTCGCCACTGGTCGCGCCATACAGCAAGGTATTGCCGACAATCATGTTCTCTTCAGGGATGAAGGACGAGCCGGGCGGCGTCTCGACGACGATCCGGCCTCCTGAAAGTCCCTTGCCCAAATAGTCGTTGGCGTCGCCCACGAGGCGAAGCGTGACGCCAGGGGCCAGGAACGCGCCAAAGCTCTGCCCGGCCGAGCCACGGTAGACTACCTCGATCGTGCCGTCCGGCAGTCCAGCGGCGCCGTGGGCCTTGACGATCCGGTTGCTGAGGATCACGCCCACCGTACGCTGCACGTTTCGGATCGGCAGTTCCACGCGAATCGGCTGCTTCGTGTCAATGGCCGACTGAACCCTGTTCAGCAGATCCCAGTCGGTGTGCTCTTTCAGACGATCGGTTTGCGACCGGATGCGCCGCAGCGGGCAGTGGCGCGGGTTGCGCGGCGAAGCGAAGATCGCGGACAAGTCCAAACCGCTCGCCTTCCAGTGATCGACCGCTTTGCGCACGCTCAGCCGCTGCACCTGGCCGATCATCTCGTCGAAGGTCCGATAACCGAGTTGGGCCATGATCTGCCGCGCCTCTTCGGCCACGAAGGTCAGGAAGCGGACCACGTACTCTGCCTTGCCGTGGAAACGCTTGCGCAGGTCGGGCTCCTGGGTCGCGATGCCCACGGGGCAGGTCCCCTTGTGGCACTTGCGCATCAGGATGCACCCCAACGAGACCAGGGCCGAAGTGCCGAAGCCAAATCGCTCGGCGCCCAGCAGGGCCCCGATCACCACGTCGCGGCCGGTCTTCATCTGGCCATCGCATTGCACCAGGATTCGGTCACGCAATCCGTTGAGAACCAGCGTCTGTTGTGTCTCGGCCAGGCCCAGTTCCCAGGGGATGCCTGCATGCTTGATCGACGACCAGGGGCTGGCCCCGGTGCCGCCGTCGTAGCCGCTGATGAGCACCTCGTCGGCGTTGCCCTTGGCCACGCCCGCGGCGATCGTGCCGACGCCCACCTCAGAGACCAGCTTCACCGAGACCATCACGCCCGGATTGCTGCACTTCAGGTCGTAGATCAACTGGGCCAGGTCTTCGATAGAGTAGATGTCGTGGTGCGGCGGGGGCGAGATCAGGGAGACACCGGGGGTGGCGTGCCGCAAGCGTGCGATCTCCTCGGTCACCTTGTGGCCGGGAAGCTGTCCGCCCTCTCCTGGCTTGGCGCCTTGGGCCATCTTGATCTGGAGGATCCGGGCGTTGGCCAGATACTCCATGGTCACGCCAAACCGGGCGCTGGCCACCTGCTTGACCGCACAATTGGCCGAGTCGCCGTTGGCCATGGGCCGATAGCGATCCGGGTCCTCGCCTCCTTCGCCCGTGTTGGCGCAAGCCCCAATCCGGTTGGTGGCGATGGCCAGCACCTCGTGCGCCTCGCGGCTGATCGAGCCGTGCGACATGGCTCCGGTGTAGAACCGTTTTACGATCTCGCTGGCGGGCTCGACTTCCTCCAGCGGCACGCTCTGGCCCGGCCGGAACTCAAACAGCCCGCGGAGGGTACACAACTCCCGGCTCTGATCGTTGACGGTTTGGGCATACTCGTCGTAGGTGCGCTGGTCGTTGGTGATGACCGCATGCTGCAGTCGCGAAATCGTGGTGGGGTTCCAGAAGTGTTTCTCGCCGTCCAGGCGGAAATGATACTCGCCGCCGAATTCCAGGGGCAGCGAGGCTGGATCGCGCGCGCCGAAGGCGTCTTTGTGCCTCGCGTAGACCTCGCGCGCCAGGACATCCAGTCCGACGCCGCTAATTCGCGAAGGCGTGCCCGTCAGGTAGCGATCCACCACGTCGCGGTCCAGGCCGATGGCCTCGAACAACTGGGCCTGGTGGTAGCTGCGCAAGGTGGAGATGCCCATCTTGGACATCGTCTTCAGGATCCCCTTGTTGACGGCTTTGATATAGTGATCGGTCAGTTCGTCCAGCGGCACATCCCCATCCAGGTCGCCGTCCTGCTGAAGCTTGGGCAGGGTTTCGAAGGCCAAGTAAGGGTTGATTGCATTGGCGCCGTAACCGCACAGCAGGCAGAAGTGCATCACCTCGCGCGGCTCGCCGCTTTCGACCACAATGCCGGCCTCGCAGCGCAACTTGCGCCGCAACAGGCCGTGGTGCAGCGCCCCGGTGGCCAGAAGACTGGGAATCGGCGCCTGCTCCGGCGAGATGTCGCGGTCGCTGACAATCAGCAGCGAGGCCCCGCCGCGGATCGCCGCCTCGGCGCTATTGAGCAGTTCTTCCAGGCCGCGTTTCAGGGCCGCGCCCGGTGCCTCCGCATCGACGTCGAAAAGGGCGGGAATCGTCGCCACCTTGAAATCATCGACACACTCCGTGCGCAGCCGCGCCATGTCGTCGTTGGTGAGGATCGGATGCTTGAGCTTCAGTTGGCGGCAATGCTCCGGAGACTCCTCCAGCAGGTTGCGTTGCTTTCCGGTGAAGGACATCAGCGACATGACCAAGCCTTCGCGCAGCGGATCGATCGGCGGGTTGGTCACTTGGGCGAACATCTGCTTGAAGTAGCTGAAGAGCAGTTTCGGCCGCGTGGAGAGCACTGCCAGCGGGGTGTCGGTCCCCATCGACCCCACCGGTTCCTGGCCGCTCTCGGCCATGGGCGCGATGATCATCTGCAGGTCTTCGCGCGTGAAGCCGAAGGCGCGCATGCGTCGCGTCAGCGTCTCCGGGTGGATTTCGGCGGCATGGGCGTCGCCGCATAGGCCGCGCAATTCAATCCGGTTCTTCTCCAGCCAGCGGCGGTAGGGCTTACGGCGCGCGATCGAGGCCTTGATCTCATTGTCGACGATCATCCGCCCTTGAACCGTGTCGACCAGGAACATCCGCCCCGGCTGAAGGCGGCCTTTCATGCGGACTTGCTCGGGCGGCAGATCGACCACGCCCACTTCGCTGGAGAGAATCACCTGGTCATCGGTGGTGACGATATACCGGCAGGGACGCAGGCCGTTGCGGTCCAGCGTACCGCCCACCAGCTTACCGTCGGTGAAGACCATGGCCGCCGGCCCGTCCCAGGGCTCCAAAATCGCCGCGTGATACTCATAGAAGGCGCGCTTGTCCTCGCTGATGTGATACTTGGGGCCGAAGGCCTCGGGAATCATCATCATCAGCGCATGCGGCGCTGATCGTCCGGCGCGGACCAACAACTCCATCACGTTGTCGAAGGAGGCCGAATCGCTCACGCCCGGCTCCAGGATCGGAAACAGATCGGAGAGGTCCGCGGCCAAGGCCGGGCAAGACATGGTCTTTTCGTAGGCGCGAATGCGGTTGCGGTTGCCGCTGAGGGTGTTGATCTCGCCGTTATGCGCAATCATGCGGAAAGGCTGCGCTAGCTTCCAACTGGGAAAGGTGTTGGTGCTGTAGCGTTGATGCACGATCGCCAGAGCCGTGAGCATTCGCTCGTCGGCCAGATCGGGATAATAGGCGAACAACTGCGGAGCGAGGAACATGCCCTTGTAGCCGATCGTACGGCAGGACATGCTGACCACATAGAACTGCTCGGCCTCATCGCCCAAGCGATTCCGCACCCTGTGCTCGGCCCGTTTCCGGAGGACCAGCAAGCGTCGCTCCAACTCCTCGTCCTGCAGTCCTTCACCGCTGATGAACAACTGGCGGATCGCTGGCTCGGACGACCGCGCGATGTCGCCCAGACAGGAATTGTCGCACGGCACCACACGCCATCCCAGGCACTTCAATCCGCCCTGCTCAATCGTCTCGGAGAGGATTTCTTGGCACTGGACCCGTACCTCGGACGCATGCGGGAGAAAGAGCATGGCGACCGCGTACTGCCCAGGCTCGGGCAGGGAAAACGCCAACCGCGCGGCCTCGGCCACGAACAGCTCGTGTGGAAGCTGAAGCAGAATGCCCGCACCGTCGCCCGTCGATTCGTCCGCCCCGGCCGCCCCGCGGTGCATCAGATTCGTGAGCACCTTCTTACCCAGATCGATGATCTGGTGTTCGCGACGTCCTGAGATATTCACCACAGCCCCAATTCCACAAGCGTCGTGCTCATGGCGGGGATCGTACATTCCGTGAGCGCTGGGCATGCTCTTCATGCGATTTCCTGACGGGTCAAAGACACGCAAATCCATCGAGCCAAATCAGTGCGCCTGGCCACCGAACCGTCGCCCGACAGAAGCCAGACAACTGCACCCGGAACCGCGCTGCCCACCTCAGACGCGGCGACTGTTCGTGGGCATGATGGCAACGTCCAGCCACCCCCACGACAGATACCACCACAGCCCCAAGGGCAAGGGCGCAAAGAGGCCTATCCTCTTACGAAGCTTCAGGCTTTGGTTTCATGGTATCATTAGAGGCGCTAATGTCAAGATCTTCACAGAATAACCATTGCTGAAAACCAGGCGCAACCCCATCATTCTAGGGGTTCGGCGTTGGCTAATTTGGCATTGGCAGGCCCCGTTGTGTGTTCGGTCCCCAGCGCCCGTGAACAATCGTTGCCCGGATTCCCTCACTGGTCACCCCTGTCGCGATCGGCACGCCGAGCCGCTCCTCAGTGGGGTGTCGCTCTGACGCGTACATGCGATCCCAGACGAACGGTCGCTTCGTGCCGCCAGTTGTGCTGCCTTTTCCGCCGCCCCTAGAATGGTGGCGGCGCAGTATCCCACTCCAACGGAATCGTGGGCGGTGGTCTATCGCCTGCGAACGGGGCTCATTCAATGATCCAGACTTCCTCGTATGCCTGCAGCGCGTTTCTGGCGACGGTGCTCTTGGTACCTGTCGCAGTGCTGAGTGCGACGGATGCACCGCGCCCCGCAAAGCCGAACATTCTGTTTCTCCTCTCGGACGACCACAGCTATCCGTACCTGGGTTGCTACGGGAACAAAGACGTGGTGACGCCGAATCTCGATCGTTTCGCCGCGGAAGGAATGCGCTTCGATCGCATGTTCGTCTCCTGCCCACAATGCGTGCCCTCGCGTGCAGCCCTGATGACCGGACGTTCCCCCGTCGCGGTGCGCATGGTGCGGTTCACTTCGCCCTTGCCGGCCGACGTCGCAGCGTTGCCCGACGTGTTGCGCGACAAGGCGGGCTACTTCACCGGCGTGGGCGGACGGAGCTACCATTTGGACGGGCCGAGCGCGCGCGGCACGGGCAAAGGCGTGGCGCCCGAGTTGGGCCGCGTGATGGACGAGCACGGGCTACGGACCTTCGTGCAGCGTGTGGACTACGTGGAGCCCAAGGGTGGCGCGATGAAGAGCTTCGGCGCCAAGCTGGCCGCTTTTCTGGATCAGGCGCCGAAGGACAAACCCTGGTTCTTCTGGCTCGGCTTCTCCGACCCCCACCACGTCTGGCAGACCCAGGGGCCGCGCGGTCTTCCTGATCCCAGCAAGCTGACGCTGCCGCCGCACCTGCCCGACTTACCCGGCGTGCGGAGCGACCTGGCACGCTATATTGCCGAGGTCGAACATTTGGACGGCGACGTGCAGACGGTGCTGGACACGCTCCGCGAGCGCGGCTTTGCCGACAACACACTGGTGGTCTTCATGGGCGACAATGGGATGGCGATGCCGCACGGCAAGGGCGCGCTGCACGATCCGGGAATCGCCGTGCCTCTGCTGGTGCGTTGGCCGGGAGTGGTCAAACCGGGCGGCGCGACGCAGACGCTCATCTCGGGCGAGGATTTCGCGCCCACGATGCTCGAAGCCGCCGGAATGACGCCGCCCAAGGAAATGAGCGGGGTGAGTTTTGTGAAACTCCTGCGAGGGCAGTCCTTTGCCGGTCGAAAGTACATCTTCGCCGAACGCGGTCCGCACGGTGGCGACGGCAGCATGAAGCCGGACGTGTTGGCCTCCACGTTCGACCTGGTGCGCTGCGTCCGGTCCGAGCGTTTCAAGCTCATCTACAACTGCACGCCGCACGGGGCGGTCGCGCCGGTCGACAGCCAGCGCGACCCCGGCTGGCAGGAGATGCTGGCCGCGCACGCCGCGGGGCGTCTGGCCGCACCGTTTGTGCAGGCCTACTTCACCACGCCGCGTCCGACTTTTGAACTTTACGATCTGCAGGCCGACCCGGGCGAATTGCACAACCTGGCCGGCGATCCACAATACAAAGATATCGAGTTGGAGCTGAAGCGGGCACTGACCGAGAAGATGGTTCTCGATTGGGATTTCCTGCCTACGCCTCTGCGATAACCTTGAGGCCGACTCCGCGCGACGTGCCCGGTCGGCATGCTGGGCCGTAACCGTTTTCAAGACGATAGCGAAAGGGGCCAGAGACCATGACACGCTTCCTGCTTTGTGCGACCTTTCTGTTCTGGACATCATTTGACCACCTGAATGCCGCCGAAACCGGCCCGACAAACGCTGCGCCCAATATCGTGGTCATCCTGGCCGATGACCTGGGCTATGGCGATGTCCAGTGCAATAACCCGCAGCGCGGCAAGATCCCCACGCCCAATCTGGATCGGCTGGCCGCCGAGGGCATGCGATTCACGGACGCCCACAGCAGTTCCGGCGTCTGCTCGCCGTCGCGCTATACGCTGCTGACCGGCCGTTACCATTGGCGCACGCGGTTGCAGGCGGGCATCGTTGGGGTGTTTGGTGATCCGCTGATTGCTGCCGATCGCCTGACGATTGCCGGGCTCGCCCGACAACAGGGCTACAGCACAGCGTGCGTGGGCAAGTGGCACTTGGGCCGGGACTGGGGCATCCCCGACAACCAACGCGCCTTGTTCCACGTGAGCCGCGACGCCACGCAGGCGACCGACGAGCAGCTCGCGGCCTGGCGAGCCCTGTTCTCGCAGCCGATTGCCGGCGGCCCCACCACGCGCGGTTTCGACGAGTATTTCGGCACCGACGTACCGAACTGGCCTCCCTACTGCTTCATTGAAAACGACCGCACCGTGGGGATTCCGACGGAGTTCCTGCCGGCGCATCTCTTGAAGAACCATCAGGCTAGCCTGCAGGGACCGGCGCTGAAGGACTGGAAATTGGAGCCCATTCTGCCCACGCTTGGCCAGCGCGCCAGCGAATTCGTCGCGCGCCAGGCAAAGGCCCAGCGGCCGTTCTTGTTGTACATGCCTTTGACCTCTCCCCACACGCCGCTGGCCGTGAATGAATCATGGAAGGGCAAGAGTGGCCTGGGCCTGGCCTACCCTGATTTCGTCATGGAGACGGATGCCGTGGTGGGCCGCGTCCTGGACGCCATTCAGCAGGCCGGCATCGCCCAGAACACGCTCGTCTTCTTCACCAGCGACAATGGCTGCGCCGCCTACATCGGTGCGAAGGACATGGAGGCCCAAGGCCACTATCCCAGCGGTCCCCTGCGCGGCTACAAGACCGATGTATGGGAGGGCGGCCATCGTTTGCCGTTCATCGTGCGTTGGCCCGGCGTCGTCAAGCCCGGCAGCGTCTGCGCGCAGCTTGTGCATCATGCCGACATCATGGCGACGCTGGCGCAGGTCTTGCGCACGAAGTTGCCGGACTGCGCCGGCGAGGACAGTTTCAGCTTGCTGCCGTTGCTGCAGGGTGGCGACAAGCCGATCCGCGAGCACGCGGTCAGTTGTGCGGCGCGTGGCACAGCCGGCCTTCGCCAAGGCCCCTGGAAGCTCGTCTTCGCGCCCGACGCCCAGGCCGGAACGGACGTTCATCTCTTCAACCTGGACGACGACCTGGGCGAAACGAAAAATCTGGCCGCGGCCCACCCGGAGATCGTGACGC
>CALARR010000094.1 GCA_937889015.1 uncultured Planctomycetales bacterium | reverse complement strand
TCAGGACGGCTTGTCCAAGCGACTTAAGGCCCACAGAAACGGGAATGCACCCGGCGAAGCGAATACCCTTGTGTGCCCCACTCATGTGGAGTACAATGCCTTCGTCTGGGCGGCTTCGGAATACCAGGAGCACTCCGACGCCGTGAACACTTCGAGCACGGCCAAGGTCGGCTACGCGCACAGCGGCGGCTCTTTGAGCACGAATCACGGGAATGAAACTGGCTGCGGCCCCGTTGTGATTCCCCGAGCACTCAGCCTGCCAGGCGATCTCCAAGACAAGGGACGGACGATGGCTGGACAGCGAGAGGAGCAATTACATGATTCATTCACGATTCAGCCGCAAGAAGATCATCTTCTTAGGCGTTGCCGCCACGCTCTTGGTTGTGGCGATCGGGGTGCGATGGCAGCATGCGGCACGGCAACAGGCAGTGGTCGCCACGCTCAGGGATGCGGGAGCCACCGTCTATTACGACTTCGATTTGCGAGGCCGATCCAATTGGATAGGAGCGTCGAAGCGATTCTTGCGAGGAGCCTTCGGCGACGACTTCGTGGGCGACGTCGAGGAGGTATTCTTCTGGGGTGGAGGCGATCGAGCGGCCGAGCCCAGGCTCGACGAGCTTTCGTCGCTGCCAGGATTACGGATGTGCTGTTTTTGGGAGATTCGCGTTTCGGACGCTTTGATCGCCCGAACCTTCACGCATGCCCCCGGGTTGACGAGCATTGTGATTTCGAGAGCGAGAAGCGATGACGGACTGGTTCACGCATTTTCCGCGTTTCCAGAGTTGGAAGGCCTGGGGCTGAACGCGGTTGTCTTTCCGGGGCGGGCTCGGCCGCGGTTCAGCGACATCGTGAAGCTGAAATTCGTGGGTATCACGTTCGCAGACGTGCCTGGTGAGACCATCGAGGATTTGGCACGCTGCACGTCGTTGACCGCGCTCGATTTGCGGAGCACTGATGTCACCGACGAGGCAATACGCCGGATCCACGCTTTGTGCAACCTTGAGTGTCTGGGCCTGGATTACACGAAGATCGGGGACGCCTGCGCCACATCCCTCAGTACGTTTCAACGTCTTCGACACCTCGGCCTTGGGGGTACGTCGTTCAGTGACTCTGGATTAGTGCACCTTGAGTCCTTGGCGAGACTTGAGACACTGAACGTCGCAAGATCCAAAGTGACTGACTACGGAATCCGTCGATTCAAGAGGGCGCTGCCGCACTGCAACATTCTTGCGACCGAAGCTGAAACGGAGGTCGAGGGCAATACGAACAGAGACAGATGAGCCGCCGTGATGGGCCTTGTGACTGCGCCACGCGCAAGGTCGGCTGTGCGTATGCGCGAGTGTATGTGAGCAGTGTACGTGCTGTTTGGCCGATACGGGTTTGGTAAGCAAGTGGACGATGTTGTGCCTGCTTGCAGAAGTCCAGTGTGTCCACGTTGCGGGGGGTGGAAGATGCAGCATGCGACTGGGTACTGCAAATGGGTACTCTGGTGTCAGACGGACGAGAGTCGAAAAGCCGTCAAATTGCGGGATCGATTCACCACCGCTCTCGGTTGCTCATCGGCAGGAACGTTGATGGAGTACGACGTCGATTTACCCGGCATGCGAGTTGCGTTTCATACTGAATTGCGGCGTGGCAGTCGCGACGGTCGCATCGTGGAGGCAATCGAACTATGCGAAAAAGTCGGCACCGAGTGGATGCTCGAAGGGAGCGTTCAGAAGTGTCTTTCGTTGTTTTCTCGCCGTATCCGTATCTCCGGAATACTCGCATGTGAGTGCTATCCCAACGACTGCAGCGGAGAAAAGGTCGAACCTCGATTGCTCGGGGCAGAGTTGGAGTCAGAGTCAGAGCAGTGAAAAGGATGTGTCGCGGACGGGCAGGCGCAATGGCAGTGTTTGCCGTTTTCTCCCTTTTCCGTTTCTCCTTCTTACACAACAAGATCTCTCGCAAAGCCGCCAAGTCGCAGAGCCGCCAGAACGCGAAGAGGATGGGCTGGAAAAGCGGGCACGTGGTCTTGCCCCGGCAGATTGTCAATCTGCCCCGCAACCGGCGGCACGCGTGGCAACACGGCCGCTCCTCGGGCCAGGTTGCGCCTGCAAGCCACCTGGAACATCAACCATCGCGCCGGCCGGTCTCGGCCTTCGTGCTCTTCGGGTCCTTCGCGGTTTCCGCTGTCTGTTGGCCCTAAGACAGGCGATCCTGGAGGGCCTGGACCAGGTCGTCCTTTGCGGTCAGGCCCTGCAGCTTGTCGGCCAGGACCTGGTCCTGCACCACGTGCGCAATCCAGGTGCGGAAGTCATTCTTGTCCGCGTTGACGAACTGGCGGAAGGTGGCTTCGTCCAGGCGGCACACGTAACCCAGCAGCTCCAACAGATTCTTCAGCGGCTGGCCGTCGTGCGTGATGAAACACTGCTCGGGCGGCACGTCGGGCGGCGTGGGGGGCAGGTCGGGCAATGCCGAGGGCTCGTCACACGGCGCGGGCGGTGGTTGATGCGGCGGGGCCGTTGGCGGCGGTGTGCGCGCGGGTTGTATTGACTCGGAGGCGAGGGCCGGCGGCAGGGGCGCGGCGAGGCCGGGAGTGACTTCTGCGGCGGTTTCCGGCTCGCCGGGCTGCGGCGCGGGGTCTGGCTCCAGCGGCGGGTCTGGCGGCACGGCAGCGGGAACCGTCGCGGGCACGGTCGGCGGGACGCCGCGGAGGTCCTGGTCCTCCAGGATTTGGGCGAGGTTGAGGAGGATCAGCAACCGCTGCTCGAGGAGGCCCACGCCTTGGATGTAGCGGGAGTTGATGCGATTGGTGAGGATGGGCGGCGGCGGTTGGATCAGGTCGCTGGGGATGCGAAGCACCTCCTTGGCCGAGTCGACGATCATGCCGATGGAGTTGCGCGCATGCTCGATGATGATGATCCGCGTGTCTTCGTCGGCCGGTTTGTTCGGCAGGTCCAGCCGCGTGGCCAGGTCGATCACGGTGACGACACGGCCGCGGAGCGTGATGACGCCGCGGACGTGGGGGGCCATGTCCGGCAATCGCGTGACGGCGGTCAGGCGAATGACCTCGCGCACCTCGGCAATCTCGACGCCGAATTCCTGGCTGCCGATGGTGAAGACGACGAACTGCCGCCCGAGGCCCGTCTGCTGTTTGCCTTCCACGGTGCGTCACCTCATGCGGACGGGTTGAGGAAGCCGAGAAATGTTGTCTTGTTGAATCACGGAGTCACGGAGAAAGATAGGGAGTGCTGGTCCTGCGAGAAAGCGGAGTTTGGTCGCTGGCGTTGCGAAGCTGGAGCTTGGCAACGAGGGGGTTACCTGGCGTTGCGAAGCTGGAGCTTCGCAACGAGGAACGTCATGCCGGTTAGTGTTTTGCCTTGGAGGGGGCGACGCCGCTGAGCGGGTCGCTGGGGTCCAAGGGTTGCGGCAGCCAGACGCGGAACAACGAGTCTTCGGCCCAGGTGTGGCCGGCCGAGGCGTAGTCGATCATGCGCAGCGTGCCGCGCCGGCCGTCGGCGCCGGTCAGCGGCACGTCGATCGCCACCTGGCAGACGCCGGCCAGCGCGTCCTCGACCTTCACCGCCTGCACGCGGCCGTCGGCATCGGCCGGGATCGTCGCCGGGCCGATGGATTGGGCCGCCAGGGCGCGCCGCTCGACGGCGAAGACCAGCGGTCCGCGTTGGATCGCGACGCGCGTGGACTGGCCCGGATCGCGAATCCGCCGCGCGGCGAAGTCGAAGGCTACACGCAGGCCATCGCCCGTCTTCCAGGCGCGTGTCAGGCGCAGATAGGTGCCGGGTCGGACGTCGGACTGGGGTTGGCCGTTGACGCGGACGTCGGTGGCCTGGCTCCAGCCGGGGATGCGCAGGGCGATCGCGAACGGTTGCGTGCCTGGGCACTGGGGGGCGATTTCGACCACGCCGCTGCGCGGGTAGTCCCCCTCGATCTTCAGGGTGATCTTCTGGCCCGACGGCAGATCGACCGTGGCCGTGCCGGCTTCGTAGAGATTGACCACGGGGCCTTGGGCGTCGGTCATGACGGCCAGGGCGGGCAGGAGGTTCAAGGCGCGCGGGCCGTTGGCCACGCAGCAGTTGGCGTGCATGTTGCACTGCTCGGGGGCGGGCAGGCGCGAGCCTTCCAGCGGGTTGTAGTGGCACCACCAGGTGCCGTCGGACTTCTGGGCCGCCAGGAGGGAGTTGTAGGCGGACAGTTCAATGCGATCGGCGTAGACCGGCTCGCCGGTCAGGCGGAGCAACTGGGCATTGAGCTTGAGCCAGGTGACGCCCACGCAGGTTTCCATCCACTCGGGCACGTCTTCGGTCTGGCGCGTGCGACCGCGGCACCAGCGTTCCCAGCTCGAGCCCGAGCCGATGGCCGTGATCTCGGTGTCGGAGATATTGCCGGCGACCCATTCCGCGGCCTGGCGGTAGGGGGCCTGGCCCGTGCTGCGATAGAGTTCCAAGAGGCCCTCGTAACAGGACATCATTTCGTAGGCCTTGGACATGCCGCCGGCCATGTAGCCCTTCTTGCTCGGGTCGGGGCCGGGAAACATGTCGAAGACGGCCGTCTTGGCCAGGGCTTTGCGCAACAGGTCCGGGCCCTTGGGGCCTTCCCACTGGGCGACGATCCACTGGGCAAAGTCCAGGTAGCGCTTTTCGCCGGTGCGGCGATAGAGCAGGACCATGGGCTCAAGGATGCTGCTGGCGGCCATGCCGGTCCACATGCCCAGCGTGGCGATGTCGGCCTTGCCCGGGCCGATCTGCGTGAGCGTGTAGTCGGCATGCCGGCGTGCGGCTTCGAGGACGCGCGCTTCGCCGGTGAGATCGTAGTAGGCCAGCAGACCCAGCAGGGTGTACTTGCGGCCCCAGACGTCCCAGCCCTTGAGCTCGGCTTCCTTCTTGTAGGTGCCGATGTAGCCGTCGGGCGTCTGCGTGGCCAGCAGATCGTTGACGGCCTGGTCCACCACGGCGCGCATGGCGGCGTCGGGCCGGTAGCGATAGGCCAGGACTGCCGAGGTGAACCACTTGCCCCAGAACTCCGTCTGCCACATGCGGTCTTCGGGCCGGGTGGCAAAGGGTCGGACCAGGTCGGGGATGCTCTGCGCGAGCATGCGGCCCTGGCGGCAGATCTCGATTTCGCGTCCCAGCCAGCCCTGCATCTGGACGCTGCCCGGGGCGGGCATGGTCAGCACGTCACCGACCACGGGCGGGACGGCTTCGGCGGCCCATAGAGTCGGGCCGAGCGAACCGATGGACAGCAAGAAAAACAGTTGGGCAGAACGCGGCATGGCGCAAGACTCCGGCGGGGTGCGGGCAATGGAACAGGACCAGCCGCATGGCGGCTGCAGCCCATTTTAGTGCTCAGAAAGAGAATGCAACATGGCGCGGGCGTTTCTTGCCGGAAACCGGGCTTCCGCTGGTCGCCCTCGCTGTATTGCTGTTCTGAGATCCAATAGTGCTCAGAAAGAGAATGCAACATGGCCTGGGCGTTTCTTGCCGGAAACCGGGCTGGCGCTGGTCGCCCTCGCGGCACTGTTGCGGAGAGCCGCCTTGAGATCGGTCATGCTGAGCGCAACGAAGAATCCGCCCGGTTCGAGATCCTGCGCTGCGCTCAGGATGCCCCGGGGTGGACTTTCCACAACGGAGACTACTTATCGGAGGCGCACTATCCGCGGCGCCGGTAGCGACTCAAGTCGCCGAGCGGCCGAATCTGGTCCTGACAGTCAACCGCCGCAACTCAACTGGCCGGCTGGCGCGCCTCGTAGGCCAGGCTTTGTAGGAACTTCTTGGCCGTGACATACATCTCCGAGGGCATGGACGTGATTTGGCGCTTGAGGCTGTCGAGCATGTTGTTGGTCAGCTCATAGAGCTTCATGTACTCGTCGCCGGGGAGGACGCCCTTGGCCGCCCGGTCGCCGAAGATGCGTTCGACCTCGGCGCGCTGCGAGCCGTATTGCGGCGTCTGCAGCGGGGCAGGCCAGGCGATCTTGCCGGAGGTGGACAGTTCTTGCGGGGTGAGCTGTTTGGGGCGGCCGGCCTCGGCGTAGCGGACGAAGTCCTCCATGGTGGGGCGCGGCCCGGCCTCGGCGTCGCGGTAGGCCTTGTTCATCTTGCGCATTTCGAAATAGGTCTTGGTCCAGGCCTCGCGATTCTGGATTTCATTGCGTTGGGCCTCGGTCATGTTGATGGTCGCGGCCGAGGTGTCGAGGTTGTACTGGCCGTGGGCGCGGACCACCTCGCTCATGCCGTAGGCGGCGGCCTGGCCGGGGGTGGAGGCCCGGTTGTCAACGTAGGCTCCGCCGTAGTATTGACCATGCGCCAGGTAGGCCCCGCTGAGGCCGGCCAGCATGCACAGCGATGTCATCAGGTAGGATTTCATATGGGCGAATCTCCGGGAAGTGGACGTCTGGTGTTGTGTTCCTTGATAGGTTTTCGGCTGGAAGGGGCTCAAGGACGAATGCTACGGATGGCCTGTTGGGCGGCGGCCCGAACCTGCTCGTTTTCGTCCTGGGTCGCCTTCTCCAGCGCCGGCAGGGCCTCTTTGGCCAGCGTGCCGAGGCACTGCAGGGCAGCGGCCGCTTGCTGGCGGATGCGGGCGTCGTGGTCCGACAGGGCGCGGACCAGCACCGGCACGGACTTGGGGGCCGTGACCGTGCACTTGGGATCGATCTGGGCCAGGGCCCAGGCGGCGATTGCGCTGAGGGTCTCGTCCTTTCCCGCCAGGGCCTGGGACAAGGCCGGCTTGGCCTCGATGGCCGCGGGGCCGATGCGGCCCAAGGCGTAGCATGCGGCGTACACGGCCGGGCCTTCGGGGGTCTGGACCAGGCGGATCAACTCGGGCACGGCGGCCTTGGCGGCCGGACCGATCTTGGCCAGGGCGATGGCCGCTTCGCGGCGCGTGTCGTCTTCGTCGTCCTGGAGCAGGGCTGCCAGGGCCGGCACCACGGGCTCCGCCTTGGCGCCCATCTCGCCCAGGAGGAAGGCCACGTGGGATTGCAGCTTGTCGTGTTTCAAAGCGGCGGTGAGTCGCTGGGCGTCGAGCCGTCCCACCTGGGCCGCAGTGCGGAGGGCGGCCGCGGCCTTGGCCGGGTCGGCGTGCTCCAGGAATCGGGCCAAGAGCGGGTCCATGATTTCCGCGCCGGGCGCCAGGTCGATCAGGCCGTGGACGGATGCCTCGCGGACACGCGGATCATCGCTGTTGAGATTTTCCACCAGTCGCGTAGCGGCTTGGGTGACCAGGGCTTTGTCTTGGGGGTGCATGCGCGCCAGGGCCCACAGGCTCACCGTTTGACGCACCGAGTCGGAGGTGCTGGCCTGCTTGATTTTGGCCTCGGCTTCGGGCGGAATGGCACCGATCCGTCCCAAGGCATACGTAGCAACGGTAGCCAAGAGGGGATCGTCGAGGGCCTTGGCAATCTGCGCTGCGGCCGGGGCTGCGCTGGCGCCGATCGATCCCAAGGCCAGGATCGCTTCGCGGCGGATTTCGACCTTGGGCGAATCGAGGAGTTTGGTCAGGGCGGGCACGGCCACTTGGGCCTGGGCGCCGATTTCGCTGACGACGAGGCAGGCCCAGTAGGCGGTCTTTTCGTTGCCCAAGGCCGCAATCAAGCGGTCCATGGCCTTGGGACCATGTTCGGTCAAGGCGTCCATGGCGCGCATGCGCACCGAAGGATCTGGGTCTTCCAGCAGTTTGATGAGCAGGGGCAAGGTGGCCTCGGGATCGGCCTTGAGCCTGGCGAGGGCCTTGGCCGCCTGACGGCGGACAATGGCCTCGGGATCGGCCAGTTTTTCGATCAGGGCGGCGCGGGCCGAATCAGCGGCGGGACCGTGATGGCCGAGGGCCTCGGCGGCGCGGGCCCGCATCTCAGCCGACGGATCCTTGAGCAGGCCGGAGAGCAGGGTCACGGCCTCGGCGGCGTGCGTCTTGTCGCGCGCCAGAGCGGACACGGCCGCCAGGCGCACCTCGAGTTGCTGCGACTGCAGCGAATGCCGGACGCTGGCCAGATCCGCGGCCACGCCCCAAGAGGGGGCGGCCCCTGTGCAAGCCATCAACAACAGGGCTGGAATCATCTTCAGAGGCATAGACTTCTCCTGTGGCTGCAAGACGAGTGCGCACGGATTTGGGCGATGACCGGGACGCGCCGCGACCAGCGGCGCATCGGATGTCGGTTCGGACAAGAACCCCGCCGGGCTGCAAGGAAAAAAGGTGAACCCAGCACCTCACCCCAATAGGAACGATTTTAGTTCACAACACTACGCAAATGCAATGGTGTACTCGGTTTATTGGCCGTCAGGCCGGTCGTGGCCTGGTGATCCCCCGCAGGAGCCCAGGGGATCAGGCATCCACCGCCACCGGGAAGCAAGACGCCGGACCGGGGCTGCGTCCATCCGAATCGGACGCTTATGCCGCTTGTCACGCCCGGCGTACAATCCATGCCGTAAGTCTTCACCGGATTTGTCGTTATCGACGTCGGGCGCGGGCCCGGATTTCGGCCCGGCCCGGCAACGGAGGTCATTTTCTCTGAGAGGTTGGCCGATGCAGACGAAAAAGGTGCCTTAGGGCCGGTCCAAAAACCTGTCGGCAGCTCAGTCCTGCTGGGCCGCCCGGCCTGGCTGGTGCGGTTATGGGATAGGTGCCTTAGAGCCGGCCCCAGGAATGTGCCGAGAGGCGAGTCCGCGCGGGCCGGGCGTGCTGCCTGGGTCGTTCGGACCCGGGGCTTGCCCTGGAAGATTGCAGGGGCTTGTTTTGCCAGCCAGCCATCGTCGTTCTCGGCCGGTGATTGCCTTTGAGGGTACAAACATGCAAAGTCTCCGACGTCTCACGCGCGGGGTTACGGCGCTGGCCGTTCCGTGGCTGGTGGCCTGGCTCGGGTGCGGCAAAGCGGCTCCTCCCGTGGTGGAGTTGGCGCCGCCCCAAGTCACCATCTGCCGGCCGGAAGTCCGGGAGGTCACCGACTATTTTGAGTTCACGGGCAACACGGCGCCGTATGAAGAAGTGCAGGTGCGCGCGCGGGTGTCGGGGTATTTGAAGGCCGTACACTTCACCGACGGCCAGATGATCAACCAGGGCGACCTGCTGTTCGAGATCGATCCGGCCGATTTCCAGACGGCTTTGGATCGTGCGGAAGCCGAGGTGGCACGCCAGGAAGCGATGGTCAAGAAGGCCGCGGCCGATTTGGCGCGGACGCAGCAGTTGCTGGACAAGGGCGTGCGGAGCCGCGAGGAGTTCGACCAGGACGTGGCCTCGTTGGCCGTGGCCGAAGCGGCGCGTGCCGCCGCCAAAGCGGCCGCGCGTCAGGCGCAGCTCGACCTGGGCTACAGCCGGATCACCGCGCCGATCAGCGGGCGCATCAGCCGCGCGCGGCTCACGGCGGGCAACCTGATTCAGGCCGGCAACGCCGGGTCCGAGCCCCTGACCAGCATCGTGCGCGCGATCCCGATCTACATCTACTTCCAGATGGACGAGCACACGGTGCTGCGCTACCAGGAGTTGGCGCAGAAGTACAACCAATTGCCGCAAATGGATAACGTCAAGGACTGGAAGATCCCGGTTCTGGTGGGCGTCTCCAACGAACAGGGGTTCTCGCACCGGGCCGTGCTGGACTTTGGCGACAACCGCTTCGACGCGTCGACCGGCACCGTGTCGGTGCGCGCCGTTTCCGAGAACAAGGACCGCCTGCTGGGGGCCGGGATGTTCGTACGCGTGCGGTTGCCTTTCGGCGAACCGCGCCCGGCGATGCTTTTGACCGACCGGGCGATCATCTCCGATCAGGGACAGAAGTACGTGCTGGTCGTGAATCGCGAGCCGGGCGCGAACCAGAACGTGGCGGAGAAACGGCTGGTGACCCTGGGGGCGGTGCACGATGGCCTGCGGGTCATTGAAGACGGCTTGAAGCCCGAGGACTGGGTGATCATCAACGGGCTGCAATTCGTTCAGGCCGGCATTCTGGTGACGCCGCGTGAAGGGCCGATGCCCCAGCCGGCGCGGCAAGAGAACGCACCACCGGCGGCGGTTTCACCGGCGGGGGACGCGCCGGCAGCGAGTTCCCAGACGGCGCCCCAGTAATCCACCCCCTTTTTGACCTCTTGCTGCGGTAACGCCATGTTCGCTCGATTCTTCGTGGATCGGCCCGTGTTCGCCACGGTGATCTCGATTGTGATCGTGATTGTGGGGCTGGTGTCGCTGTTGGGGCTGCCGGTGGCGCAGTATCCGGACGTCACGCCGCCGACGATCACGATTTTCGCCATCTATCCGGGGGCCAGCGCCAAGGTGGTGTCGGACACGGTGGCGGCCCCGATCGAGCAGGAAGTCAACGGCGTGGAAGGCATGCTCTACATGAGCTCGCGCTGCACCAACGACGGGCAGATGATGCTCGACGTGACTTTCAAGCTGGGCACGGACATCGACATGGCCCAGGTGTTGACGCAGAACCGCGTGTCGGTGGCCGAATCCAGGCTGCCGGAAGAGGTTCGCCGCCAGGGCGTGACCGTGAAGAAGCGCTCGCCCAACATCCTGTTGTGCGTGAACCTGATTTCGACGGACGTCAGCCACGATCAGTTGTATCTGAGCAACTATGCCTTGATCCAGGTGAAGGACGCCCTGTCGCGGATCGAGGGGGTGGGCGACGTGGCCTTCCTCGGTTCGCGCGACTACAGCATGCGGATCTGGCTGGACCCGGAGAAGCTCGCTTCGCGCAATCTGATGGCCGGCGACGTGATGAACGCCCTGCGCGAGCAGAACGTGCAGGTGGCCGCGGGGCGATTGGGCCAGCCGCCGGCGCCGGCGGGGCTGGATCTGCAGTTGGCGATCAACACGGCCGGGCGCCTGCTGAATGCCCAGGAGTTCGCCGACGTGATCATCAAGACGGGTGACGCGGGCGAAGTGGTGCGCGTGCGCGACGTGGGGCGGACCGAACTGGGCGCGCGGAATTACGACGTGAGCAGTTTCCTGGACGGCAAGCCGAGCATCACGCTGGCCGTATTCCAGATGCCGGGGTCGAATGCCTTGCGCACGGCCGAGTTGGTGCGCGCGGAAATGGAACGCCGCAAGAAGGACTTCCCGCCGGGGATGGACTATCGCATCGTCTACGACACCACCGTCTTCGTGGACGAGTCGGTGCACGAAGTCTACAAGACCCTGTTCGAGGCCTTTGTGCTGGTGTTCCTGGTGGTGCTGCTGTTTCTGCAGGACTGGCGCGCCACGCTGCTGCCGATGATCGACGTGCCGGTGTCCCTGATCGGCACTTTCGCCATCATGAACTTGTTGGGGTTTTCGCTGAATAATCTCTCGCTATTCGGCCTGGTCCTGGCCATCGGGATCGTGGTCGACGACGCGATCGTGGTTGTGGAGAACATCGAGCGCTGGGTGGCCAAGGGGTTGGCCCCGCGCGAGGCGACGATCAAGGCCATGGACGAGATCACGGGGCCGGTGATCGCCATCACCCTGGTGCTGAGCAGCGTGTTCATCCCCACGGCGTTCATCGCCGGAATCAGCGGCCAGTTCTACCGCCAGTTCGCCTTGACGATCGCGGCGGCCACGATCATCTCGGCCATGAACGCGTTGACCATGGCCCCGGCGCGGGCCGTGGCGATTTTCAAACCGCATGTGCCCGGCGAAGAGCACCAGCAGCGCGAGTCGCTGCCCGCGTGGGGCGTTGCCGGCCTGGCGGGGTTGCTGGGTTACTGGTTGCTGGCCGAGCGGCTGCAATCGATATTGAGCGGCCTGGTGGGCGAGAAGCTGGCCGTGTCATTGCGGTATGGCAGTGAGGGGGTGGCGACCTGGATTCCGTGGACGGCGGGCGGAGTGGCCTTTGTCATCGGCGGAGCGGCCGGCTACTTCCTGCACGCGCAGGTGGATCGGATGCTGAAGGGCTTGTTCCGCGCGTTCAATGCGGGCTTCGATCGGTTGACCGCCATGTATGGCTCGGTCGTGGCGCGGCTGATTCGCCTGAGCGTGATCGTGCTGGTGGTGTACGTTGGGCTGATCGGGATGACGTACGTGGGCTTCAACTCGGTGCCCCTGGGCTTCATTCCCGAACAGGACAAGGGCTATCTGGTCACCAGCATTCAGTTGCCCGAGGGCGCCAGCCTGGAGCGGACCGAAGAGGTGGTGGCGCGCGTGGTGCGGATGTTGCAGCCGCCGAAGCAGGAGCCTGGAGCGCAGGGGGAGTCGGGCATTGCGCACACGATCGCCGTGCCGGGCTATAACATGCTCAACGGCACGAACATGGCCAATTGCGGCGGGATCTTCGTGATCCTCAGCCCGTTCGAAGAGCGCAAAGAGAATCCCCAACTGCACGCCAGCATGATTGCCGCGCGGCTGAACTGGGCGCTGCGCGAGGTGCTGGAGGCGCAGGTGCTGGTGTTCGGGGCCCCGCCGGTGGAAGGACTGGGGAGCACGGGCGGGTTCAAGATGCAGATCCAGGATCGCCGCACCGCCGGCGCGGTGGCCCTACAGGAGGCGGCGGGGCGCGTGATTCAGTTGGCCTCCGAGCAGCCGGGACTGATGGGCCTGTTCACGACCTTCCGTGCGGACCAGCCGCAGTTGTACGTCCAGATCGATCGCACCAAGGCCAAGCGTTTGGGCGTTGCGTTGAGCGACATCAACGAGACGCTATCGATCTATCTGGGCTCGGGCTACGCCAACGACTTCACGGAGTTTGACCGCAATTGGCAGGTCAACGTGCAGGCCGACTCGCGCTTCCGCCTGCGGCCGGAGGACATCGGCCGGTTGAAGGTGCGCAACGCCCAGGGGAACATGATCCCCTTGGCGACCGTGATCCAGATTCGCGACGTGACCGGTCCCGCGCTGGTGAACCGTTACAACATGTACCCGTCGGCGGAGGTCCTGGGCAGCACGCGGCCGGGAACCAGTTCGGCCCAAGCCATCGAGTTGATGGAGGAAGTGGCGCGGAAGAAGCTGCTGCAGGGGATGGGCTTCGAGTGGACGGAACTGACGCTGCAGGAGATTCTGGCGGGCAACACGGCCGTGTTCGTGTTTGCCCTGGGGACGCTGTTTGTGTTCATGGTGCTGGCGGCCCAGTATGAGAGCTGGTCGCTGCCGATGGCGATCATCTTGATCGTACCGATGTGCCTGCTGGCGGCGATTTTCGGCGTGTGGCTGACCGGCCAGGACAACAACATTTTCACGCAGATCGGGTTGGTGGTGCTGATCGGCCTGGCGGCAAAGAACGCGATCCTGATCGTGGAGTTCGCCAAGGAGCGGCAAGCGGCGGGCCAGTCGCGTTATGACGCGGCGGTGGAGGCCTCGCGCACGCGTTTGCGGCCGATCATCATGACCTCGCTGGCTTTCATCCTGGGCGTGGTTCCGCTGGTGCTGGGCAAGGGGGCGGGGGCCGAGATGCGCAACGCGCTGGGGATTGCCGTGTTCAGCGGGATGCTGGGCGTGACCCTGTTCGGCGTGTTCTTCACGCCGGTGTTCTACAACGTGGTGATGTGGTTGGTGGAGCGCAAGAATGGTCCGACGCCGGCGGCGCAGGGCGATGAGTGACCTGGGCGAGTGCTTTGTCACAGTCGGAAGTTGGGATTGCACCAGGCGCCGGTGCGCTGGGCTAGTGCGCGTCGCACTTACGTGTAGCGTTCCGGGCGGCGTGTTTCCACGGTTCCGAAGGCGAAAAAGCCGCTACGGTTATCTCAGATGCGTTCTAATGGCAGCCGCGCACCTTTCGCGGAGCGAAAGGCGACAAACCTGTGGCGGTGCATCCCCAAAACAAGCTGTGATAAAGCACTAGCGGGGGCGAGCCAGGGCGCGCTGCATGGCTGCGCCCATGTCGGCGGGGCTTTGGGCGACCTCGATGCCGGCGGACTGCAAGGCGGCGATCTTTTCCTTGGCCGTGCCGCGCCCGCCGGAGATGATCGCCCCGGCATGGCCCATGCGTTTGCCGGGCGGGGCCGCACGGCCGGCAATGAAGGCCGCGACCGGCTTGGAGAGGTGACCGGCCGCGAAGCAGGCGGCCTCTTCTTCGGCCGTGCCGCCGATTTCGCCGATCATCAGCACGCCCTGGGTGGCCGGGTCGGCCTGGAACATGGCCAGCAGGTCGATGAAGGAGGTGCCCACGATCGGATCGCCTCCCAGGCCGACGCAAGTCGACTGGCCCAGCCCCAGGCTGCTCAACTGCCACACGGCCTCGTAGGTCAGCGTGCCTGAGCGGCTGATGACGCCGATCGGCCCGGGGCGGTGGATGTAGCCGGGCATGATGCCGATCTTGCACTCGCCGGGTGTGATGACACCCGGGCAGTTGGGCCCGATCAAGCGGCAGGACTTGCCTTGCAGGCCTTCGACCACGCGGACCATGTCCAGCACGGGCACGCCTTCGGTGATGGCCACGATGGTGCGGATGCCGGCGTCGGCCGCTTCCAGGATGGCGTCGGCGGCAAAGGCCGGTGGGACGAAGATCATGGTCGCGTCGGCACCGGTCTTCTGCACGGCTTCGGCCACGGTGTCGAAGACGGGGAGGCCTTCGAACTGCTGGCCGCCACGGCCGGGGGTCACTCCGCCCACGATTTGCGTTCCGTACTCGCGGCACTGCTGCGTGTGGAACTGGCCCGCCTTGCCCGTAATGCCCTGGCAGATCACGCGCGTGTTCTTATCGACGAGGATGGACATGGGGGGAGGGGAGGGATTGGGGATTGGGGATTGGGGATTGGGGATTGGGGATTGGGGATTGGGGAT
>CALARR010000093.1 GCA_937889015.1 uncultured Planctomycetales bacterium | reverse complement strand
CCCAGAATCACCCCTGCGACCTCGGGCGGCCCTGCAAGACCGAACTGCCGACAGGTCTTCGGACCGGCTCTAAGAACCGATCCCAGAATCACCCCTGCCGCGACGGAAGCCATAGGAGTCATGTCATGTCAGACGGTATCTACGCAATCGGTTCGGGTGTGGCGGCGCTCCTGTTCGTCTACCTCCTGTTGGCTCTGCTCAAGCCGGAGTGGTTCGCATGACTACCAACGCCTTCCTGCAAATCGGCCTGTACCTGGCCGTTCTCGTCGCGCTGGCCAGGCCCCTCGGCGCGTATATGGCACGTGTCTACGAAGCCCGGCCGTGCGGCCTGGACTGGGCCTGCCACGGGCTGGAACGCCTGGTCTATCGGCTTTGCCGCATCGATCCGGCCGCAGAAATGCCCTGGACAACCTATGCGCAGTCCATGCTCCTGTTCAACTTCCTGGGGTTCGTGGCCGTCTATGCCCTCCAGCGCACGCAAAACCTGCTGCCGCTGAACCCGGAAAGTCTGCCCGCCGTTTCGCCGGATCTGGCCATGAACACGGCGGTCAGCTTCGCCACGAACACCAACTGGCAGAGCTATGGCGGCGAAACGACACTCAGCCATCTCACGCAGATGCTCGGTCTGACGGTGCAGAACTTCCTGTCGGCAGCCACAGGCATGGCGGTGTTGGTGGCGCTGATTCGCGGTTTCGTCCGCCGCAACGCGGCCACGATCGGGAACTTCTGGTTCGACCTGGTCCGCAGCACGTTGTACATCCTGCTGCCATTGTCGATCGTTGGCGCTCTGTCGCTCGTTTCGCAAGGCGTTGTCCAGACCTTTCGCCCCTATGAACAGCTCTCGCTCATCGAGCCTACCACCGACGCCGATGGCAAGCCGGCCGCCAAACAGACCATAGCATTGGGCCCCGCCGCCTCGCAGATCGCCATCAAGCAGTTGGGCACAAACGGCGGCGGCTTCTTCAACGCCAATTCGGCCCATCCCCTGGAGAACCCGACACCGCTGAGCAGCTTCCTACAGTTGCTGGCGATCCTGCTGATTCCGGCTGCGCTGTGCTGCACCTTCGGACAAATGGTCGGCGACACGCGGCAGGGCTGGGCCGTGCTGGCTGCCATGTTCCTGCTCTTCGTGCCCCTGCTGGTGCTAGGCTACGCCGCCGAACAGGCCGGCAACCCTCGCCTGGCCGCCTTCGGCCTGGACCAGGTCGCCAGCGAGATGCAGCCCGGCGGCAACATGGAAGGCAAGGAAGTCCGCTTCGGGATCACCCAGTCTGCCCTCTGGGCGGCAACTACAACCGCGGCCTCCAACGGCAGCGTCAATTCCATGCACGACTCGTACACCCCGCTGGGCGGACTGGTCCCCATGTGGCTCATGCAGCTCGGTGAAGTGATCTTTGGCGGGGTCGGCAGCGGGCTCTACGGGATGCTGGTGTTCGCCATCATCGCCGTCTTCCTGGCCGGGCTGATGGTCGGCCGCACGCCCGAGTATCTGGGCAAGAAGATCGAGGCCTTTGAAATGAAGATGGCCTCGTTGGTGATCCTCATTCCGCCCCTGGTGGTCCTCGTGGGGACGTCGCTGGCCGTGGCCACGGACTGGGGTCGGTCGAGTATCCTGAACTGCGGCGCGCACGGCTTCAGCGAAGTGCTCTACGCCTTTTCGTCCGCCGGCAACAACAACGGCAGCGCCTTTGCCGGACTGAACGCCAACACGCCCTTCTACAACCTTGCCCTGGCGCTGGCCATGCTCGTTGCGCGATACTGGCTGGCAATCCCCACCTTGGCCATTGCCGGATCGCTGGCCAGAAAGAAAGCCACACCCATCACGGCCGGCACGCTGCCCACGCATACGCCGCTGTTCGTTCTGCTGCTGGCCGGCGTGGTGGTTCTGGTCGGCGCCTTGACCTTCGTTCCCGCCTTGGCGCTCGGCCCAATCGTGGAACATCTGCTGCTCGTGGGAGGTTGAACCGTGACCGCACCAACAAAACACCGTCGCCTGCTGGATCCGCGGATCATGCTCCAGGCCCTGGGCGCAGCCCTGGTCAAGCTCGATCCCAGAGAACAAGCGCGCAATCCGGTGATGTTCACCGTCTACGTCGGAAGCCTCCTCACCACGGGACTGTTCGTCCAGTCGCTTGTCGCCACGGGCGAAGCGTCACCGGGGTTCATCTTGGCGATCTCGATCGGGCTCTGGTTCACCGTGCTCTTCGCCAACTTCGCCGAAGCCCTGGCCGAAGCCCGTGGAAAAGCCCAGGCCGATGCGCTCCGCAGCGCGCGGCACCACGTTGCCGCAAAACAATTCGTCCGCCCCTCCGCCGGACCGCTGCACGAGCCCCTGTTTCAGGCCATGCTCCAACGCGGCGAGATCGCCGTGGTGCCCGCGGCCGATCTCCGCCGCCATGACGTGGTCTTTGTCGAAACCGGCGACTACATCCCGGCGGATGGCGAGGTCATCGACGGCGTGGCCTCGGTCGATGAAAGCGCGATCACTGGCGAAAGCGCCCCGGTCATCCGCGAAAGCGGCGGCGATCGCAGCAGTGTCACCGGCGGAACGCGAGTCCTGTCCGACTGGCTAGTGGTCCGCGTCACCAGCAACCCCGGCGAGACTTTCCTCGACCGCATGATTGCCATGGTCGAAGGGGCCAAACGGCAGAAAACGCCCAACGAAATCGCCCTGGACATTCTCCTGGCCGGCATGACCATCATCTTCCTCCTGGTGTGCGTGACCCTCTTGCCCTTCTCGCTCTACAGCGTGCAGGCCGCCGGCCGCGGTACCCCCGTCACCCTCACGGTGCTCGTGGCGCTGCTGGTCTGCCTGATTCCCACCACGATCGGTGGGCTGCTTTCGGCCATCGGCATCGCGGGCATGGATCGCATGATCCAAGCCAACGTGATCGCCATGTCGGGCCGCGCGGTCGAAGCCGCCGGGGATGTGGATGTGCTCCTGCTGGACAAGACGGGCACCATCACCCTCGGCAACCGGCAGGCCGTCGAGTTTCTGCCGGCCGACAAGATCGACGTGTCCGCCCTGGCCGATGCGGCCCAGCTTGCTTCCCTGGCCGACGAAACCCCGGAGGGCCGAAGCATCGTCGTCCTGGCGAAGACCCGCTACGCCCTGCGCGGCCGCAAGGTCCAGGAACTGCATGCGACCTTCATCCCCTTCAGTGCCCAGACCCGCACCAGCGGCGTGAACCTCGACGGTCGGCAGATTCGCAAAGGGGCCGCCGATGCCATCGAAGCCTATGTCCGCCAGCATGGGGGCGAGTTCCCCGCCTGCGTGGCGCGCTGTGTCGAGCAAGTCTCCAAGCAGGGCGGCACACCCCTGGTCGTGGCCGAAAAGGGCGCCGCGCTGGGAGTCATCCATCTCAAAGACATCGTCAAGGGAGGCATGAAAGAACGCTTCGGCCAGATGCGGCAGATGGGAATTCAGACCGTGATGATCACCGGCGACAATCCCCTTACCGCCGCCGCCATCGCCGCCGAAGCGGGCGTCGACGACTTCCTCGCGCAAGCCACCCCCGAAGCCAAGCTTGCGCTGATTCGCCAGTACCAGGCGGCCGGCCATCTGGTCGCCATGACCGGCGACGGCACCAACGACTCTCCGGCCCTGGCCCAAGCCGATGTGGCCGTCGCCATGAACACCGGCACCCAGGCCGCCAAGGAAGCCGGCAACATGGTGGACTTGGACTCGAACCCCACCAAACTCATCGAGATCGTCGAAATCGGCAAGCAGCTTCTCATGACCCGTGGAGCGCTCACCACCTTCAGTCTTGCCAACGACGTGTCCAAGTACTTCGCCATCATCCCCGCGGCCTTTGCCGGCACGTATCCCATGCTCGGTCGGCTGAATGTCATGCACCTCGCCACGCCGGCCAGTGCGATCCTCTCGGCTGTGATCTTCAATGCCCTGATCATCGTGGCCCTCATCCCTTTGGCCCTGCGCGGAGTGCGCTATCGGCGAACCGGCGCGGCAGATCTCTTGCGGCGAAACCTCCTCGTGTTCGGACTGGGAGGGCTGATTGTCCCCTTCATCGGCATCAAAGTCATTGACCTGCTTCTGGTGGCGTTCCGTCTCGTCTAACGGAGTTGAATCCATGCAAACCACGGGCGCAGCATCCCCTGCCGAGGGCCGGCGCGGCTCAACAAGCCCAAGTTGCCAGACCGCTTTCAGGGCGACTTGGACGCAGGTTCAACAAGCGACATTGACTCTGTTGCTGCTGAGTGTCGTGACCGGAATCATCTATCCCTTGGCAATCACCGGCCTCGCCCAATGGGCCTTCCCCAGGCAGGCCAACGGCAGCCTGATCCACCGCGATGGCCGGCCGGTCGCCTCCCAGTGGATCGGCCAGGCCTTCACCGCCCCCAAGTACTTCTGGAGCCGCCCCTCGGCCACCACGCCCATGCCGTACAACGCCGGGGCGTCCAGCGGATCGAATCTTGGACCGACCAATCCCCTGCTCGCCCAGGCCGTTCAGGACCGTGTTGCGGCGCTCAAGACGCTCGATCCGGACAACACGGCCCCCGTCCCCGTAGACCTCGTCACGGCTTCGGCCAGTGGGCTCGACCCGCATATCACTCCGGCCGCCGCCGCATACCAGGCCGCACGCGTGGCCAAGGCGCGCGGCCTCGACCTGCAGACGGTGCAGCAGGCGGTCGCCCGGCACACCGCGCGCCGCACGTTGGGCCTGCTGGGCGAACCCCGGGTCAACGTGGTAGAATTGAACCTTGACCTGGACCTCCTCCCACGGTAGTCCGGTTCTCCTCCCGAGAGAGGTCTATGCATGACCGACCAGCGTCCCGACCCCGATGTCCTGCTGGCGCGCGTGCAGGCCGCCGAAGCCAAGCAGGCTCGCGGCAAGCTCAAGATCTTCTTTGGCGCCGCACCCGGCGTGGGCAAGACCTACGCCATGCTCAAAGCCGCGCGCAAGGTCGCCAAGGAAGGCCTGGATGTCGTGATCGGCTACGTCGAACCGCACTCGCGGCCCGAAACCCAGGCCCTCGTGCTGGGGCTGGACCTGCTGCCGAAAGTGGAGGTCGTGTATCGCGGAACCACGCTCCGCGAATTCCATCTGGACGCCGCGCTGGCCCTCCACCCGCAACTCATCGTCGTCGACGAACTGGCCCATTCCAACGCCCCGGGCGCCACGCACACCAAACGCTGGCAGGATGTCTTGCGACTGCTGGACTCGGGCATCGACGTCTACACAACCCTCAACGTCCAGCATCTGGAAAGCCTCAACGACGTCATCGCCCAGATCACCGGGGTCGTCGTCCGTGAGACCGTTCCGGACGCCGTTCTGGAACAGGCCGATGAGGTCGAACTGGTCGACTTGCCGCCGGACGATCTCCTGGAACGGCTCCGCGAAGGCAAGGTCTACATCCCGCGCGAAGCCGAACGGGCCGTGGCCAACTTCTTCACCAAGGGAAACCTGATCGCACTCCGCGAACTGGCCTTGCGCCGCACGGCCGAACGCGTGGGCGAACAGATGGACTCGTACCGCCAGCAGCAGGCCGTGCGCGGAACCTGGCCCGCGCGCGAACGCCTCTTGGTCTGCGTTGGCCCCAGTCCCTTCTCGGCCCGACTCGTCCGTGCCACGCGCCGCATGGCGGCGAGCCTCAAGTCGCCCTGGGTCGCCGTGTACGTCGAGACCTCCTCCTCCGCCCGGCTCTCCCCTGCCGACCGCGAGCGCCTCGCGCAGACGCTGCGCTTGGTCGAGGAGTTGGGAGGCGAGACGGTCACCCTCAGCGCGCACCCCGTCGCCGATGAATTGCTGAACTATGCCCGGTCGCGAAACGTCACGCGGATCGTCGTCGGCAAACCCCAGCGACCGCGCTGGAAGGAGCTGCTCTCCGGTTCCCTGGTCTACGAACTGACGCGCAAGTGCGGCGATATCGACGTCTACGTGATCAGCGGCGATCCCCAGCCTGCGGCCGTCCCCGCCTCCCCCTCTCGCCCGGCTCCGGCATCGCGCCTGGACTATTGCTGGGCCCTGGCCGTCGTCATGCTCTGCACCGGTCTGAGCGCCTTGCTCTCGACCTGCCTTGCCCCGACGAACCTGGTGATGGTCTATCTGCTGGGCGTGGTGGCCGTTTCTCACTGGTTTGGCCGCGCACCGTCCATCCTGGCGTCCATCCTGAGCGTCGCCGCCTTTGATCTCTTCTTCGTGCCGCCCCGCGGAACGTTCGCCGTCGCCGATGCCCAGTATCTGCTGACATTCCTCGTCATGTTGCTCACCGGGCTGGTCATCAGCACGCTCACCGCGCGCGTGCAATTCCAGGCCGAATCCGCGCGCCGCCGCGAGCGGCGCACGGCCGCCTTGTACGCCATCAGTCGCGAACTGGCCGCCACCCAGAACCAGGAACAGATCGCACGCATTGCCTTGAAGCACGTGGCCGAGGCTGCCGATGTCCGGCCGGTCGTCCTCCTGCCCGACCAGGACCGCAATCTCGTGGTCACCGGAGTGCTGCCCGATGGCTTGCTCCCCAACCAACATGATCAAGCCGTTGCCCGGTGGGTCTTCGACCACGGGCAGACCGCGGGCCGGGGAACCACCACGCTTCCCGGGGCGGAGGCCGTCTATCTGCCCCTGATGACTGCCGGCGGCGCGGTCGGCGTGCTGGGCGTGGCCCCCTCGGGAACATCGTCGTCCCTGGACGTGGAGCAACTGCACCTTTTCGAGGCCTTTGCCGGGCTAGTGGCCCTGGCCCTGCAACGCGCCGCCCTCGAGGCCGAAGCGGATCGCATTCGGCTGGATATCGAAACGGAGCGCCTGCGTAGCTCGCTGTTGAGCGCCGTCTCCCACGATCTGCGCACGCCCCTGTCCGTAATCACCGGCGCCAGCAGCACGCTCTTGGAGAGTGACCCAGCTCTGCCCCCTCAAGTCCGCCGCGAGTTGGCGGCCTCGATCCTCGATGAGTCCGAACGGCTCAATCGCCTGGTGGCCAACCTGCTGGACATGACCCGCTTGGAAGCCGGCGCACTGGAAGTGCAGAAGCAGTGGCAGCCGGTCGAGGAAGTCATGGGAGCCGCCCTGGCGCGACTCGCACGCCAACTCAAGGACCATCCCCTCACGACCCACGTGGCGCCCGATCTGCCCTTCGCGCCTTTTGACGACTTGCTCATCCAACAGGTGCTCGTCAACTTACTGGAGAATGCCACTCGACACACGCCCCCCGGCACGCCGATCGAGCTCTCCGCGCGCCAGCACGACGGCTCCATCCTGATCGAAGTCGCCGACCGCGGACCCGGCCTGCCGCCAGATGACCCCGGACGACTGTTCGAGAAGTTCCACCGTGCCGGTGCGTGCAAGTCCCGCACGGGCGCAGGGCTGGGGCTGGCGATCTGCCGGGGCATCGTCCAGTTGCACGGCGGTAGTATCCATGCGGAAAACCGGCCGGGCGGGGGCGCCGTGTTTCGCTTCTCCCTGCCGCTGGAAGGCGGCCCTCCGCCCGTGGCTCTGCCGGAATCGTTCCCCTTGCCCAGCCCTTCGCCCGAGGAGCCCACATGACGCAGGAAGGCCCTCGAATACTCATTATCGAGGACGAGCAGGAGATCCGCCGCTTCCTGCGCGTGTCGCTCGGAAGCCACGGCTATCGACTCACGGAGTCGGATACGGGAAGGGAAGGTGTGATGCAGGCCGCCACGCAACAGCCCGATCTGATCATCCTCGACTTGGGGCTGCCCGACATCGATGGGATGGAGGTCATCCGCCAGGTCCGCGACTGGTCGCCAATGCCGATCATCATCCTCTCCGCGCGCGGACAAGAACACGAGAAGGTCCAGGCCCTCGATGCCGGCGCCGATGACTACATCACCAAGCCCTTCAGTGTGGGCGAACTCGTGGCGCGGATCCGCGTCGCCCTCCGCCACGCCTCCCAGGGCACCGAGGCCGGAGAGCCCGTCTTCACGCTCGATGGCCTGCGCGTCGACCTCGCGCGTCGTCAGGTCTTCGTCGAGCAGGAGGAGATCCACCTCACGCCGATCGAGTACCGATTGCTCACGACCATGATCCGCTACGCGGGCCGAGTCATCACGCACCGGCAACTGCTCAAGGAGGTCTGGGGGCCGGACAGCGTTTTCGAGACCCATTACCTGCGCGTGTACATGGCCCAGCTTCGCCGCAAGATCGAATCCGACCCCGCCCGGCCAAGGTTCCTCCTCACCGAACCGGGCGTCGGCTATCGCCTGGCCGCGCCCTGAATGAAACCCGGCCCCATGCACCCCGTGCGGGTTGGCTACTCGCCCCGCGTCTGCTAGACTTGATCCTAGACGCCACCGCCCCGGCTTCCCTGGGCCCGTGGCGCTTGCCGCCGCGCCTTTTCCGCACCCACGCATTTTTCCTAGAGTGCCAGCCCGGGAGGTGTCAAACCGTGCGGCGGAAACCGTGTGAATTAGGGACGTAACCCTTTGTCAATCAATGACATACGGGGCTGTAGCTCAGTTGGTAGAGTAGCGGACTTTTAATCCGTAGGTCTCGGGTTCGAGCCCCGACAGCCCCACTCACCCAACCCCCTTCCTGATAGGGGGTTGTTTCGTTCTTTGGGTACGCACGGACCACCGTGTGACTCTTCCAGAGTCTCCATGGCCGTAGACAACGCTTCGCGGCCCCAGGCTAGGCGTCTGGATCCTACGGCGCGCCACTGAAGCCTGAAGCGCCAGCGAAGGCACCTTGTTCCACTGAAGCCTGAAGCGCCAGCGAAGGCGTGCGTCACCCAGCCTGGATCGCAAGCCAAGCCATCTTGCCACCTCGCGCGTGTTTCGACGGGGCCGTGAACCGTCGGGCCCATCTCGCCCGTCACTTCCCTCGGCAGCGGCGAGCCTCTCCGTCCCCTCGCCACGGCTTCCGGCAGACCGGGGATCTCAAATGGGTCTCCCTCTTGACGAGGGGTCCTGTTCGGCTAGACTGACAGCCTGTGGCAGACCTCGCGTGCCACTCTAGCCGTTCAACCTTCTTCGGCAACGATCCGCGCGGCAAGCAGGGATTGGACCACGCTTCGGAGAATACGCAGTTGTTGCTTCTCAGGCAAGCAACGTCGTGCGCGCGACCAAGGGGCGGAACCCTGTCTGGCCAAGGAACACCATGGCCGCGCCATTGCCTTTTTTGAGAAACAAGCAGCCCCTTGTGGCAAGTTCGTCTGACTGTGCCATCTCGATCATCGGGACTGGAACCGAGGGCTCCGCCGGTGACGCCCGTCAGTCGTTTCGTTGTTCGTCAGGAGAACAGGAAATGAAACCCATTGTTGCTTCCATCGCTGTCTTATCGCTGGCTCTGGTTGCGACGCAAAACACCGCCGCGGATGACGGACATTCGCCGCCAAAACGCTTCTCTACCGTCACGCTCTTCTTCATGAACCAGTGGTTTCCTGTTCCCCCAGTCGAGCCACAGGAAAGATCGGCTGCGGAATCCTCCGCTGCGCGCCAAGGAGCGGCGAACGTGATGCCCATGCCGTTCGAAACGGTTCGGTTGTTCTTGAACGACAAGTTCATCGGCAATGCGGCGCTTCAACAAGTTGAGGTAATGCCAACGCTGAATCTTGCTCCAGGGGACCACAAATTTCGCATCGAGTGTGACGGATACCAAGACTACACGCAAACGCTTACGGTGCTCGAAAACGGCAGCGTGCAATTCTTGGTTGTGAAACTCGAACGCCGCAAGCCGGCCGTGAAGGCGATCGCCGCCCCCGCTGCTAAGAAATGACCAACCACGACGCCGGCGCCGCACCGGTCGCTCCGTCGAGGTCTATTGGGACGACTGCGGCGTCCGCGTGGCGTTCTGGGAACGAGATGCGGCTGCGGAATCGCACCAGGGCGTGTTTCCCTCGTACGACGAAGCAATTCTGGCAGCCGGAGCTTGGGTGGCATCATGAGCCACGCAGTTCAACCGGCGCACGTCCCTCCAGACACGCCGTCGGCTTCGTTGGCAATTCAACCCTGCAGTGACTCGCCCGGCGGCTCGTGTGTGCCGTTCGACGGGAGGATTGCGATGCAGCGAGGAACGAACTTCATGCACCGGGCTGCTGGCCCTCCTTGTATGCATGTCGGCGGCGCTCACCGAAACAGGCCAATGGTCCCGTCACCGCCTGACCCAGTACGTCCCTCTTACTGCCTGTGCAGCCGGGGCAGTAGCCGGTGGTGCTTGCGCACGCCGCGCGGCGTGCCCGACGCCTCGCCCCCCGCGCTCCAACTGGCGGCCACGGCCGCCTGATAGCCCGCATACGCCTCGCGCAGCGTCTCCGGCTCCACCGGCCCGTCGTGGATCCACACCCGATAGTTCAGCACGATCGGCTTGCCCGCGGCAAAGGTCCGCGGCTCAACCCCCGGCCAGCCCACGCACAGCACGCCATAGTGCCGCGTGAGCCACGTGGGCGGATAGTCCGGGTGTTGGGGATGCACGAAGATCGCCGCGCCGCTGGTCTTGCCCCCCTCGGGCCACTTGGCCGTGAAGTCGGCCCAGGTCAGACGCGTCTCCGGCAGGTCCTTCTCGGTCTTCCCCTCCGGCACCGTGATCAGCGTGTCTTCCTTGGCACGCGGCCCGAAACGCAGGTTCAAACCGCCATAGCTCTTGGCCGGCGCGCCCCACAGCGTGATCGGGTTGTCGAGCGGAATCACGACCAGGGTCACGTCGATCGCCCGGCGTCCCTCGGCCGCCTTGTGTGCGCACAACCACACGCGCTCTGCCACCACCTTGCGGTCGCCGACGAACCAGCCATTCTCCACCGCCACCAGGGCTGCCTCGGGCCCGGCCGCCTTGGCCAGCCAGGCCACATGGCGATGATTGATGTTCTTGTAGGCCCACAGATCGTATTCCTTGCCTTCGATCTGCACGTGCGGCCAGGCCCAGAACAGGCCGTGGTGGTGGTAGTGGTCCTTGGGGAAGTCGTCGGTCAGCACCTCGCCCTGCAGACCGTACAAGGGGTGCACGTAGCAGGCGCGATGCTTGCGCAGGTCGCTGTCCGGCACGTTCTCGCCCGTGATCACGCCATGGTTGTAGACGAGCACCGGCTTGCCGTTCTCGAACAGCCCCAGTGATTTGTCGTTCAGGTCGCGCAGTTCAAAGCCCGCGCCCTTCTTGCCGGCCTCGGCCGGCTGCAGCTCGAATCGCCGCGTCTTCGGGGCATCGGCCCTCGCACGCAGGGTGGCCGCCAAGACTCCCTGTTTGTCGGCCGGTCGGCCGTCGGGACCCATCGCCGGCAAGACCTGGGCCGGAATCGGATCCGCCCCCTGCTCCACCAGCGACCAGGCGGACGCTTCCTGGTCCTGGCCGGCGGGCAAAGGTACGGCCACGCTTACCGCCTGCTGGGTCGAGCCGATGTTCAGCACGGGCGCGGCGGCCCGGGCCAGTCCAGGGGCCAAACCGGCGGCTACGAGCGCGGCAGCCGCGCAGCGGGCCCATCGGGAAAGGGTCGTGGTGCAGTGGATTCGCTGATCCGTCAAGGCAGGCATGGGGGTACTCCGCGTTGGGTTTGAATCTTAGAACCTGCGCGTGATGGTGCTGGGCCAGGTTCTCAGGCAGGCAATCCCCGCATTATAGCGGCTCACCCAAGCCGACTCCACCAGGGCGGAGAAATTGGGGGCCCTTCCCTCACCGCCCGCGCACGCGTGTGCGGTACTCGCGCGGCGTCTGGCCCACCGCCTGCTTGAAGGCGTAGGCCAAATACTCGCGCGAGCAGAAACCGGCCGCCGCCGCGATGTCGGGCACGGGCATGTCGGTCTCGGCCAGCAGTTGCTTGGCACGCTCCAGGTGCATGCGGCGGATCTCCTCGGCCGGACTGCGGCCCAGCGTCTGCTGAAAGCGGCGCTCCAGCCAGCTTCGCGACACGGGCACGGCCCGGAGCACATCGCTCACCTGGATCGGCTCGCCGGCGTGGCGGCGAATGTAGGCAATGGCCTGGGCCAGGTCCTGGTCGTCGATGGCCAGCGTGTCGGTCGATTGCCGCACGACCACGCGCGCCGGCTCGATCAGAAGCGGTTCCGTCGGGGGCGTCTCTCCCTTGACCAGGCGATCCAACAACGCGGCCGCCTCGTAACCGATCCGCTCCGAGGTCAGCGCCACGCCCGACAGGGGCGGATTGCACGTCTCGCACAGCAGCGTGTCTTCATCGCCGCCCAGCACCGCCACCTGTTCCGGCACGTGCAGCCCCAGGGCCCGGCACGCATACAGCACCTCGCGCCCCCGGTCGCTGGTCCAGGTCACCACGGCCACCGGCTTGGGCAGCTCGCTCAGCCAGCGCTCCAGGTCGCGCTGCCGCGTGAGCCAGGCATCGCCAGAGCCGCGCTTGCGCCGCGCCGCAAAGAGCGAGCACTCGTGGTGCGACTCGGCCAGCGTCTGCACAAAGCTCTCGTAATGAATGTCCACGTACGAAATGCCCAGCGGGGCAAAGTAGCCAAAGTGGCGAAAGCCCTGGTCCAGCAGGTGCCCCACCGCCATTCGCGCCGCAATCCGCAAATCGGCCGTGACCGTGGGAAAATCCACCCCCTTCATTCGCGCCGCCGACACATTCACCACCACTCCGGGCGCTGCGGCCAGGTGCCGGGCCATGGCCCGATCCGCCACGCGCGCAATCACCCCGTCGCCACGCCAACCGGCCGGCAATCGGCCCGGCGCGTGCTGGCAGCGCTGCTCCAGCCACATGTCCCAGCGGCCTTGTTGCTGCGCATAGCGCGCCACGCCGCGAATCATGCGGCGACCCCAGTCGGTGGCCGTGTCGATCAGCAACGCCACTTGCAGGCACTTGCGCGCAGACACGGAATACTCCTGGCTTCAGTTTTTCGTGATCGGCGGCGAAAACGTCTCTCCGCCCGACTCGTCCCCTGCCGGCAAACGCGAGGACAGCGCATCGGCCGTGACAAACAATCTTACACTATTTTCGTTCTGTCGCGGTGGATACAAGCCGCCCGCAACTGCTAGAATGTGGGGGTTGCACCCCGCGACCCCGACGACACCTGGGAGAATTAACGTGCTGTCATCGCACACCTTGCGTCTCCTGCACGCCTTGCTGTTGATCCCCTGCCTTAGCGCCGCTTTCGCCGCGCAACCGGCGTCTGCCGCCGAGCGGGCCGCTCCCCAGACCCTCGAATCGCACGTCTTCTACGCCGACGGCCCGGCGAGCGATCACGCCGTCAGCCCCTGGAATATGGTCAGCGAGCAGCGCCGCACCGGCGGCCCCGGCGCCGGACACTACTTGTGGCTCAATGGCGATTGGCAGGCCAAACCCTGGGCCGGTGTCCGCTTCCGTCGCCGCTCGGGCGAGCCCTGGAAGATCACGGCCGACTGGCTGGCCAACGGCTTTGTGCGGTTCTTGCTCAACGGCGGACTGGATCGTTACGGAAGCCCCAATGGCCCCGTCGCACTTCAGGTCCGCCCCGAAGCGGAGTCGGCCGAGTTCATTCGTCTCCCCTCGCGCCTCATCGATCAAGGCCGGGGACTGGACGAGGACACCGAGTCCTGGCAGGAGGTGCTGATTCCCCTGCGGCTCTGGACCAAGCTCAAGCCGGGCGACGCTGTCAGCGGCGTCAGCGTGCAATGCGTGGGGCAGACCCAGCGCAGCTTCGGCCTGGCCGACGTGAGTTGCGTACGTTACGACCGCCGGCCGAAATGGGTCGAGGAAGCCCAAGACCGCGACGTGGCCCAGCCCCAGGTCACCTGGCCGCAGCGCAGCCAGCTGCCGCCCCTCTTGCGCGCCGATCTCCGTCCGCCCGAAGTCCGCCAGGGGCGATTTGTGGGCCCCGATGGCCGGCGCGTGTTCATCCTCAATCCCTACCTGCGCGAAGACCCGCGCCTGGACCTGCTGGGCAGCACCGACGGTCGTGTTCCCCCGGACCATGGCCTGTACGACCCCAAACGCCACGGCTGGATCTACCAGGAACTACTTACGGCCGAGTCGCTCTGCCGGCTGGGCTTCAACAGCCTTTCCGTCTATCCCTCGCCCGAGCCCTTCTGGCAGGCCGTCGGCTACCAGTCGCCGAGGCCTCCCGACGATCCATCGCTGCTGAAAGGAACCATCGCGCGCACCGCAATGCCCTTCTACGTCGACATGGTCTGCTTTCCTTGGACTATGGGCCAGCCGGCCGCATCGCCCGATACGTCCCGCCTGCCTGCCGCCGCCCTCACCACCGGCCCCAATCACTGGACCCCCTATCGCATCACCGGCCCCGGACGCGACACCTGGCTGCAGATCTGGAAGATCCAGGCCCAACGCTACCGTGAAGCGGGCGCGTCCGTGCTGATGTTCGAACTGTTCAACGAACCGGCGTACGTCGACCTGGGCGACGAGCATCGCCAGGAGTTCCTGGTGTGGCTCCGCAAACGGCACGGATCGCTCGATGGCCTGAATGCCGCGTGGAAGGCCAAACTCGCCTCCTGGGAAGAAGTCACCGACTTCAAAGACGCCAAGGATCTGAAGAAAATCCCCGCGCGCGTCCTCGACTACGATGAATACCTGGCCGAGCATTTCACCAGCCTGGTCGCCGCGGGCGTGAAGCAGGTCTCGGCCTGTCTGCCGCACACGCTAGTCGGCGTGCAGCCCATGAGCGGCTACGCACTGCAACCGCGCGAGTCCGTCTGGAAACACCGCCTGGTCCCTGAGGAGACCGTCGTCTTGACTCCCACCGGCGGCGGACGCTGGAGCAGCGGCGGGTCGGCACGCCAAGCGGGCAAAACGGTTGTCGAAGCCGCCATGG
>CALARR010000092.1 GCA_937889015.1 uncultured Planctomycetales bacterium | reverse complement strand
ATCCCCCTCGCGATCCAGTGCCAGATATGCGCCGAAGATCATCTGGGTGGCGGGGTCCTTGGCCAGCCAGGCATCGGCCAAGCCGATCACCACCGGTCCGGGCAACTCGTCGACCGCGTATTTTTGCACGCGCCCCTCATCCTTGAACGTGAACACATCCCCCACCACCTCGACCACCACGATCCGCGTCTTGGGCAGTTCGATTTCGTCGGCCGCGCGGAGGGTTGAGATTCGTTGGCGGATCATCTTCCAGAACTGCCCCAGCCAGTCGTTGAGATTCTCGCACCGCCGAACCAGGTCCTTTTCGTCGTCGCTTCGCGCCAGCGTCTTGGCGTGTTCCAGCAGTTGCTGGCCGTCCGACAACTTGCGGTTGGCCCAGGCGGCCCGACACTCGATCATCGTCTTGCGAAACTGGGCCTGTTTCTCCTCGTCGGCCCGATCGGTTTGAGGTGGCAGGGACGCCATTTCCGTTGGGTTCTCGCTGGCGGCGGGAGCATTGGCCATGCCGCCGGACATTGGATCGCTGGACATGGCCCCACCGCTCATGGGGTCGGCAGACGGAGCGGTGGGGCTGCTGGTATCGAGGTTGGGGGCAGCCGCTTTCGGTTCGGCATCCACTGCCCCAGGCTTCTTGGTGGCGGGCGTCGAGCGTGTCAAGCCCTCGGCCGCTTCGGGCGAGACCGGCTCAGCCGGGCCCGGCGACTGAGCAACGTCGGTCGCTTGGCCAGCGGGCGGAACGAGTAGCGGCGTGACCACATAGGCTGCCACACCAAGCACAATCAGAATTGCAAAAGCCACGGCATAACCCAAAGGCCCTTGATGCCAGGGCACCGCCTCGGCGAGCGGACGCACTTCCGAAGACTTCGCGACCAGCAAGGGCGATGCCTTTACGGGGCGCACCGGCGGCGCCTGCGAAACCACTGACGGAACCGGCATGCGACCGGCTTCCGGCGGTGGCGCCGGCGGCACCACAATGGGACGAGTTGGCGGTGGTGGCGGTGGAACCGCGTGACCGTGCGGAGCGACCGAGGGCGGAGGAGGCGGGGCCGCGTGAGAGGGCCCGAGTGGGCGCGGCTGCCCTTCGCTGGGCAATGCGTCTTGCGCAGCGGCGGGAGGGGGCGCTTGCGGCGTTTGTCGCAACATGACCGGGGTGCTGCGCATCGTCGCGTCGTAGGCGGCCTTGGTCTGCGGATTCGTCAGGCAGGCGCGGCCGGCGGCGATCTCGTCCAAGAGTCGTTCCCACTGGCCCACGTGTTCGCCCGGCTGGATTCGCCGCACGAGGACGCGCAGATTATCGGCCGCACGGGCAATGGTATCCACATCCTCTTCAAAGGCGGGCAGGCAGAAGAGGGCATAATAGTTGGCCGGTCTCTGCCCATCCGGAATCCGGAGCCACTCACGATAAGGATTGAAGGGAGAATCCAAAGAAGTCGCTCCAGAGCAGAGAAAGACCTTGGAGAATCACGCGTCAGGAACCGCTCCTGCGTGCCCGAAGCCCCAAGATCGGTCAGGGCACACGACAGCCGCCAGCCGGCCGGATCGCCCCCACCCACCCGGGCAGGCTGCACTTAGGCCCTACCGAACAGCCCGCTGTCTTTCCTTCGCGCGCCAGAGACTATTATTTGTTGCCCTCATGCGGGTTGCAATAGTACTAGGCTGGGCACTCCTTCGGCGAGGGGGTTGCTAGGGGAAGCCAACGCTACAGCAGATCGCTGGCCAAGTCGGCCAACGGTGATCGTTCACCCTTCTCGAGGGTCACATGGGCGTAGATGGATTGCCCCACCATTCGATTGATGAGGTAACTGAGGCCGTTGGAGAGCGAATCGAGGTACGGGTGGTCGATCTGCTGGATATCGCCGGTGAAGACGATCTTGGTGCCTTCGCCCGCACGGGTAATGATCGTCTTAACCTCATGTGGAGTGAGGTTTTGCGCCTCATCTACAATTAAGAACACGCGTTGCAGGCTGCGGCCACGGATGTAGGCCAGGGGGGTAATCACCAGTTTCTCTGCCTGCAGCATCTCCTGAATCCGGTGTGCGGCCGGATCGCGCTCGTCGTACTGGTGACGAATCACAGCCAGGTTGTCGTACAGAGGCTGCATGTAGGGATCGAGTTTGGCCGAGATATCGCCCGGCAGGTAGCCGATGTCCCGGTTGCTCAACGGCACGACGGGCCGTGCCAGCAGGATCTGGCGATAGGTGGATCGCGATTCCAAGGCGGCCGCCAGGGCCAAGAGGGTCTTGCCGGTCCCGGCCTTGCCCACCAGCGAAACCAGGCTTACGTCTTGATTCAGTAAGGCGCGCATGGCAAACGACTGCTCGGCGTTGCGCGGCTTGATGCCGTAGGCCGACAGTTTGTCGATGCGTGCGAAGCTCTGATCGTGGGCTCGATAGCATGCCAGGACCGACTTGGACCCGTTGCGGAGCACGAAGTTCTCGTTGGCCACGGGCCGGGGCACAAAGTCCAGCATGGAGCAAGGGACCAGACCGCCATTGGCATAGAAGGCGTCGATCAATTCGCTGGGCATATCCTGAAACACACGTTTGCCGGCGTAGAGCTTTTCGAAGCTCTCGACCTTGTCGCTGATGTAGTCTTGGGCCGTCACACCGAGAGACTTAGCCTTCATGCGGAGGTTGGTGTCCTTGGACACCAGGATCACCCGATAGCCCGGCTCGCGATTCTGCAACGTCAAGGCGGTGTTCAAGATGCGATGGTCGGCCGAGTCCTGGAAGAAGGCCGTGTGCAGCGCCTCATCAAACTCGCTGGCCAGCACCACGCGGATCGCCCCGAGTCCCTCGCCCAGGGGTGCGCCGACGAGAATATCGCCCGTGATTTCGTCCAGGCGGCGCAAGAAGGTTCGGGCGTGGAAGTTGACTTCGTCGTTGCCCTTTTTGAAGCGGTCCAACTCCTCGATCACCGTGATCGGGATCGCGATGTCGTTTTCCTCAAAATTGCGGATACAGCCCGAGTCGTGGAGGATGACGTTGGTATCGAGAACGAAGAGCTTGGGGAGGCGAGAAGCTGCGGTGCGGGCCATCAGATGCTCCGGGGGGTCGTGGCGTGTCAGGCCGCCGGATCGTTGTGTCATCCAGGTGAAGTATCGCCTTCTGGCGAGGAGGCTACAAGACGAGTTTTTCGGTGGCGAAGGGTAGGCAAAATGTCTTTTACCCTACTTTGGACGGGGCCTGCAAGGGTCCTTGTCCATTCCTAACTGAATGGAGGCGTTTGTGCCGGCTGGGGTTCGGGAGGAAGGGCAGAGATCAAAGGTTCGAACCGCGAACGTCTTCGGCAGAACTCTCACTCCAAATGGCCCGCGACGGATTGACCACCGGCGACTCGTGATCGAGCATGATCGACGACCTACGAAGCGCAGGCCAGGCGACGTGAAGCCGCCGACGGCGGCGAGTCAGGGCTCTCCGTCGTAGTCGAATCGTGCAAAAACCCGGCGGTGCATCTATTGTCCACGGCAGGGCCGGCACGCCATAGTCGAGTATCCCGCCAGGACCGGTCGTCCCGCCTCCGCGCATCCAGCGCGGAACGAGACCCCATTGTTCGCACACCACCGGAGGCCACCATGATCGCACGACCTTTCCGCGCTGCGTCCTTCCTGACGGGCATTGGGCTGTTGGCGATGACTCTCTGCGCGGCGGCGGAGCCCACACCGCCGGCTGGCGGCGAGACGCCGCGCGCCGCGGACCGTTTCGACCTGCTCCGCGATCTGGAGCCGGCCTACATCGTACTGGCCCAGAGTGAACACAAGGGGCTGATGGCGGCGGCCAAGGACTTGCAGCGCGACGTGACCAAGATCACGGGCATCACGCCCAACATCGTGCACTCGCTGGCCGACTCATGGGGCCGCTGCGTGGTGTTGGGCTCAGCCGATTGTCCCGAAGGCAAGGCCCTGCTGGCCTCGGTGGGCATGCCGGTGGACGACCTGGCGGGCAAGTGGGAAACGTACAAATGGCGTGTCTTGAACAGCGTCGGCGGCAAGGACCAGGTCCTGGCCATCGCCGGCAGCAACGTACGCGGCGCCATTTTTGGCGTGTACGAGTTCGAGCGACTGCACCTGGGAGTCGATCCGTTCTGGTTCTGGGCCGATCATGAGCCGGCCAACCGGGGGGAACTGAGCTTCGATGCGAGCATTGATTTCGGTCCCAGCCAGGAGCCGACCTGGAAGTATCGCGGCTGGACGCTGAACGATCATCCGCAATTCATGGAATGGATGCAGTCGGGGCTAGTGCAGCGGGCGCGCTATTCGCGCTACATGTTCGCCATCCACCACGAGGTGATCGAGCGTCTGTGCGAAGCGGCTTTGCGTCTGAAGATGAACATGTTCACTTGGTACTTCATCGACATCGACTGGCAGCCCGACCGCGAGCGGCTGCAGGCGGTGGTCGATCGGGGGTTGTTCATCACGCAGCATCAGATGGAAGGAGTGGGGGCGGACACGGGCTTCTGGGACGCCTATTGGGCCCAGCACAACCCGGCCGGCAAGCCCGAGATCTTCTCCTATGTGAAGCATCCGGAGGCCTTTCGCGAGTTCTGGGCGGCCTATATCAAGCGCTGGGCCGAGTTTTCGCCGCAAGTGGTGTGGGAAATCAACCTCCGCGGCTGGGCCGACGCGCCCTACGAAGAAGTCACCCTGCCCGACGGCGGCACTCCGCAACAGCGCGCGGAAATCATCAGTCGCGCCTTGGCCGACCAGGCGAAACTGGTGCGCCAGCTCGATCCCAATCCCGACCTGGAAATGATGACCACGCTCTACGCGGAGATGGGCAAGAACTATGACGCGGGATGGATCCAGGTGCCCGAGGGCGTGACCACCGGTTTTTCGGACGCGGGCATGAATGGCATGTCCTACTCCAAGAAGTTCTGGACCGAGCCGCGCGATCCGCGGCGCAAGTACGGGCAGTACTTCCACACGCAGTACTTCGGCGGCGGCCCGCAGATTGCCAAATGCACGCCCGTCGAGCAGTACATCAAAGTGAACATGGACGCCATGTATCAGCGCGGCGACACGCAGCACATGCTGCTGGCCATGAACGAGCTGCGCCACCAGCAGATCGAGATTCGCGGCATCGCGGAAATGCTGTGGAACTATCCCAGCTTCGATGCGCGCGAGTACCAGTTGCGCTACTGCCGGGACGAGTTTGGTCCGGAGGTGGCGGAGCGGGTCCTGGCGCTCTATGACGAGTATTACGAGAAGTATCCTCACGGCATCAAGGACGACGGGTTCAAGAAGATCCCCAGCTACTACAAGGTGATGGAGCCGCTGTTCACGGTGATCGGCAACCTGCAGAATATCGACACGGGCACGCGCGACGGCTTTGTGCTCAACTACCAGTACCGCCGCGACATGTACGAGCAGGGCATCCGCGACCTGGGCGAGGTGCTTCAGCACGCCATCGCCCTGCGGCCGTCGATTCCCGACCAGCGCAAGTACTTCTTCGACTACGAGTTCATCGACGCGATTCGCCAGGTGCGCGGGATCTATAAGATCTCCATTGCGGTCAACGACACGATCGAGCGGCTGAAGGAAGGCGATCGAGCCGGCGCCCTGGCCGCCCTGCTCGACGCGCGGCCGCTGGTCGAGGAACTGTACGCGGCCTTCCAGAACAACTGCGCCGGCGAGAGGTGGCGCTACTGGTACCGCAGCGGCACCAACGAGGACGTGTACCTGATGTACAACCTCTACCAGAAGGCCCGGCTGCGTCTGGAAGTCGACGCGATGAGTTTCGTGACCGATATCGAACCGCAGCGTCATCCCTACCTGGGTAATGTGGTGACGCACGATCCGGCCGCCGTAGGCGACGCCGTCTACGGCAGCCAGGCCGAACGGCTCAACGGCTCGATGTACAACGGTGCGCCGGAAAGCATTCTTTCCTTCCCACTGCGCGATGTATTTCAGATCGGCGGCGTCAAGTCGACCTACAACAAGTGGAAATTGCCGGTGCCCGACTATGGACTGGAGTATCGCTTCAGGTTGCAGGGCCAGGCACGAGTGTATGTGGCCAAGCAAGAAGGCCGCGACATGGCGTGGCTGCCGGAGCAGGGTTTCGAGCCGACCGGCGAGAGCATGGAGGTGGGCCACTGGGGTTGGCCCTATCGGTACCAGAACCGACCACCGCAGGCCATCACGCGCTTCGAGTTCTGGTCCAAGGAATTTCCGGCCGGAGAGGTGCGCCTAGGCAAGCAGCCCAGCAGCGGCAAGCGCGGCATGCCCTACATCGTCTTTGTGCAGCCCAAGCTGCTGCTGTACGAGAACTTTCATCAGGCCACGATCGGCCAGGCACCGCCAGGCTGGCGGATCGCCGACGGCCAAGCGCGCGTCTCGGTGGTCGCCAACCCGGACTACGAAGGGCAGATGCGGGCCACCTCCTTTGATTTGGCCACGGTCCCCCGGTACCGTCCCTTGGGTCTGAAAAGTCTGGAGCTGGCGTCTACCCCCACCGGTCGCAATCCGGCCCTGGCGGAGATTCCCCTGCGTCGGCCAGTCCAAGGCCCTTGGGTCATGGATCTGCGTCTACAACTGGGCCAGACCGACGCCGACAGCAGACTGGCCCTGCTGGACGACCAGGGACAGGCCGGATTGGAGTTGGTTGTTTCCGGCGGTCAGATTGGAGCCCAAGCCGCCGGCGTGAAGCCCTGTGACGTGGCGTCTTACGAGGCCAACCGGTGGTACAATCTGAAGCTCACGGTCGATCCGCAGCAGCAGACCTGCGACGTGAGCGTGCAAGATGACGCCATCCAGACGATCGTCAGGAAGGGGCTGCCGTTGGGCCAAGGCGTTGGGAAGACCGCGTCGCTTCGCATTACCCATGCTTCCCAGAAGCCCCATTCTTGGGTGCGATTGGACGCGATCGGGGCCTATGAACGATAGACGTGTGTCTGTCGCGTGGGGCGACGGCGGGGGCGTGCAAGCAGCCTGGTGGGGAACTGGCCTTCTTCCCAGCAACGAGAGTAGCTAAACTCCCGCCCCGGCGTTGCGTAACGTCCGATCGCCGTACCCTACAACTGCCGTGCCAAGGATGGCCCCATGCCCAACAGCATTCCTCAACGTCGCCTGAGCGTCGCGATGATTATGCGCGACGAAGCCCCAGTCGTCGCCGCCTCGCTGGAAAGCGTGCGCGAGATAGCCGACGAGATCGTGATTCTGGACACGGGCTCCAGTGACGACGGCCCTCAGATCGCCGAGCGGATGGGCGCGAAGGTGTTCCGCGGCACATGGGAGGACAGCTTCGCTGTCGCGCGAAACCAGTGTTTGAAGCAGGTTTCCGGCGACTGGGTGCTATGGCTGGATGCGGGCGAGCGACTCGACCCGCACACGGCCGCCGAACTGCGCGCCTTTGTCGATCAGGCGGTCC
>CALARR010000091.1 GCA_937889015.1 uncultured Planctomycetales bacterium | reverse complement strand
GCCGCTGCTCGGCTTCAGCCTGCCCACCGAGGCCATGATCAAGTCGCTGGCCGCGAACCAGGCCAAGGATCCGACGCCGCCCGACACGTCTCACCCATCCATGCGCTCCTGGCTCGAGGCGCTCCCCTCCGGCACAGGCCGTGCCGCCTCATTCGAGACGCGCATCTGGTGGTCGCCCGGCAGCGCGGCCAAGGCGATCCTCGCTCACCTCGGCAAGAAAGGATTCCACCCCGCCGCAGCGCCACAGCGGTTCGTCGTCAAAGGGAAATACGGGCCCCTCAAGGAGGGTGAACTGGCGCGCGCCCGCAGCTGGGGCGCGGAGCTGGCACGCGACCTCGGGTGATGCCACGACGAAACCTGCAGGCTGGCACGACCTCGAAGGTTCGCCTGCGGATTTCACGACGGACCGGGTTAGGGATAACCGCCGCGGCGTGACGGCCGCCACACAGAAACCCGGGGCCGCACGCTGCCACAGGCAATCACCGGCGCGCGGGCCCGGGCACCATCCACCTCTATGGCACGAAGAGAGCGGGAGCAGACCTCCGGAGCAGCAGCCCACCTTCGGTGGGCGCGACTGCCGGCGCCTCCGAGCACGAACCGCTCTTGAAAATCGCAAGACAACTTGTCAAGGCCAACATAAAATTCCTCAAAATCGCCAGGATAAAATTCCCCAGCTCAGCCGTTCTGTTGGGCGGGAACTGGCGAGTTGGGCTGGCCATCCTGCCCATGCTACACTGGCTTCGCCTGCGCGGAGGATAGGAGCAACGCTGGGGAGCGACTCCGAGCGCCGACGCAGGGCCAGTGTCGGGGAGGCAGGGCGTCACCGCTCTGCCTCTCGGCGTTTAGGCACTTTGCCAACCTACACTGGCTGAAAAGCGCTAAACCCCGTGCTTCGTAACGGCGCGTTTGGGTTGGAATCACACCTCCTTGACCGGCTCGGTCAGTTCGCTGAAGACGCCAGCCTTGCGTTTCTCACGCAACCGGTAGCTGTGGCCGCGGATGTTGATGGTCGTCGAGTAATGCAGGAGCCGGTCGAGAATGGCGGAGGCCAGCACCTGGTCAGCAAAGATTTCGCCCCAGTCGCCGTAGGACTTGTTGGAGGTCAGGATGATGGCGCCCCGGCCGTAGCGCCGGCTGACAAGTTGGAACAGGAACTGGGCGGCCATGCGATCGAGCGGGAAGTAGCCCATCTCGTCCAAAATCAGCAGCTTGGGCCGGCAAAGGGTGGCCAGACGATGGTCGAGGCGATCTTCCTTGGCATCGCGGTGCAACTGCTCCAGAAGATCGACCATGCTGGTGAAGTACACGCTGACGGCCTGTTGGATGGCCGCCACACCCAGGGCGATGGCCAAATGCGTCTTGCCTACGCCGGGCGGGCCGAGGAACAGCACGTTCTCGCCGTTGGCGATGAAGCTCAACGTGGCCAGTTCGCGCACCTGGCGCTCGCTGATGGCGGGCTGAAAGGCGAAATCGAACTGGTCCAGCGTCTTAGCGAACGGGAAGTGCGCCAGCTTGCTTTTCATGGTGACGTCGCGTTCGTAACGGGCGGAGACTTCGGCCTCCAGCAGTTGGTCGAGAAACTCGATGTAGGTCCAGTCATGGCGCACCGCTTCTTGCGCCACTGCGTCCAGGCAGTCCGCCATGCGAGGCAGCTTGAGGCGGGCGAGCTGCGTGCGGACCCGCGGATAGGCGACATCGCTCATGCGGCCACCTCCGTCAGCGCGTCGTACCAACTCAGTGGCCGGGTTTCCACCTCAGGCAGCGGCCAGCCGGTCAACGTGGTCAGGGCTGGCACCTGCAGCGCGGTGGCGCTGGGCGGCTGCGGGGTGCGGGCGGTGATGCCGGCAAAGTGGCGCGGGATGCTCAAGCGCTGGTTGTGACCCGTCGCCAGTTGATGCTCGGCGATCAGCTGCTCCTGAGCATTCAGGACCAACAGCTGACCGGCTTCGTTGGCCCTGAGTTGCAGCAGCTGCTGGGCGTAGGCCGCGGGGATGGAATACAGGTTGCCCTCATAGGGCACATAGCAGTCCTTGGTGCTGCGTCGGAAGACGATCGCACTGGTGTCATAGTCCGGCTTGCCCAGCAAGGGGGTCAGGCCTTCCAAAGGCCAGCGGGTGGCGGGAGCGACACCGGTTGTGCCGTGCAGCCGTACGTTGGCCGTCTGGTCGAGCCAGTCGTGCACCTGGCGATTGAGGTCGGCCAGATCCGTGAAGCGCAGGCCGGGCCAGAAGTTGCAGCGTAGATAGCGCACGGCGCTTTCCACCTTACCCTTGGTCTGCGCCCGATAGGGTTGACAGGCGCGGGGGGTGAAGCCGTAGTAGCCGGCGAAGTCCAGATAGCGGGGATGCCACTGCACCTGACCAGCCTGGCGGGCCAACACGGCCGTTTTGAGATTGTCGTGCAGCACCTCGGCCGGCACGCCGCCGAAGTAGTGAAAGGCATGCAGATGTCCGCGCAGCCACCAGGCCGCGTCGGTGGAGACGGTGAACTCGACGTAGAGCATCCGTGACCAGCCCAGCGTCATCACGAAGGCATACAGCCGCCGGTGCTGGCCGTGGTGCTCGAGGAAGCCGAAGTAGCCCCAATCCACCTGAGCTTGCTGGCCGGGCGCCGTTTCAAAGCGCACGGTGGCCCGCTGGCGGGGGCCACTGCGGTACGGCTGGACAAAGTTCTTGACCAGGCTGCGACTGCCTTGATAACCCTGGCTGCGCAGTTCCGCCAGCAGTTTGTTGCAGTTGAGCACACCCTCCTGGATGCGTCTCTCCAGGTACGGCTTGAACGCATCGAGCTTGCTGGGCTTGGCCTTCCGTTTCTGCCGCGGCGGCTGGACTGGCCCCTGGAGGACCGCCCGAATGGTTTTGCGATCGTGACCCGTCTGGCGGGCGATCTCGCTGATGGGCAGACCCTTACGATACATGTCTTTGATCATGAAGCGACTCTCCACATTCAGCATCAGCGGCCCCCTTTCGGCACTCTGGCTCACCCTGCCATCATGCCGAAAGATGCGCCACTTGGCCAAAGTGGGGAATTTTATCTTGGCCCTTTTGGGGATTTTACTCTTGGCCGTGACAGTTCACCCCCACGCCTGTGGGGATATCCGCGTATCACGACGCAGGCATTGCGTAAGGAACGGTTCACCCCCACGCCTGTGGGGATATCTACCAAGGAGCGATTCTATGGCGAATAGCCGACGGTTCACCCCCACGCCTGTGGGGATATCGCCTGCGTGCGGACTACAGGATTTGCGCACACCGGTTCACCCCCACGCCTGTGGGGATATCTCCGTCGTTCAGTGAGTTTTCGAGTTCACCAACGGTTCACCCCCACGCCTGTGGGGATATCGCGGATGCGGCGCGCGCCTGCACAATCGAAGACGGTTCACCCCCACGCCTGTGGGGATATCTTCTCGATGACCCGCTGCGCGCGCAGCACACACGGTTCACCCCCACGCCTGTGGGGATATCCTGCACCACGCCAATCGTGTCATACGTGTTGGCGGTTCACCCCCACGCCTGTGGGGATATCTCTCCCAGCCACTTGTCCTCATGCCAGATCCACGGTTCACCCCCACGCCTGTGGGGATATCCGACACAGCAGCTCGCCAGTGTCCAGACGCGTCGGTTCACCCCCACGCCTGTGGGGATATCAATGGCGGCGTACGCGAGTCCGACTTGGCCGACGGTTCACCCCCACGCCTGTGGGGATATCTGGTGCCCCGCCCCGACGTGCCGCTCAGCACCCGGTTCACCCCCACGCCTGTGGGGATATCACGTCGTTGTCGTCCGCATCGGTGATCTTGAACGGTTCTGTCAAGGCCAACATAAAATTCCTCAAAATCGCCAGGATAAAATTCCCCAG
>CALARR010000090.1 GCA_937889015.1 uncultured Planctomycetales bacterium | reverse complement strand
GGTTGCTGCTGCTGGTGCCGGTCGTGGTGCTTGGCTTGTTGGCCATCCGCCGCCAACGCCGCGTGGCGGTCCTCTATTCCGATGTGAGCCTGCTGGAACGGCTTCCCCAGACCCTCGCCCTACGTGTCAAGCGGCTGCTGCCCTGGCTGTGGCTGGTGGGCCTGGCCTTGATCGTGATGGCCTTGGCCCGGCCGCAGCGCGGACGAGAGGAGTTTCGCCTCCGCACCGAGGGGATCGCAATTCAAATGTGTCTGGATCGTTCGGGGTCAATGCAGGCCATGGACTTCGAACTAGATGAGAAGCAGGTCAATCGGCTGGAGGCGTGCAAACGGGTGTTTCGGGACTTTGTTGCCGGCCGCGGCCGACTGCCCGGACGCCCTGATGACGCCATCGGCCTGATCGCGTTCGGCGGCTATGCCGAGGCCAAGTGCCCGTTGACGCTCGATCACGGCGCCTTGCTGCAAGTGCTGAATACGGTCGAGATCCCCAAGCCCTTGCATGACTCGGCGGGTCGGGTGCTCAACGCATCCCTGTTGGAGGACGACATGAAGACGGCCATCGGCGACACCCTCGCCCTGGCGACCCAGCGTCTCAAAGACGTAGCCGCCAAGAGCCGGATCATCATTCTGTTGTCCGACGGCGAGCAGACCGCCGGTGTACTTGATCCGGTGGAAGCCGCCAAGGCGGCCAAAACCTTCGGGATCAAGATCTACACCGTGGGGGTGGGCAGCACGGGTCTGGCTCCCATGCCCTTTGGCGACCGCTTTGGCGGTACGCGCCTGCGGCCGGTACCGGTTCGTCTGGACGAAAAGACCCTCACCGAAATCGCCGAGACGACCGGAGGCCGCTACTTCAACGCCAAGAGCACGGAAGCCTTGGAAGCGGTCTACGCTGAAATCGATAAACTGGAGAAGAGCATCAGCGAAGGGCGCTTATACACCGAGTATCGCGAGTGGTATCAATACCTGATGTTCCCTGGAATTACGCTGATCGTACTCCAAGTCGTCTTGGTCTCCACCCGGTTCCGAAGCCTGCCCTGAGCGGAGTCCGAGCGGTGGCGAAGAGCCGCCGGCAAACACCGCTGTTCCTGTATTTGTAATCTGACATCCGGCATCCAATTCACCATGTACTGGGATGAACCCTATGTGCTGCTGGGCCTGTGGCTGCTGCCGGTGATCGCCGGCCTGCTGGTCTATGCGCACCGGCGGCGAACGATGGCCGCGTCACAATTTGCCGACCCGGCCATGGTCGCGCGGCTGATGCCCGCCCTGCGTGGCCCGCGGCCTTGGATCAAGGGGACGCTGCTGTTGCTGGGGGTGGGGCTGCTGGTGGTTGCCGGAGCCCGTCCCAGGTTTGGCGTGTATTTCGAGAAAGTCTCGCAGCGCGGGGCGGACGTATTCGTGCTTCTGGATGTGTCGCGCTCGATGACCGCCCAAGACGTGGCCCCCAGCCGGTTGGAGCGGGCCAAGTCCGACATCCGCGACCTGCTGGACCGGCTCGTCGGCGATCGGGTGGGACTGATTGTCTTTGCCGGCAAACCGATGGTCCGCGTTCCCCTGACGGCCGACCATGGGTTCTTTCTCAGCGCCCTGGAGGAAGTCGACACGCGTAGTGCCCCGCGCGGCGGCACCTTGATCGGCGATGCCATCCGCAGGTGCCTGGAGGTCATGCCTGTCGATCGGAGCCGGGATCAGGCCATGGTCCTCATCACGGATGGTGAAGACCACGACTCGTATCCGCTGGATGCGGCTACGGCGGCGGCCGAACGAGGTGTGAAGATTTTCACCGTGGGCTTGGGCGATACGCGCGAAGGAGCGCGCATCCCGATGCACGACCAGTCGGGCCAGTTGCGCTACCTCAAGGACAAGGAGAATAAGGAACACTGGTCGAAACTCGACGAGCGACCCCTGAAGGAGATCGCGCTGGCCACCCAGGGGGCTTACATTCCGGCCGGCACGCGCGCCTACGACTTGGGCCAGGTCTACAACGATCACCTGGCCAACCTCTCGCGGGGCGAGTATCAGGCCGAGAAACGCAAACGCTACGCGGAGCAGTTTCAGTTGTTTGTCTGCCTGGGCGTCGCCTTGTTGCTTCTGGAAATGGCTATCCCGGCGTATCGGGCCGCGTCCAGCGCGCCGTCCGGCTCGCAACGTCCGATACGCAGCGGCTCGCCGTTGGCGGCGGCGCGCACCCTCGGAGTTCTTGTGCCGTTGTGTCTGTGCGCCTTTCTGGCCGTTCCCTGCGCGGCCGGGACAAGCCAGGCTGCGGCCAAGGTCGGCGAAGGGTTGGCCGCCTATCGCGCCGGCCAATACGCCCAGGCGGCCGAGGCCTTTGCCGAAGCCGACATCGCACGGCCCGACGATCCGCGCATCACCTTCAATCGGGCTACGGCCCTGGCCGCTCAAGGGGAGGCCGAGCAAGCTATCGAGTTGTTTCAGAAGGCGGGCCTGGGTTCGGTGCCGGGGCTTTCGGCTCGAGCGCGCTACAACCTTGGTTGTTTGGCTGCGGCTCGAGCTCGCAAGCTGTTTGGCGAGCATCCCGAGGAGGCCACGCCGGAGGTGCGTCAGCAGGGGCTGGAACTGCTGGACAACGCGGTCGGCCATCTGCGCGACTGCCTGCAATTGGAGTCCGATCACAGCGATGCGCGCCACAACCTGGAGGTGATTCGCCTGTGGATCAAACACATGCAGGCCCTGTGGCAGGACCGTGACCGCCAGAAACAGCGCAAAGAGATGGACCTGCTGCAGTTCCTGCAGATGCTGGACCAACGCCAGCGTGCGCTGCGTGCCGTGAGTGCGCAGTTGGATCGCGAGCCCGACTCGCCCAAGCGGCGTCAGGCTGCGACTGAGGCTGAATCGGCCCAGCGCGAACTGGCCGAAGAGGTTCCCGTGCTGAAGGAAAAACTGGAGACGGCCGCCGCCCAAGCCGGCTCGCCAGGACCTGCCGCAGCTCCTGCTGCCGGCGCGGCGCCGGCCAGGCCCGAACTGAGTCCGGAGGTCAAGAAGGCTGTCGAGGCCTTGCAGGAAGTGAGTGAGGCGTCGGCCAAAGCGATGTTGATCGCCGCTGATCGGTTGCACGGATCTCGGCCAGGCGAAGCCCTGGGGCCGCAGACCGAAGCGGTGGAGAAGCTGGACGAGGTGTACCGGGCCGTAGCGCCGTTTCCAAATCTGGTTCAACGAGCCCTGCAAAGCCAAAACAGCCTGGTGGAGCAGAACCCAGCCTCGGCGGAGAATGCGACAGGACCGACCTCTGTGGCCGAAAGACCTGGAACGCCGAAGCCCAAGGTCGAGGAATCGCCGGTAGCCAAAGCCGGTGGTGAGAAGTCCTCGGACGTCACCGAAGTGGACCTGGAGCAGGCGGCCTGGGAACAAGTCTTCGTGGGCCGCTGGAGCGATGCCATGCCGGCCAAGGCCCAGCAAGGGCTGAAGGAACTGGAGACCACCGAGTCGGCTGCTGCTACGGCATCTGGTACCGTGCCGGCGCCAACAGGCGTGGGGCCCACGGGGCCGACCGGGGCCGCAGTTGCCGATCCGGAGGCCGAGAAGAAGCAGCGTGAAGGGCTCCGCCGTTCGATGCAGTTGGCGATTACGTTGGCCCCCAAGATCCACACGCTATCTGGCGAGGCCGCTGGGGCCCTGAAGGGCCGGAAGCCGGCCGCGGCCCTGCCCAAGCAACAGGAGGCCTTGAAACTGCTCAAGGAAATTGCCGAGCCCCTTCCCAAGCAGCAACAGCCGCAAGAGCAGGAGCCGCAAGACTCCAAACAGGACGAGAAGCAGCAGGATCAGCCACAAGGCGACCAGCAGAAGCAGGATCAGCAGAAGCAAGACCAACAGGGGCAAGAGCAGAAGCAGTCGCAGCCCAAACCGGGTGAGATGACGCGCCAACAAGCTGAAGCCCTGTTGCGGCAGGCACAGCAACGGCAACGCGAGCGGCAGCAGATGGAGAAGCAACTCCAAGATCGCCTTTACCGGCCCGGGCCGGTAGAAAAGGACTGGTAGCAAGATGCACGGATGGCGAGAGCCAAGTATGCCGCTACGAACAGTGGCAGCAATTCTGCTGACATACTGCGCGGTGTCCGTCGCCGCTGCTGCCGCGCAACCGCAGGTGACTGTCGAATTGGGGTCGCGCGAAGTCTACGAAGGACAGTCCGTTCTCTACCGCATCAGCGTGCAGTATTCCGACAGTGCCGCGGAACCGACGGTCACAGGCAATGAGGACTTCGAGATTGTCTCTCTGGGTAGTCAATCGCTCAGCTCGCAGCGAATCGAGATCAACAATGGTAGACGCAGCGCGGTCTCGGACCTGCGCCAGGTCCACAACTATCGACTTACGCCGAAGCGGACGGGCACCATCACGATTCCTGCCCCCACAGCGCAGGCAGACGGCCGGAAGGTCACTGGCCGAGCGGTGACGCTGAAGGTCTTGCCGGCCGCGGCCCAGGATGTGGCGATTCTTGAGATTCGCTCGGACCGCCCCGTTGTGTATCCGACGCAGCCCTTCACCGTGACGCTCTCTGTGGCGTTGAAGGCCCTTCCGCCTCCGCATGCCCAACGCGATCCTTTGAGCGTGCTTCCGACGGCCCCCAAGCTGAAGATTCCTTGGATCACCACCGAGCCGCCGTCGGATGCGCCGGTTCCGAGCGTCGAGTGGCGTCAGTGGCTTTCGCGATTGCAGGACCGACACGGATTCGCGATTGATGGAGTCGTCGGGGACGGTCTGTTTCCCGTGTTTCCGACCTTTCGTCCGCGTGCCGTGCAATCCACTCGGCGCGACGCCAGTGGCCAGGAGGCATCTTATTGGGTTTACGAGTTCTCGCAGAAGTTCACCCCCAATAAGATTGGCGCGCAGACATTCGGCCCGGTGACTCTGGAAGGCACGCTGGCGGCCCAGAGCGATGAGCCGCCGGGGATTGCAGGCAAGCAGATCTACGCTGTGGGCAAGTCGTTGGTGGTCACCGTGCAGGACGTGCCCAACGATGGCCGGCCGGAGAGCTACGTGGGGGCGGTTGGCCAGTTCCGCGTCGAAGCCGACCTGGTGCCCAAACAGGCCAAGGTCGGCGATCCCCTGACGCTGACGCTGACGCTTTCCGGCCGCGGGTCACTGCTCGCGGTCGCGCCGCCAGATCTGGCGCAGACTCCGGCGATCGCCAAGCGTTTCAAGATCTACGAGGCGACACAACAGATCGAGCGAGAGACGTGCCGCTTCACGTACGCCCTGCGTCCGTTGGCTGAAGGTCAGGAGCCTTTCCCAAGCGTGCCGGTGAGCTATTTCGACCCCGACGCGGCGAAATTCGCGACCATCCAGACCCAGCCCCTCCCCTTGACGATTCTCAAAGCCGATCGGCTGTCGAACGATCAGATTCTGGCTACGTCAGGGTTGCGCGGACGCACAGCCAAGGAATTAGAGACGCGTTTGGAGGGCATCTTTGCCAACATCGGCGATCCGGCGGCCGTGGCCGACGAGTCGATACGGCCTCTGCGCTGGATGACCGGCCTGGGGGGGCTGGCCGGCGTGTATGTCGCCCTCTGCGTGATGGTGGGCTGGGCTCGCCGCCGGCGGAACGATCCGGCCTTGGTCCGTCGGCGTGGAGCCGTGAGTAAGGCGCGAGTCGCACTGCACCGCGCCGCGACGGCCGCCAGGGCCGCCCAGACGTTGGCAGCCGCCAACCTGGTCCAAGACGCGCTCGTGGGCCTGGTGGCGGACGTGGCCAATCTGCCCGCGGCCGGATTGACGCCCAAGGAAGTGGCCGAGCAGTTGGACCGATTCGGCATAAGCGCGGCGCTGGTGGATCGCACGCGGCGTCTTCTGGAATCGTGTGACGCGGCCCGCTATGGGGCGCTGTCTGGCGAGGCCGACGGCCTGACTCGCGAGGCAGCCGCCGTCTTGGATGAATTGACCCGTGCCTTGAAGACGCAGAAGAGGTTCCGCTGATGCGAGTCTGGACGATCCCCATCCATCGCGATCCGCGCTCAGCGACACGTGCCGCGCAGCCTGCCGCCCACGTCTGCCGGGCCGTCTACCTGGCGTGGGGGGCGTGGCTCTGCCTGCTGACCGGTTGCGGTTCCAGCCTGGATGGCCGCAATGCGCACGTCTTCCAGCAGGCTCAGCAGACGTTTGATCAGGCCCGTTCGCACGAGGACTTTCTCCGCGCCGCGGCCATGTACCAGGAGATTATCGACGGGGGCGTGGCGTCGGGTGCAGTGTGGTACAACCAGGGCAACGCCTTCATGCAGGCCGGGCAACGCGGCCGCGCGATCGCGGCTTACCGCCAGGCCCAACGCTACCGGCCGCGCGATCCCTACTTGGAGGCCAATCTTCGCTTCGCCCTGCGCAACAGCACGTTGCCGCGACGGTCGTTGATGGAGTACGTGCTCTTCTGGCAGAATTGGCTCAGTCTTCCCGAGAAGTACTGGCTTCTGGGCTTGGCGGCCGGAGTGGCATTCGTATTGGGGCTGATCGGCCTGCTCAGCGAGCGACGGCAGCTTTCTCGGCTGGCTTTGGCGACTCTGGTTCCCGTGCTGCTGTTGGTTCTCTCCGTCGGTTACGACGCCTATCGCTACCGCGAACGGACGCACGGGGTGGTGGTTCAGCCCGAGACCGTGGCGCGCAAGGGAGACGCCGTGAGCTATGAACCTGCGCTGACCGGTCCCCTGGAGGAAGGTACGGAGTTCCACGTTGTGGAACGCCGTGGCGACTGGCTGCTGGTGCATCTGCCGGGCGGTCAGGAAGGCTGGATCGAGCAGCACGCGGCAGTCCTGTATTGATTCGCCGCGAGCACGGCAACGATCGAGGCGACGCGGTGCTCTTCCACAGCCGCCCACGGAAGCCAGCGGGGTTCGACCCCGCGGCCCGGGTGTGTCGCTGGCGGCTCCCCCTCCCTTCTTGCCAGATCGATACAGACGGTGTGCGCGCGCCGCGAGTCTTTTCCGGCCGTGCGCGTTGCAGTGGCTATTCCTGAGAGTCTCAAGAGTCCGCATTGCCTCGCCAGGCAAACCTGGGCGAGCAGGGTGGCCTGGGGTGACGATTCGCCCCGGTTTTGGTCGATGCATACCATGATCAACGAGGATCGCCAAATCCGGGCATGGACGCGCCCTCGGCCGACAGGCAAGAGCCGATTCCGCAACCGCCGTGAAGGTCTTTGTTGGTGTTCAGCATCGCTATACAGCGGGGCCATGACGCCTGCCGCTCAAGACCGGCAGCCGTCGGGAACCCGCCTGGGCATGCCTGGCTGAACATCAGAAGCGACCGGCATTAAAGACGCGGCTCCACGGGACAGGCAAGGTTCGCTCATGCCCGCTCAAGTCCCCCCTTTCTCTGCCTGTCCATTGCGTCCATGCCTGAAACGCGCAGTCTGAAGAGTGACTTACTGACGCTGGTCTTGCTGGCCTTGACCATCTTCCTCGGGGCCGCCTTGCTGAGCTACGATCCGGCCGATCCGCCCAGCAAGCTGGTCTGGCCCGAGCGCAGCGAGACGTTCAACGCTTGTGGACGTTCGGGAGCGGTGGCGGCCGCGCTGTTATTCAACGCGGTCGGCGTGGGAGCCTACTATCTGCTGCTTTCCCTGGCCGTGCTAGATACGTTTCTGCTGACCCGGCGAGGCCTGAACGATCCGCTGCTGCGTCTGGCCGGTTGGCTGGTCTCGCTGCTGGGGGTGACATCGCTGGCAGCGCTGGTTGTGCCGCAGCTTTCGCCCGGGCCCGTGATCGGATCGGGCGGATACCTGGGGGCAGCGGGACGCGGACTGTTGGAGCGGCATTTTGCGGGCCTGGGCGCGGGAATCTTTTCGATCAGCCTGATTCTGGCCGGCCTGCTGCTGTGTACCGACTATGCGGTGGTGAACCTGGCGGCGATGGTGTGGCGCGGGCCGGTGCGCGGTCTGCTCCGTGGATTGTTTTTCGTTGGGTCGGCCTACGGGCGCAAACTAGTCAAGCCGTCCGTCAAGGGCGCTGCCGATGACCTGGTCAGTGATCCGGAGTTGGCTGTGCGCATTGCCGGACGTCAGGCCGACGAAAAGGATGAAGCCCAACAGGCCGAGGAGGAGACCGGGGAGGAGCCGGTGGCCGCAGAGGAGTCGGAGGAGACTCCGTCCACGTTGCAGACGGCCACGCGCTCACTGGCCGAGTTGCTGCGTATCCGCAAGCCCAAGAACAGCGATGAACACGAAGAGGTGATCGAAGAACTGGACGAGGTGGAAGTCACCGCGAGCGATGCGCAATACGAGTTGCCGGCCATCGACCTGCTTCTGCCCGGCGAGCCTTTCTCGTTCGAAGAACAGGAAAAGGAAGTCCGTCGCAAGGCGAGCGTCCTGGAGAAGACCTTTTTGGACTTCGGCTTCAACGTGCGCGTGGTGGAAATCCAGACGGGGCCGGTCATCGCGCAGTTTGAGGTCGAACTGGAAGCTGGGTTGCGTTTGAGCAAGATCACCGGCCTGGCGGACGATCTGGCGATCGCCCTCCGCGTGCCCAGCGTGCGGATCGTGGCGCCTATTCCGGGCAAGAACACGGTGGGCATCGAAGTGCCCAACAGCGAGCGGCAGTTGGTGCGCATGCGCGAGGTCATGGAAGAAGCCAACGGCAAGGCCGCCAAGATGCGGATCCCGCTCTATCTCGGCAAGGACGTGGCCGGCAGCCCCATGGTTGTGGACCTCACCACGCTGCCGCATCTGCTGATTGCCGGGCGCACGGGCACGGGCAAGAGCGTGTGCCTGAATACGATCATCGCCTCGATGATCATGACCCGCCGTCCCGACGAAGTCCGCATGTTGATGATCGACCCGAAGATGGTCGAACTCAGCCCCTACAAGAGCCTGCCGCACCTCATGCATCCGGTCGTCACCGACATGCGCAAGGCCGAAGCGATCCTCGCCTGGGCCGTGGAGAAGATGGAAGAGCGATACAGCCTTCTGGCCCGGGCCGGAGTGCGGCACGTGAGCGTTTATAACCAGCTTGGGGAAGAGGAATTGCTGCGCCGCATGCAGCCGGAAAACGAGGACGAGCGCCGCTCGATCCCGCGGCAAATGCCCTTTATCGTGATCGTGGCCGACGAGATGGCCGACCTGATGATGACCTCGGCTAAAGAGGTGGAAACGCACATCATCCGTCTGGCGCAGAAGAGCCGAGCGGTCGGTATCCACCTCGTGTTGGCTACCCAGAAGCCGACCGTTGATGTGATCACCGGCTTGATCAAATCCAACCTGCCTGCCCGGATCTCGTTCCAGGTGGCCAGCCGCACGGATAGCCGTGTCGTGCTCGACGAAATGGGAGCCGAGAAGCTCTTGGGCAACGGCGACATGCTTTTCCTGTGGCCGGGCACCAGTGCCCTGCTGCGTGGCCAGGGTACCTATCTTAGCGACGACGAAATCAACAGTATCATCGCCTCGGTGGCCACCAGCGAGCCGCAGTTCGTCACGGAACTGGTGCAGTTGAAGGCTGCGGAGCCGACAGGCGAACCGGCCCCGGCTGCCGGCCATCGCGACGACCTGTACGACGCGGCGGTGGACGTGGTGATCCGCGAAGGACGTGGAAGCGTTTCGCTCTTGCAACGCGCCTTGGGAATCGGCTACGGCCGCGCGGCTCGCCTGATCGACTATATGGCCGAGGATGGAATCGTGGGGACCTACAATGGCTCGCAGGCGCGCGAGGTGCTCATCAGCCTGGCGGACTGGGAAGTCCGCTGCGGACGGGCCGCAGCGCCGGCCGCGCCCGAAGCGGCCAAGCCGCCCCGACGATCGAACAAGATCCTCATGACACCGGCAACTCCGCCGGCTGGTGAGTCCGCTCCCTGGGAGAACGACGACGCCTTGCCCGCCGCCGAGAATGAGGACGCCGAGAATGAGGCGGAGGCCGACGAATCGGACGACGATTACGACGAAGAGGAAGAAGAGGACGTCGAGTCGTTGCAGGACTCGGACGAAGACGCGGAGGACGGCGAGGAAGACGAAGACGGCAGCGAAGAAGATGAGCACGACAGCGCAACACGCCGGCCGCCGCACCGCCAGCCGGGCGGCGGACGCTGGTCCGCTAGCGCGTAGCGACGCAGTCGATGGCTGGCAGCGGCCAACCCATCACGATCCCTCCCCACTCAGCCCTTCGGCTGCACGGGATTGGCCAACTGCTTATCCACTTCCTTCTGTGGCGGCCAAGGTTGGGGTCCCTGCACGCGGATGAACTGCCTGGCCACCTTGCCGGACGCCAACTCGCGTACCTCGACGGTCCAGATGCCATGCGGGTCGTTGGCCGCAATGTCCAGATCCACCTTCAGTTGTCCGTCAGCCGTCGCGTAGTAGCCGCTGAACTCGGCCTCATGGCCTTCCGGATCACGGATCCGCAACTCGACTGGCACAATTGCCCCGAGGGTACCGCCCTGGTCGTCGTGGACCGTGATCTGGCAAGCCGCCTTGGCGCCGCGCTCGACCTGCTCGGGCACGACCAGGCTGATTCCGCCCACAGGCCGATCGGTGACCATCAACATCCGGCCGTCACCTGGTCCAAGGTCGACGGGCACCTGCAGTCGACCGCCTTCGGCCCGGGCGATCAGACTTTGATGGAGGACCAGATCGTAGACGTGGCCGGCGGGACGCGCGATAGACACGGTGGCCTGCGCGGGCAAACCGTTTTCCATGACGATACCGTGTTGGCCCACGTAGTCGCCGTATTCGCGACGGTCGTTGACCAGGAACACGTAATCCGTCTTCTGGTCGCGACGGAGATAAGGCACCACATCCGGGCAGGATGAATCCAGGTAGCGCTGATAGCGCGCGTCCAGCGCGGTGCGCAATTCGGCCGCCCTGGCCTGCAGGGCTGTCTTGTCCATGTCGGCCCGCCCCTGGCGATTGTACGAGGCCACGACAATGTCCGGCTGAACCGCCGGGCAGAGGTGGTCGTCGCCCACCACGATTCCTCCCTTGGATTGGAACTGCTTCACGCGGTCGACCACGCCTTGGGTCAAGACGTCGCAGTCGAACAGGACCAATACGCGGTACCCATCCAGGCCGCGCTGGGTGATCGTTTCGTCAAAGACGATTTCGGGCTGCAGGCTGGCCCAGAGCAACATCTGGTAGCCATCTCCCACCCAACGCCCGTTCCAGCCCATCGTTCCCCGCTTGGCAAAAACCTCGGACGCGAAGCTCTGCAGATAAGCCACGTCGGCCTTGACACCCGGCACCTTGAGCAACGTTGGGCCCAGCGGACGCACGACCTTGCGAATCAAGCGGGCTAGTTCCCATCGCGTCTGCGGATTGGTGAAGCGATAGCCACCGATCTTGTCACACGGCACCAGCGATTGCCAGCCGTGATACATGATGCCTTTGATGGGCCGGGCGATCTTGGTCCAAAAAGCCTCGCGCAAGTGCATTGGAGCAATGGTGATGAAGGGCGCATCCGGTTGCTCGATCTCCCATCGCGCCCGGTAGGCAGGCGACGGAGCACCTGCCTTCGGGATGGGCGCTGTCTGACCGCGGTACCAGATGATTTGAGTCATCTTCATCACCTGCTGCGGCTGCGCCGCTCCGCCCACCATGGCCAGCAACTCGTCGGTGGCCACGGCAATCCGGATCGGATCCGGATAGGAGTAGGTCCACTGCGAGAGCACGTCCACTTCGCCGCCGCTGCCATAGACTTTGGCCACGCGCACGGCCGGGTCATGATAGGTCCAGAACTCCTTGCGTCCGGTCGATTTCAGCCCTTGGTGCACGGCCGTATTCAGGCCGTTCCAGCCGTCTCCCTGCTTCCAATACCACATCGCGTACTGGTAGATGGGATGATGGTCGGGCACGACCCGTGACTCGGGGAAGCTGGGGAGTTTGCCGTAGTCCACGCTGGCATAGCCACCTGTCATTTCCGGCGGGATTTCCGCCCCGGTCGCCTGGCGATAGGCCTCCATGTCGTGCGGATGGAAACAAGGCCGGGCGTGGCCGCGGACTTCGGTGTGGATCATGGCCGCGCCGAAGGCGGGGAACTCGCTGTAGCCCCGCGCCACCGACGCGCCCACGTTGTAACAGTGTTTCTGCAGTTCGGGGAACAGGCCGCAAATGTCCCCCTTCTCCGGGTCGGCTTTCTTGCCTGCGCGATTGACCCGCAAGAACTCCTTGTGGCTCCGCATCCGCGCTCCCGGCGAGAGGCTGGCAACCGCCGTGATCCCGTTGGCCAGGGCTTCGTCGAGCATGGCCTTGGTCTTGGCCATCGGTTCGGGCTCTTCGGGGTCGGTTGGCTCACCGGCCTCCCAGATCTTCTTGTCACTTGCTCCCACTCCCAGCACATGCGTGAAACCGATCTCTTTCAAGCGTTCGATCTCCTTGGAGACCGTACCATAGATGCCCCACATCAGAACCGGGAATTGATCGGGCGGACGACGCGCCACGATCTGCACCGTAAAGGACTCGCGCGCCTCCAGGGGCACCGCACCACCCACGTTCAGTTGGGCGACGACGTTGTAGGAATCGGCACGCAAGCGGCAGTCCAGGGGATACTCGACAACGGTCGACTCCCCCGGGCCCAACTGCGCCACGGGAAGCTCTTGCGTGGTCCCGCCCACCATGGAGAAGTTCAACCTGGCGTCCTCCAGCGGCACGCGCTGGGTGTTGGTCACCGCAAATTGCAGCCGGGCTTCGGGCTCCATGCGCACGAAGCACGAACGGTCCGAAATGCGCTGGAATTTCACCCGGCGAAACTCCAGGGCCCCATTGCTGATCCGCACCTCGTCGATGTAGCCCGGGAAGCCATGGTACAGACTGCCGACGCGGTCGCCGATCGAGAGGGCCGCCTTGCCTGGACTGACCGACTTTCGACCTTCGATGAAACGGGATCCGAAGGGAATTCCATTGAGGAAGAAGGTGCCTGTCCCTCGGCCATCGTAGGTGAAGGCCACGTGCGACCATTGGCCGGCCTTCAAGAGCATGGGCTGTGAATTCCACGTCGACGACTCCTGGCCGAATCCCAGGCAGGCGCGCAAGACGCGCGTGCCATACTTGTCGGCCTTGCCCAGCACCAATTGATAGTCGTCGTGGGATACGTATTTCTTGTCCAACAGGAAGGCGTCGGGGTACTTCTCGTCCAACTCCGGCTTGGGGTTGAGCCACATTTCAAGGGTGAAGGGTCCCTTGGGACTCAGGCCCGGGGCACGCTTGGTGGTTGCGCGATGCCTCTTATCCTCCACGGGAAAACCGGCGAAACACTCCAGGCAAGAGCCGAATCGCCCGTCGGCATGAATCTGGGCCCCTTCGAGCTTCAGGTCATTCCCCTGTTCCGAGGCGTCGGCCGTCTCCGCGCCCGAGTCGAACTTCCACAGGCCCAACACGTGTTGGCCCGTGGCGTCGGGGCCCGTGTAGGCGGCGGTCCACGACTCGCAAGAAGCGTCTTGGTCAGCGGCACAGAGCGTGGAAACAGTCAATACCGCAGCGGCGCACAACAGGAGTCTCATCGCGGCACCTCGTCCAGGTGAGTCAGTTGAGCTTCAGAGAAGCAATGCAGTGCGGGCGGCCAACGGGAGCCCGGTTTCAGGGGAGAAACGCCTGCACCACGCTGCATCCCTTCTTCTGAAAGCGGAAGGGACGGAAAACGGTTAGAAAACGGTCGGGTGTGGCGGGGGCCCCTATTCTAACACCGCTCACCGGCATGCGGAAGACCCTGGCGTGCCCCTGCCCCCCCTGCCCTGCCGGCTCCTCGCTTTACGACCGGCGGCCGCAGTCCGTGGCCGGTTGAATTCCGGTCCGCCAGCCCCTACCATGAACCCCACGTGCCACCTTTTACCTGTCGGAGAATCGGATCATGAAGACGCACGCGTGGATCTGTGCAGGGTTCTGCAGTCTGGTATGTGGTTTGGCGACCTCGATCGTCGGAGCCCAGTCGGCGCCCGCGGCAGCCAAGTCCGTCGCCGCGCAACCCGCGGCCGCCACCTCGGCCTTCAAGACTGTGGTGACCCAAATCGACCTGAAGGATGGGGACACGCTGGTCTTCCTCGGCGACAGCATTACGCACCAGTGCCTGTACACCCAATATGTCGAAGATTTCTTCTACACGCGTTTTCCTCAGCTCCGCATCCGCTTTCACAACGCGGGCGTGAGCGGGGATCGTGCGGCCGACGCCCTGGCACGTTTCGATGCCGATGTGGCCTGGTACAAGCCGCGCTACGTCACGATTCTACTGGGTATGAATGACGGCTCCTATCGTGATTTCGATCGCGACGTCTTCGAGACCTATCAGCGCGATATGTCGACGCTGTTGGATCGCGTGGCGGAGATCGGCGCCACGGCCATCCCGATGACGCCGACGATGCACGACGCGCGTGCGGCGCGCCTCCGCGGCAAGCCAGTCGAGCCGCGCGACACCTATTACAATGGCGTGTTGGCGCTCTACGGGGCCTGGCTGCGCGAGGTCGCCCAGGTGCGCGGTTTGGGGTTTGTCGACATGTACTCGCCGCTCAATCAACTCACACTGGCCGAGCGCAAGAAGGACGCCGACTTCACGCTCATCAAGGACGCTGTGCATCCGAACGAGCCCGGACAGGTGGTGATGGCGGCCGCGATCATCAGCGATATGTGCCCGCGCGGAGGCGTCTCGTCGATCACGATTCAAGACAAGGCCGGCAAGCTGGCGGCCACCGGCAATGGCCAACTGACCGACTTCTCGGCCGATGATCGGGGCGTGCGTTTCAGCTTCACGGCCAAAGCCCTTCCGTGGGTGCTGCCCCCGGAGGCGGCACTTGGCTATCGGCTCATCTCCGCGGGACACCGCTACAGCATGGAAGCCTTTACAGCGCGGAATCTCAAGCCGGGCAAGTATGAGTTGAAGATCGACGGCCAGTCGATCGGCACCTGGGCCGACACCCAGCTCGCTTTTCGCCTGGAACTTGAGGCCAACGAGAAGACGCCCCAGTATCAGCAGGCCCTGGCCGTGGCGTTGCTGAACAAGGAACGCAACGAGAAAGCCGTGCATCCGCTCCGCGGCATGTGGCTGCAAATGAAACGCCGGCAGTTGACGCAGGCGGCCGCGAAGAAGGACGCGCAATCAGCCGTAGCGCAAGCCGAGTTCGAGAAATGGCAGGTCGAGGAATTCCAACCGGGCGTGGACAAGTTGAAAGCCCTGGTGGCCGAGTACGACGAACGGATCTATCGGCTTAACCAGCCCGTGGCGCGGAAGTACGAACTGATCCGCGTCGAGCGATCGGCGACCGGCCAGTGAAAGGTCGAACGACGAGCGAACCGCGGTGACTGGCCGGGCGATGCTCCCGGCACACAGAAGTACTCTGCAAGGCAGGCCGCGACGGGGGCCGCGGTCACCCCGACGCGGCCGACTGCGGCTCCAAAACGAGCATGCCCACGACCAGCGTGGGCATGCGATTCGACAGATTGTTCCCTGATGTGGGCTACTTGCGTGCCGGACGCCAGTCGCCGTCTTCCAGCGGGATCGCCGAGTTCGCCGTCACCTTGGGGGCCGTCGAAATCAAAACGAAGCTTGGCCGGGCCGTCGGAGCGGCGGTGGTGTGGTTATCCGCGCTGTTCAATTGGGGCAACGGGATCGTATTGACCGGGCCACTGCTTCCCTGGTTGTCTGGCGTGGGACGCAAACGCACGTCGGGCGTTGCCGTTGGCGTCTGCGTGGCCGGAGATGCCGGCAAGGAAGGCGGCGCTGCTGCCGCATCCGCCGGGGCCTTGGTCGCTGGCGCGGGGCCAGGGGCGAACGTCCGCGGCGTTGTGTCGGTGGGAGAGGGTCCATAACTGGGGGTCGGGGCCAACGGGCCGGCACTCGACGGGGCCGCCGCGCATGTGCTGCAGCCCGACGGCCCGGTCACCGTGCTGACCCCGCACCCACCGTAGCTGCCGCAGGGGCCACAGCTCGGAGCGCAGGCCGGCGCACACGAAGAGACACAGGCCGGAGCGCAACTGACGAGGGGGGCCACATACACGGGGCGATACGTGGTGTAGGGCACCATCCGCACCTGCTGCACAAAGGTCGTAACAGGCCGGTAGGTCGTTGTCGCACAGCCCGAGCATGGGTCGCAACTGGTCGCGGGCATGCAGGTGGTCACGGGGACAGCCGCGTAGACCGGACGGTAACTGGTCTGTGGGACGTAGGCGCAGGTTGCGCAAGTGGCGGCGGGATAGGCCACCGGCATCAATCCCGGACGCGCAAATCCACGAGCCGCATAACTGGCCGAATACGGTGGAGCATAGGTGGTCTGCGCGAACCAGTTCTTGCTGTTCGGGCAGAACCAGTGGAGAATCGCATGGCTCGGTGACGGCGTGGTCAGCAACGCGCCACCAGCCAGACTGGCAATCATCAGCCCACGGAACGATGAAGCGATCATGTCGGCACTCCGCTTGGAACTCCTGTCCGCAACCTAAAAGTCCATCTGAACGGTCTTGAGTGATTCTGTCAAGCAATCGTCACAGACGTTTCTTGGCGGCGGTTCTTAGGATTTCCGGTGATAGGGAACGTGGTGTTCAGGTTGTTGTTGCGGGCTGCATGCGGCGCGGTAATTCGCGCAAGCTATATCAGGCCCTTAAGGAAAGGGTATACCACGGTTCGGTCGCAGGACGGGGAAGACGGGCGATTTGGCCGGCGCAAGAAGGTCCTGCAATCGCTACGATCTGCACAATCGGCAAAAGTCGCCGCCGGCCATGCCAGCAGCGATGGCAAGCCTGGAGGACGCAAGCGGCACTTCAAGGGACGCTGTTCGTACGAATAGAGGTACGAATGATACGCTTCTCGTGTTCAGCGCGAGCCTCGCCGCGGTTGACGAGCAACTTCGGGACTCTGACTACTGAGGCGGCGGAGGTAGCAACTCTGGCCCGGTGGCTTGCTGCGGGTCAATGGTGATGCGGATCGGATTGGCCGCCGCGCCGTCGCCGCGAATCACGATCAATTCCGCGGCTAGCGGCGCGTTCATCCCCAGCACTGGTAATCGGACTCGCACGCCCAGGTCGTACCAGCCGAGAATCTCTGCGTCCAACTCCTGCCCGGCCACAACGAGCATCACCTTGCCCGGACCGGGGCCATAGCCTTCGCCCGCCAGGATCACTTCACCGCCGGCGGCCTGGCGATCGGGCTGGGATTCAAAGGTTGCCGGGTCAACCGGCAGGATTTGATCGCGCGGAATGGCGCTGCCGTTGTTGGCGCGGTTCGGGTCGTCGATCACTCGGTTGGCATCCACCAGCACGTGCAGCGTTTGGAAAGGCGTTGTCTGGCCCTGGCCGTCCCGCCCCATGGTGCCGACTTCGAGCGGTAGCCGGATGTCGACGGCTTGGGTGTCCCCGGCTTCCACTGAAGTCACACGTACCCCGGCTTGCGGCAGGCCACTCACCAGTCGGCCATCGTTGGAGGCCAACAGCGTCACGTCCAGCGGCGTGACGATCGCCGTCTGGCCATTGTTGCGGAACCACACCCGGTAGCGCGGCCCAAGCTGCTCTTCGGGATGACCCGCATCCACGAATCGCACGGCGAGCAGTTGCAGGTCGGACCGATCGACCAACGGTGGACGCTCAACTTCAATCCAGGTCCCGCAGGAAACCGACGGCAGCGGCTCCCAGGTCGGCACCGCATAGGGCACCCAGTCCACGCACGAGGCGTACACAATCGGCCGGCACCAGAGGGGGCGTGGATCCCAGGTCAGCGGACATCGGTAGTGCCAAGACCAGGCCACCCACGGATGCCAGTGCGGATACCAGACGGTGGATGGGAAATAGCCGGGGCCATGGTAGTGATGACGGAAGCACTGGTCCGTGTAGCGCGGACTGATGTGGCCGTGGTAGCCTACATGCACCTGGGCCGGACCGTAGTGCAGACCGGGATGTCTGTGCCGGTCGACCATGACACTGCCGCCGCTGATGAGGCTTGCATCCGGCAAGTGCTTGTGGAACCCCATGCGTCGGGCCACGTCGCCCTGCTGGTGCAGGCGGTATTGCTCGTCGAGATGGATTCGCTGAGCCGTCTCGCCCTTGCTCAAGTGGCCCAAGTGCCCCGCACGCGCGCGATCTTGGAAGCGATCTTCGGGTTGAGGCCGCGGACGATGGGGACGGCCAGGATCCAGCAGATCATCTACGCGTCGGCCGACGCCGGGGCCGAGGTCGTGCCCGTGTTGGCCGATGGAGTGGCCGGTGGTCCCTGTTCGACCGGCTACGTCGGGCAACATGGGCCGTGAGATCCTCGGATCGGGTAGCTTGTCCGACAGGCGGCCCTGGAGCGAACCCGGTCCGCCTGACGCCACCATTCCGCCAGGATGTTCCCGCTGCGGCGATGCAACCGGCGGATGGCCGCCGCCAGAACCGCCCAGAATACGCTTCCGCAGGTCGGAGATGCTCATCCGCTGTTCGCTCGAGCGAATTCCTTGGCCGGGCACCATCGGGACCGAAATCCTCGACGGGGGCAAAGGCTGATTCGAGCGCGCACCGGCATCGCTTGTTGCGTCGGCCTCGAGCGGACGCTGAGGGCGAGAGTGAATGTCTGGAGGCAGGGACCTGACACTTGGCTGTGTGACAGAAGGCGCAGCCGAGGCGTTTGGCGAGGGAGGCGGAACAACGGGAGAAACCGGCCTATGGACTTCGGTTCTTGACCGTTGCTCGGGTCGCCCGAGGGGAATCGTCTCTGGAATCCGGACGTTGGGGGCGGAGGTTGCGATCGACGGTCGTGGAGGTGTTGTCGGAGTCGTCAACGCTCTTGCCGGCATTGCCCGATTGCTCAGCGTCCTTTCCAATCCTCGCTGAATAAGTTGGCTGCGCTCGCGATCGGTTGTCTCGGTCCGATTGTTCGGGGCAATCTGCCCAAGAATTGGAGCCGGCGTCTGCGGAGCCGTGTTCGGAGTCGGCGACTGCGCACGGAAAGCGTCCCGATTGAGGTGCCCCTGTTCCCTCGACAGGGAACGCTCGACCGGCGGCGGATTGACGCGTGGGGAGATTCGTTGCGACGGCTGAGGCGCGGGCTGAGCCACGCGCGGTGGGTCGGCTTGGCGTGACGGCTGAGGCGAGGGCTGAACCACGCGTGGTGGGTCGGCTTTGCGCAACGGCTGGGGTGCGGACTGAGCCACGCGCGGCGGATCGGCTTGGCGCGGCGGTTGGGGCGCGGGCTGCACCACGCGCGGCGGGTCGGCTTGGCGTGACGGCTGAGGCGCGGGCTGAACCACGCGCGGTGGGGCGACTCGGTGCGACGGCTGTGGCGCGGGTTGGACCACGCGCGGTGGATTGGCTCGGTGCGATGGCTGGGGCGTAGGCTGAACGATCCGCGGCGGATCTACCCGAGTAGGACGCGGCGGCTCCGAACGCCGGACGGATGCTTGTGGCGGTTGCTGAGTGATAGCCCGCGGAGGCTCGACGCGGCGCGTCTCAACTCGCGGCGCGGCTGACCTGGGACTGCTTGCCGGCGGTCGGGCGGCAGCCGGCTGCGGAGCAGATCGCGGTGCAGGCCGTGTCTCCACCTTGCGATTTGCAGAGGGCGGGACCGCGGTAGAAATCGACGCATTGTCCTTCTTGGAATCGTCACCGCTGCGCCGAGGGGCGGCCCAGGCACTGGCGGCCAAAACTGTTACGAGAACCATGCCCGCGCTGAGAATGGCGAGCCTGGATAGTTGCCGAGGTGACCATTCTGCAGTCCTCATATCTCGGTTCCTCCCGCCGTTGGGAGCCAATGAAGCTAGTCCGCGGTCCTCCACTATTTGAGCGAACTCCGTGCCAATGCGCGCGACAGGGAAATGCACTGTGTCATAAGTATCATATACACTGACTGTTATGGCGTGTAGCCACCATGGTATCCAGCCCCCTTTGTGGACCGCGGCCGGGAAAAAGTGACGTCATTCTGATGGTGTGTATCAAAGTGACGACAGTCTGGCGACGAATTACCGCGGGCGGTGTGCGTATCTGCCGTTGGAGCGATTCCCGGCCCGTGCGTACCTTCCCACAGGGTGGAAAAAGGCCTATATTAGGGCGTCCCAACGAGCAATTCCGGTAGGCCGACCCATGGGAGGCCGATTTCGCGCTTTCCTGCGTGGGGTCCCTAACACGGGATTGCTTGGTTGATGACCAACGGGTGCCAGGCCGGAATTGTCCGGCGTGCGGTTCGCTTGACGTCGCAGAGTTCCGGCAGAAGATGCTTTATGGCTGTAGCCGGGATGTTGTAAGTCACTAATTAGCAAGAGCTTAATTGATAATGGCTGACCCCCAAAAACAGAACCACTGGGCCGAGTTGCTGTCATCGATGGGAATCTCGCCTCCCTCGGAGCCAGAGCCAAAGCCGTCGCCGACTGCCTCCATCGAGTCCCCGACGAACGCACCGAGCGCTGTGCCCTCGCCCGTGATGTCGGAACGGCCGCGTCCGGTTCGCAAACGCGCTGATTGGGGGCAATTGGCCGATGATTTGGGCATTGTCCCGCAGGCACCTCCGCGGCCGTGCGAGAGTGTGCGCACGATTGAGGTGCCGCCGGAGATTGTGCCGCCGGAGCCGATCGACTCGTTTAGTATTTCGGACCAAGATCAGGATGGCGCCGAAGAGTTGGAGACCACGGCTGCTGAGGCGTGGCAGTCGGAGTTGGTAGAACTCAACGATCCACTGTTTCTGGATGGAGCGGTTCCCGAGGGCGTTTCGGCTCACGCGGATGCGGTGTCGGCGGAGAGTGGGACCATAGCCGAAGAGCCTCTGGGCGAGATCGAGTCCATACCGGCCGCTGAGGCCGCGTTGGAGTCGGTGGCCAATGGCGAGGAGCAGTCGGTTGGCGGTTCGGACGAGCGTCGAGGTCGACGTCGCCGTCGGCGCCGCCGTAAGGTGCGGCGCGACGATCGCGAAGGCTCCCCGGTCGACGAAAGGTCGCTTGGTGAGACCACGTCTGCCGACTCGGATCTGGCCGAAGAGTCCCTGGACGCGACCGCCGCACGCGAGGCCGAAGACGATGACGATTCCGAAGCTGGCCGTCGCAAACGTCGCCGCCGTCGCCGCAAGAAACGGCCCGTGGCGGACTCCACGGGCGAAGCCGCCGCGGGGCTCGCGAAGAGCGACTCGGATTCGGGGGCCTGGGACGAGCACGAGGGACTCGAATCCCATGATGAGGAAGTCCACTACGATGACGATGACGACAAGGTTCACTTGAGTCACCGCGGCATTCCCACCTGGGAGCAGGCCATCGAGGTGGTTATCGCCAAGAATTTGGATGCGCGTGCGAAGAACCCCAACGCCGGGCAGTCGCGGGGCCGCGGTGGCCGAAAGCCGCGCGACCGTCGGAACTGAGAGCCCATCGCAGCCACCTCGGGCGGCCCAGCAAGACTGACCTGACGACGCGTCTTGGGACTGGCTCTAAGGGCGGTGGACCGCATCCAGGGACTGTCACACACGGGGGGCAGCATGCCGTCCGATGCCTTTCGAGAGTTCGGCCAGTTTCCCACCACGCACTGGTCGCTGGTGGATCGCGTTGGCGGTGATGGCGACGAGGCTTGCCGGGCGGCCCTGGGGGATCTGCTGCTGCGCTATTTGCCGGCCCTGCGTGCCCACCTGGTCTTTGGCCGCCGCGTACCCCAGCACGATGCCGACGACCTGTTGCAGGAGTTCATCGCCACCAAGATCCTGCAGAAGGAACTGCTGGGCCAGGCCGACCGGCAGCGTGGGCGGTTTCGCAGCTTCCTGTTGAAGTCGCTCGATCGCTTTCTGATCGACCAGCTTCGACGGCACGCGGCCGGGAAACGCGCTCCCGACGGAAAGAACCTCCAGGCCCTGGGTGACCACGAGGAGTGGCTGCAAACCGAGGGGCAACCCTCCGACGCCTTTGAACTGGCCTGGGCCCGCTCCGTGTTGGATCAGGCTATCGCGCAGATGCGCAGGCACTGCGAGCAATTCAACCGCCCCGACTGCTGGGGACTGTTCGAGTGTCGGGTGTTGAATCCGATCCTGCACGACGCGGCGCCGACCGATTATGACGAGTTGCGCAGACAATTCGGGTTTCAATCGCCGGCCCAGGCCTCCAACGTGCTCATGACCGCCAAGCGAATGTTCGCTCGAGTGTTGCGCAGCGTCGTAGGCGAATACGCGCGCGACGACGATGAAATTGAAGAAGAGATGGGCCGGCTGCGGCAGGTCCTTTCCGAGATGTCGTCTGCCCAGGCCTGAACTGGTGGACGGCAATCGCTCTTGTCAGGCATCAAGTAAGATCCGTCAAACGGTTGTCTCTGAGCACGGGATCTGAACGCCACCATGGACAGTCCCTCATCGCAGCACAGTCGACCCGAGTCCCTGGCACAGCTTCTGGGCGTGGGACGGGATGAGCAATTGCTTTGGACGGCGGAGGATCTCGCTGCGCTCTGGCGGCACCAGATGTCTGCCTCCTTGCAGTTCGACTTGGCCCAGTTCGACCCCCACGTGGGCGAACTCCTGGCACGCCTATCGCCCCCGGGACAGCCGCCCATCAACACGTTTGGGGAGATGCTTGCGCATCCTCGGCCGCCGCTGGAGTTGCTGGAACTGGTCAAGGACTTCGCCAAGTCCAATCGGGGCCCAACGGCCGCGCTTCCCTCGGACATCGCGGCCATGCTTTACGTGCTGTGTATCGCTACGGCCCAGGTGCGGCTTGGCCAGCGGATCACTGAACTGGACGACGAGGCCCTCGCACGCCAGATCCACTGGGCCCTAGGCCAGGACTGGATCGACTCGGCAGCATCCGGACTGTTGAGCCAATGCCGTCAAGCTTTGGCCACGACGCGCGGTATGGGCGATTCAGACCTCTCGGCCCCCACCTGCGACAACCTGGCGCCGGCCACGCCGCAGCCCGGGTCGCCGCACGCTTCGTCGCCCCAGCCGGACGTGTCGCTGCCCGACTTGCCCGCTCTGGGGCAATTGGGCGAGTATCGCTTGCTCCGCAAGTTGGGCGAAGGCGGAATGGGCGTGGTCTATCAAGCCTTGCACGTCGAACTGGACCGTGTCGTGGCGATCAAGGTCCTGCGTAGCGATCGCATAGCCGACGAGGAGGTTGTGGCTCGTTTTCGCCGCGAGATCAAGGCCGCCGGCCGGTTCGACCATCCGAACATCGTCCGCGCCTTGGATGCGCGCAAGATCGGCCAACACCAGCTTCTGGTCATGGAATATGTGGACGGTGTGAACCTGCATCAGTTGGTGCATCAGGTCGGCCCCCTGCCGGTGGCCGAGGCCTGCGAGTTGGTGCGTCAGGCCGCCCTGGGCCTGGACTGCGCGCATCAGAACCAGCTCGTGCATCGCGACGTGAAACCGTCGAATCTGATCCTCACCCGGGGCGGAGTGGTGAAGGTCCTGGATCTGGGCCTAGCGCGTTTTGCCTTGGCGCAAGAGGCCGACGGCATGACCGTCTGCGGCACCGTGATGGGCACGCCGGACTACATGTCGCCCGAACAGGCCGCCGAAAGCCATCTGGCCGACATTCGCTCGGACATCTACAGTCTGGGGTGCGTGCTCTACAAGCTTCTCACCGGCCGCGCGCCCTTTGAGGATTCCGCGCATCGCACGGCCATGAGCAAGATGGCGGCCCAGATCCACGAGCCGGTGCCGCCGCCCAGCGCCCTGCGCAGCGACCTGCCGGCGGGGTTGCTGGCCAGCCTCGACCGGATGCTGGCCAAGTCGCCGGACAAGCGTTATGCCTCGCCTGCCGAGGTCGTAGCGGCCTTGGTGCCGTTGTCGCGCCGGGCTGATCTGCACGCGCTGTTGGTTCGTGCGGGAATGTCGGAGGAAGGCCAAAGCCCCACCAAGAAGCTGCACGTCCAGCCAACCTCCGCCAGGCGGCGCTGGCCCTGGGTGGCGGTCGCCACTCTGGGGGTGATGCTGGCAGCCGCAACGGTCATGCACTTGGGTCGCACACCCGACCGCGACCCGGGCGAACCAACCACTCCCGCGGTCAGCACAGCCGCGACTGCGGTCGCCCCCGCGGTGAATCCCAACTCCAGCTCGCTGGCCGGCTGGATCGTTCTCAGTTGGACGCGTCCCAAGATGGGAAAGTCGGACCTGTGGCTCTTTCGGCCGGATGGCCGGAAACGCATCAACCTGACCAACGACCCGCGCAGCTTTCACATCCATCCGCATTTCTCGCCCGACGGTCGGCAGATCGCCTTTGTCCGCGGGGCCGATGCGTTGGGACCGAACTCGGTGTGCGTGTGCCGGGCCGACGGCACCCAGATGCGCGCCCTGGTCGACGCGCGCGACGGCAAGGAGCGCTTCGCCTCGCCGGTGTGGGTTTCCGAGTCACGCCTCTATTACGCGCGCGATCCGCGCCCTGACCGGGACCCTGACATGGAGGTCTGGCAAGTCGACCTGTCTGGCGGCGATCCGCAGCGTGTGTTCCAGTTCAAGGCCGCCTTGCAGCAAGGCGGCGGTGTGGTGACCGACGTCTCGCCTGACGCCCAGCAGTTGGCGATCATCGCCCAGAACGACTCGATGTGGGCCACGGGCGATGTGCTCATCACCGACCTGCAGGGGCATCCGTTGCAGAGCATCTGGGAGGATCGGCCCGATCAGCTCAAGGATGGCCGGGCGCTCTGGTCGTCCGACGGGCGTTGGCTCGCCTGGCATCATAATTTTAAGGCCGGCGGCCTGTTTCAGAGAAACATCCCCTACGGTGTTGGGTTGGCGGAGCGAGGGCCCGACGGGCGATTCTCGGGCCGGTTGCAGCCCCAGACCGACACCACGGTCACTCCCCTGGCCTGGTCGCCCCAGGGCGATCGTCTCCTCTGCGCACGCATGGCCGCCACGGGCAGTCAGAGCGGCTCGGTCACGTTGTTCCTGATGGACACCAACTTCGGCCAGGATCAGGAACTGTTCGAACTGGAGGGGACCTACTGGCAGCCGGGCCATCGCGACTTCGCCCGGTTGGGCGACTGGGCCATCATCCCCGCAGATGTTACGCCGGCCGCCCACGAGCCCGTGGCCGCTCACGCAACCCCAGGCGCGGACCGCACCGACTGATGTGAAGAGGACGATGACCCGCACCCACGCTGTGGATCGCGGAGGTCGGGGCGTCGGCGCATCACGCAGATGGTCTTACGCCGTGGCCTGAGCAGCGATAGAAGAAACGGCCTATCGCGCCGAAAACTGTTTGGCGGACACGCAGCCACGTACTACAATACAGACTGCAATCCACAACAGCGAGCAGGATCGGCGGCACATCTGCGATTCAGAGGCGATAGTGAAAAAACCATCTAACGAGCAGCGAGTTCGGCGGATGGACCACAAGACGCGGAGGCACCTATCATGGCCAAGGGCTTCATCTACGTTGTGACGACGGTCACTCGCGGTTACATCCAGAAGGCGTTCCGCAATGTACCAACACAGTGGGGCGATCGGTTGTACTTCGGACCCTGCAAGAAACCAATGCGTCCTAAGATGCGAGTGGGAGATTACGTTTTCGGGATTTCCTCCAGCAGCACACCGAGCCGACGAATTGTCTTCGTGGGGCAGATTGAAGAACGGATGCGGTTCGGCGAGGCGTATGAGCGTTTTCCGGAGCTCCGCGGTCCGGAGGGACCGATCCACGTGCGGCCCGTCAAAGGGGCTGGGGCGTTTCCGACATCAGAATACGAACATATCCCTGGCGCGATGCACGGGACGAAGTGGAAGGCGGATCTGGAAACGCGAGATCGCGATGCCTTCTTCGTGTGTGCTCGAGAGAACGGTTGGGTCGGTCGCTGGCTCGGTCCGAATGGGCCACAGATCGACGACGAAATGTTGGCATTTCTGCAGACTTGCAGCGTTCATGGAGCCTCGGGCTGCTTGAGCACGCTGAACCCTGACGCCACCGTCGACAATCCCGTCGCATACGGGCGTCTGTATACGGGGCTGCATTTGGAGACTGATCAAGCTGAACAGCTATTAGAGATGTGTGCTGCCCGCATGACAGACAATGGCGACGATTCGTTTGATAACCGCATTGTCACGCCGGAACGCCGGCCAAGAGTGGGCTCTGACGCTACCACTGTCAGAATATTCCGGGATTGTCGGTGAACATCTCATCTGGTGGGGGCATCGTGACGGATCGAATACTTCTTCTTCGCGTTGGAATGGACCTTGGGTTCGGTGGGTTGGGGCCACTCTTTCCCGATGGAACCTTTGAGTACG
>CALARR010000089.1 GCA_937889015.1 uncultured Planctomycetales bacterium | reverse complement strand
CGGCAGGTGGGCGACGATACCGTGACCTTCATCTGGACGGCCGCGCATGTCGTCGATGGCCTTCGCACTACGCGCACCGTGGTCACGCCGCAAGGAACCCCGAGGATTCTCGTCGAGTACAAGGACGCCGAGATCGTCCAGGAGCGGCAGCAAGACGGCCGCCGCGTGGGCGAGGTCAAGTATGACTGCAAGATCATCAAGGTCAGCGATGCCGACTACGGTGAAGACCTGGCGGTGCTCATGGTCCGCTGCAAAGGGGCGTACCCTCTGAACATCTGCGCCAAGTTCCACAAAGACCCGAACTACATCCCGCCCATCGGCGTCGATCTGAGTCATTGCGGCAGTCTCCTGGGCCAGTTCGGGGCCAACAGCTACACGACCGGCGTGCTCTCCCAGGTCGGCCGCACGTTGCCCATGAAGGGTGCCAACGTCAAGGTCTTCGATCAGGTCACGACCGTCTCGTTTCCCGGCTCCTCCGGCGGCGGCATGTACTTGAAGGACAACGGCCTGTACATCGGCATGTTGACGCAGGGCGTCATGCAGTTGCAGGGCTTCAACTTCATTGTTCCCGTGCGGCGCATCCATGCCTGGGCGAAGCAGTCGAAGATCGAATGGGCCATCGACCCCACGGTGCCGATGCCCAGCTTGAAAGAGATCGAGGCGATCCCGGTGGAAGACGCCGGCCAGTCGCCGGGCGGCTACCCCGACCGCAATCCGGCCGCCGGCCCCGACGAACCGCCGGCCTTCAAGCCGCCGTTCACCTTCAACGACGCCATCAACTGGGTCGAGCGACTGTTCAACCGCGCGGGGCGTCGGTCCTCTTGAGGCCGTCCCTCTTGATCTGCCCCTTGCTCTGCCTCTTGTGACCGACAGCACTTGAGCCGGGTGGCGGCGGGCAGCGCCATCCGGCCTCTCTTACATCATCAACCGGCGAGGGCGACACGGAGAGACCATGAAGTTGACAAAGAAGAAGGTTGAGAAGGTCAAGACCGCCATCGTCGAAGGCGTCACGCAACCCGAGATCGCCAAACGGTTCAAGATCAGCCGTTCCGTGGTTTCAGACATTGCCACAGGCCGTGTCCATAAGGACGTGGCGTGGCCGGGCGGCGAACCGCCGACGCCGAGGCGGGCCGGCGGGCAACACAAGGCCGTTCCCGACTATGATCCGACTGACAAGCGGGTCTTGGAGTTGGAAGCCGAAGTCCTGCATTTGACGGACGAGAGAAACCGCGAGCGGCAGAAGGTCAAGGCCGGGGCGAAGATCGCCGGCCTGTTCAAGGCCGTCGTAGTGGAAATGGAACAGCGGGTCAAGCCGTTCGAGGCATTGCCGTCCATCTACCAGCCCCGCCCCAAGACGCAGATTTCGGAACATTGCGTCTTGCACCTGTCCGATTGCCACCACGATTCAGTTGTGCGTCCCGAGGAAGTGGGGGGCCTGGAAGAGCACAACTTTCCGATCTCCTGCGCTCGTGCCGAGCGCCTGGTGGATACGGTAATCGACTGGTCGCAAGACACCCTGGCCCCGAAGTTCCATTTCCCGGTGCTCTGGGTCTTGGCCTATGGCGACTTCACCAGCGGCGAGATTCACGGGGCGGCTGAGCGCAGTTACTACCGCAATACGTTCCGCAACTGTCTGGCCATCGGCCAGTTGCACGCCCTGATGTTGCGCGATTTCGCACCGCACTTTGAGGCGGTCAACGTGCTCTATCTGTCAGGAAACCACGGACGGCGGACGCCCAAGAAGGAGTTTGCCGGCGCGCACAACAACTTTGACTATCTGGTGGCTGAGATCGCGCGGCTTCACTGTCGCGGCATCGAGAACATCAGTTTCCAGATTCCCGATGCGTGGTCGGCCAACGTCAACATTAACGGCGTCGGCTTCAACATCGCGCACGGCGACGACGTGCGAGGCAATCTGTCGATCCCGTTCTACGGGATGGTGCGACGGCAGAAAGGGCTTGTGGCCCTCGGGGCGGCGGCCGGTACGCAACGCTGTCGCTATTTCTGCATGGGCCATCACCATGTCGCTTCGACGCTCTCGGACATCGACGGCGAGTTGTTGGTCAACGGCGCGTGGGTCGGAACGGACGCCTACTCCTACAACTCGTTCAGTGGCTATCGGGAGCCGGCCCAATGGTTCCACGGCGTCACGCCGAAGTATGGGATCAGTTGGCGACTCAACGTGAAGCTACGGCACGACGCGGAAAGGAATGGACCCAAACGATATTGCATTGACGGCGGGCGGGAGGTCGGGCCATTGCGATGAAGCGAATCCCCTTGACGAAGGGCAAGGAGGCCCTGGTGGACGACCAGGACTACGACTACCTGATGCAGTGGAAGTGGTATTGCGGCACAAACGGCTATGCGTGCCGCTCCGTCAACGGTGGCCGATCAGTTCTCTTGCACCGTGCTGTCTTTGGACACGCACATGGCTACCTTCCGCGACGGGTCGATCATCGCAACCACAATCCCCTCGACTGCCAACGCCGCAATCTTCGTCCGGCAACGCAGTCACAAAACATGGCTCATCGCGGGTTGGACAGAAACAACACATCTGGTTTCAAGGGTGTGTGCTTCAACAAGCGGCGCGGCAAGTGGCTGGCGTACATCACTGCGCAGGGCCGACGCTTGTATCTCGGCTGTGATTACGACGATCCCCGTGTAGCGGCCCGAGCCTACAACCGAGCGGCCCTTGAGCATTTCGGAGAGTTTGCCGTGTTGAACCCCGTCTGATTTGGAGAGAACCGTGCCGATTCATCGCACAACGAAGAACGGAAAGCCAGCCTACCAGTACGGCAGTATGGGTGCCAAGTACGCCTACACGCCCGGCAACGCAGCGAGCCGTGAGGCCGCCAAGAAGAAGGCCGTCAACCAGGCACTCGCCATTGCGCGCCGCACTGGGAAGCCCGCCCACCTGTAAACCTGCGAGGCGCTTATGACCACATGCACCATCGAGCATCACCGGGACGGCGAGTGCATCGAGAAGTGGAGCGTCACGGAGGAAATGATCCAGCGTGACGGTGACATGGCACGGGTCGTCTTCCCCGTAGGGCACATCGTCATGGCCAGCTATGACGAACTGCACTTCTGCCTGAGCGACGGATTGGACGTGTTGAGCGAGGTTCAGCAACGGTGAAGTGCCGCGCCCTTTTTATCGGAGGTCCGGTGGATGGACAGGAACGTGTCCTGGTGCATCGCAATCGGTACGTCGGGATGCGCGACGATCCGCAATGCGTCTACCGTCTGCTGTTTGCCTTCGGCGAGCCGCACACGCTTGTCTACTCGCTCTATGGAATCGAAGAGACCTTGAACCGATTGTGGCACCGCTATGCGGAAGAAGGCCATGCGTGACGACCGCAGCCGCTACAGTCTCAATCCTGGAGAAAGCCCATGTCCATCTTCTGCGTGAGCGACTTGCATCTGTGCGACCGGGGCTACCGCGACAACTTCGCGGTGGAGGGCCGCGAGGTCCGCTTCCACAAGTTCCTGGACTACGTGGAGAGCGAAGGCGGTCTCCTCTATATCCTGGGCGATCTGTTCGATTGGTGGCAAGTCAACCTGAGCCGGTCGATTCGCGCCTATCAAGACCTGCTGGCACGTATGGCACACATGGGTCCGCTCGGGGCCTTGTGGGTAGTCGGCAACCACGACAACGCCTTGATCGACTTCATCGGCACCCAGATCAAATTGCAGGGGATTACGTTGCCCGCCATGTCCAGGGCCTTCGAGGCGACCATCGGCGGTCGGCGGTTTGCCTTCCTCCACGGCCACGAGTCCGACCCGTATTGCCGTGACGCCAACCCCGGCACCGGCGAGATCACCGCGATCATTTCCGGTCTCTTGGAAGACCGCAACCGGGGGCCGTTTTCGACGAATCATCGTGCCGTGGAAGATCAGTTCGTCGGCACGTTGGAAGGGGCCTTGACCCTCTGGCGGAAGTTGACCCTTCAGCACGGCCGCATGGATGAAATGCTCGA
>CALARR010000088.1 GCA_937889015.1 uncultured Planctomycetales bacterium | reverse complement strand
ACGACCGTTATGAAGGCGTCAAGCCCGGTATTCAGGGCGGAGCGATCCTCGGCCTTTCGTTGCTCATCGACGCGGAGGGGAACGACGTCTACGACGCGCGGGATGTGGCCCAAGGTTCCGCCTTGGGCGGCGTGGGCCTGCTGATCGACGTCGCCGGCGACGATCGTTATCGCGGCCTGCGCCGCGTGCAGGGCCAGGCCTTGGGCGGCCTAGGAATCCTCGTCGACCGGGACGGCAATGACGACTACCACGCCGCCATGTGGGCCCAAGGCTTCGGTGGACCTTTGGGCTTCGGCCTGCTGGACGACCTGGCGGGCGACGACCACCTCTATTGCGGCGGCATGTGGCGCGACTCCTATCCGGAAACGCCCGGCTATGAAGGCTGGGGCCAGGGCGTCGGCGCCGGGATTCGCCAGGTGGGCAACGGCGGGCTAGGAATGCTGCTCGATGGCGGCGGCGACGATGTCTACGAATACGACTACTTCGCCCACGGCGGCGGATACTGGCTCGGCGCCGGCTTCGCGCGCGATTTCGGCGGCAGCGACCGCCGCTTGGGGCCGACGCAAACGGCTTACCAGGGCGGTCCGCGCACCGAAACCGCCTTCGATCGCTTCAGTTGCGGCTTCGGCTGCCACTACGCGATCGGCTTCTGCTTTGACGACGGCGGCGACGACACCTACAGCGGCACGATCATGGGCCTGGGCTTCGCGTGGGACTGTTCGATCGGCATGCTCTTCGATTTCGGCGGCGACGATCGCTATCAAGCCACCGGCGGTCACACCGAAGGCAACGGCGCCCAGGCCGGCTTGGGCATCCTCTTCGACTATGGGGGCGATGACACCTACCTGGGCTACAGCCAGGGCCGCGCCTCGTCGGGCATCTCCTATCACCAGCTTCCCGGATGCGGGGGGAACTTCAGTTTCCTGATCGACTACGGCGGCCACGACACATACGGCTGCGGCGTGCAGAATAACGGTTATTATCAGCGCGGCAGTGCGGGCGGCTTCATTGTCGACCGCCCCTTGCCCGACGAAACCGAGCCTGCGCCCGCCGAGCAGGTCACCGCCGCCCAGGGTCCATAACCGAGACTTATTGAGTCGCGCATTACTTGGGGAACGAGGGCGACCGACGGGAGCCCGGTTTCCCGGGACGGAACGCTGCGAAGTGTTGCACAATCAACAACGGAATCAACAAACAGCCGCGTTTCCGCGCTGGCGAACAAGGAGTCCTACTTGTGAAGATCATCATCACATCCCAAGGATCGCGACTCGACGACCAGGTCGATCCGCGCTTCGGCCGGGCGAAACAGTTCATTCTGGCCGACACGGAATCCGGCCAATTCGCCGCGCACGACAACGCCCAGAACTTGAACGCGCCGCAAGGCGCCGGCATCCAGGCAGCCCAAGCGGCCGCGCGGCTGGGAGCCGAGGCCGTGCTCACGGGCCACGTGGGCCCCAAGGCCTTCGCCGTGCTCAAGGCCGCCCAGATCGCGGTCTACACAGGCGCCAGCGGCACGGTGCGCGAGGCCATCGCGACATTCAAGTCTGGTACACTCGTGGCCGCGCAAACCGCGGACGTCGAAGGACACTGGAATTGAGCCGCCGCAAGTTCAGACATTACCGGAGCGAAAGCTCCTCCAACACTTCTCACGGAAAAGGAACAGATCATGCCAGGTGGAGATCGAACGGGACCGATGGGGATGGGGCCGATGACTGGTCGTGGGGCAGGCTATTGCGGTGGGAGCGGAATGCCGGGCGGCATGAACCGCGGATTCCGTATGGGGCGGGGCGGCCGCGGATATCGGCACATGTTCTACGCCACCGGCCTGACCGGATGGCAGCGCGCCGGGACGGGCGCAGCGGGCGTGGCGTCTCCCGCGCCGGCTGCAGAACCGACGCTATCGCAAGAAGAGGAACTGCAGGCCCTCAAGGCCCAGGCCGAGGCGGCTGCCGCGACCTTGGAACAGCTCCGCCGGCGAATCGAGGAGATTGCCGGCTCCCGTGAAAGCCAGACATGAAACTGGCGATCGCTTCTGGAAAAGGCGGCACAGGCAAGACCACCGTCGCGACCAGCCTGGCCTGGGTGGCAGCCCAGACAGGTCGCACGGTGGCCTACCTCGATTGCGACGTGGATGAGCCCAACGGACACATCTTCCTGCGGCCGGAGATCGAATCCGAACGGCCGATCGAGAAGCTCGTGCCCGAAGTAGATCCCGCGCGCTGCACCCACTGCGGTCGGTGTGCGCAAGCCTGCCGTTATGGAGCGATTGCCAGCCTGCCGCAGCAGACGCTGGTGTTTGCCGAACTGTGCCATGCCTGCGGCGGCTGCGTCCTGGCGTGTCCGGTCGGCGCCCTGCGCGAAGTCCCGCGCCCGATCGGCCAACTGCGCATCGGCCGTAGCGGCCAGATTCGATTTCTGGAGGGCGTGCTCCAGGTCGGCGAGGCGATGAGTCCGCCGGCCATCCGCGCGGTGAAATCGGCAGCCGAAGCGGCCGACTTGACGATCCTCGACGCCCCGCCCGGCACGTCGTGCCCGGTCGTCGAGACGGTGCGCGGCTGCGATCGCGTGCTGCTGGTCACCGAGCCCACGCCCTTCGGCCTGTACGACTTATCGCTGGCCGTGGAGATGATCCGCGTGCTGAAGATCCCCTTTGCCGTGGTCATCAATCGCGCCGACGCCGGCGACGGCCGGGTGCGAGAGTACTGCGATCGCAACCGGATCTTCATCCTGGCCGAAATCCCCGACGATCGCGCCGTGGCCGAGGCCTATTCCAACGGACAGATCATTCCCCAGGCCGTGCCCACCGTCGGCAAACATATCGCCGATATCCTTGAACAGCTTGCCGGGGAGGACGGCCCGTGAAAGAACTGGTCGTAATCAGCGGAAAAGGCGGAACCGGCAAGACCTCGCTGGTCGCCTCGCTGGCTGCGCTGGCCAAGCCGCTGGTCCTCGTGGATTGCGACGTGGATGCGGCCGATCTGCACCTGATCCTCGCGCCGCGCGTCGTGTCGCGTGAGGACTTTGCGGGCGGGAACAAGGCGCGGATCAAGTCGGGCCACTGTACGGCCTGCGGCAAGTGCGAAGAACTGTGCCGCTTCGACGCCATCTCCTACGACGGTCCCGGCAACGGCCGCAACGGCAAGACGTTTCGCGTCGACCGCCTGGCGTGCGAGGGTTGCGGGGTCTGCGCGGACTACTGCGCGGAAAAGGCCATCGAATTCACGCCCGCGATCGCGGGACAATGGTTCGTTTCCGACACGCGCTGCGGCCCCATGGTTCACGCCAGGCTGCTGGCGGGCGCGGAGAACTCGGGCCGACTGGTCACGCAGATCCGCCGCGCCGCGCAGCAGGTCGCAATCCAGCATCGGTTGGAACTGATTCTCTGCGACGGGTCGCCGGGGATTGGTTGTCCGGTCATCGCTTCGCTGACCGGCGCCAGCCTGGCCCTGTTCGTGGTCGAACCGACCGTCTCGGGCCTGCACGACTTTCGCCGCGTGGCCCAATTGGCCCAGCGCCTGGCGGTCCCCGGCCTGATGGTGGTGAACAAGGCCGATCTCAATCCGCAGGTGGGCGCGCAGCTTCAAGCGACCGCCAGGTCTCTGGGTGTGGATCCGATCGGCGTCGTCCCCTACGACAAGCAGGTCACCCAGGCCCAAATCGCCGGCCGCAGCGTGGTGGAACACGCACCCGGTCAGGCGGTTGACGCGATGCGGCGCGTGTGGCAGGTGGTCGAGAAGCGGCTCCGGGACAGTACATCATCACATTTAAGCGGTCTGGTACATCTTTCGTAAGCGATCCTACGTTGGCTAGTTTTTGGTGAAACAATGCACGATCTGAATCTCAACATCCAGGGACAACTCTGCGGCGACAGCCCCGCCGCGCAAGCGATTCAACGTATTGTCGAAGGCCTTCTGAACGGAACGAAGTCGAGCCGACCTGATGGCCTTGATCTGTAACCATGCTACAAAGGAGTCTTGTTGATGAAAGTCGCTATTCCACTTGCCGCCGGTCGTCTGTGCATGCACTTTGGCCATTGCGAACAGTTTGCCCTGGTGGACGTTGTGCAAGACAAGGGCAACGCCCTGCAGACCACGCTCGTCACGCCGCCACCGCACGAACCGGGACTGTTGCCGCGCTGGCTCCACGAGCAAGGCGTCGACCTGGTGATCGCCGGCGGCATGGGGCAGCGCGCGCAGATGCTCTTTGGCCAAAGCGGCGTGAAGGTCCTGGTGGGGGCGCCGGCGGAGACGCCGGAAGCCTTGGTGTCGGCCTACTTGAATGGGACGCTGCAGTGCGGCGGCAATACCTGTGACCACTGAGAACCCATCGCCGAACCCTCCCCGGCAGCCCGAGCGGCCCAGCGCGGCCGAGGTGTCCACAGCCCCAAGAGCCGGCTCCAAGAAGATCACCGTCCTGGTCGAGAACACGGCCCAGGGAGTGGACGTGCTGGCCGAGCACGGGCTGTCCTATTGGATCGAGTGGGGCGCGCAGCGCGTGCTGTTCGACAGCGGCCAGGGCATCGTCCTGAACGGAAACGCCTACAAGCTGGGCGTTCCTGTCCATGAGCCCGACGCGATTGTCCTCAGCCACGGCCACTTCGACCATACGGGCGGGCTGGCGCAGATTCTGCGCGACGGCTGCCCTGCCCCGATCTACATCCATCCCGCCGCGTTCGACGCCAAGTACGCGCGCAATCGCGACGGCACCTCGCGCCAGATCGGCATGCCGCCGGCCGTCCAGGAGGCTTTTCGCCGCCACGCGCAGAACATCGTCCCCACGGTGTCCGCCACCGCGGTCCTGCCAGGCCTCACCGCGACCGGCCCCGTCCCGCGCACCACCGACTTCGAAGACACCGGCGGCGCCTTCTTCCTGGATGCGGCCTGCTGCCGGCCCGACCCCCTGGTCGATGACCAATCGCTGTTCTTCGAAACGCCCAAGGGGGTTGTCATCCTGCTGGGTTGTGCGCATTCCGGGGTTGTCAACACCCTGCGGCATGTCGACCGGCTCTCGGGCCACAAGCCGATCCGGGCCGTGATCGGAGGGATGCACCTGGTCCATGCGTCGCAGGCACGGATCGCGCGCACGATCGAAGAGTTCCGGCAATACGATCTGCAGCTTCTGGCCCCGGCCCACTGCACGGGCATGCGTGCCACGGTCGCCTTGTGGACCGCCTTTCCGGATATCAGCCAGACTTGCCACGTGGGAATCACGTTCGAGTTCGAAGCGCCTTGATACAACGCGTGCGGAACAGGAGCAAATCGGTGCAGCCTCGGTTGCACGCATGATTCACATGAAGACAAGGGACGTGAGGCGCTAAACCCTGTGGTAGGGCGGCCTGGACCTCCGTCTCTTGCCGTGCCCGGGGGGCGAGGGCATCCTTCCTCGCCCCCTGGGTGGCGAACCCGTGGTCCTTATTGCGTTTCAGGTAACTAATACCCTGAGGCCGAGGGAACGGAAGGCCGGGAAGACCGGGCTCTCGCGACCGGCCTGCGGTCGGTGCCCGGCCCTCGGTTCATGCGCTATGCAGGCCCCAACAGACCCGGCTTGGCAGCCGGCCACCGCTACCGTTGCAGGTGTTGGCGGAGCGTGGCGAAGAGGAGTTCCTGGGTGATGGGCTTGGCCAGGTGATCGTCGCAACCGGCGGCCAGGCTCTTGCCGCGATCGTCCGAGAGGGCATGCGCGGTGAGGGCCACGATCGGCTTGGACCAGCCCAAGTCGCGCAGGTGTCGAGTGGCCGTGTATCCGTCCATCACCGGCATTTGGATGTCCATCAGGATCAGGTCGTAGGGGCAAGCCCGAGCCCGACGCCGCCGTGGCCTTGTGGCAGGCGGCCAGACCGTTGTCGTGTGCACCTGCATCTCGCTGCGACGGAGAACCCTGGCTTCGATACACACCGTCACGAGTCTCCGAGTCGGAAGCGGCCGTTTTCCGAGCGGACCTCGTGAGGATACACTTTCCCGCTGTATCGGGGCTTGCGTAGCCCACGCAGACCCCGATGAAGTGGCACACTACGCGGTTATTCTAGGCCTGGCCACAGCAGGGACTATCCCTCTTCACGCCTCCCCCTATTTAGAGCTGGCCCCAAAACCGGCCGGCAACTCAGTTCTGCCGGGCCGCCCGACGCGGCTGGGGTGGTTCTGGGATCGCTCCCTAAAACGATCGACACGCCGATCGAGTCCCGGGCCCCGCATCCAGTGGAACTCTATGTGGCGATTCCGAGATCAATCCTTGGCGGCTGCTCACGGTGCGATCCAGCGGATCTCGATCTCGCCCAGGCCCATCCGGTTGCCATGCGCCGAACGAGTGATCTCCACTCGCACCGCATCGGCCCTGACTGCCGGGAAGTCGTGGGCCACCCAGCCGGCGCGCTGGTTGTTCTGCACTTCGGCGACCGGCTTCCATTGGCCGTCTGTGCGCACGAGGATCCGGTAATCCAGGCTGCGATAGTGGCCGGCGTTGAGTTGGTGGAAGAGGGCTACGCGATTGATCTGGGCCGGCCCAGACAGGGTCAGCTCGATCCAGGCCTCCCGGGGATCAGCCCGTTGGGTGAGCCAGTAACCGGCCGGTTCTTCGACGCTGCCGTCGATAGCTTTCGCCGCCTCCCAGTGACGTTGACGGTCCTCGTCGCTGGCCCTGACCGAGGCCACCGGGATATGAGTGCCCTGCCGGGCCGCCTCCTGTTCGCGACGGCGCTCGGCCAGGTGCCTTTCGGCCGTCTGCCGGAATCGCTCCAGTTGGGCCACCAGGCGATCCCAGCGCATGCGGCCTTGCGGCGCGGCCGATACGCGCGCCGTTTGTGCCAGAGCCAAGGCCCGGGCACAGTTGTCGACGCTGGCCCGTTGCGCAGCGTTGGCCACCAGCGGCATCAGCTCCACCAGTGCCCGGGCCGCCCGGCTGCCGCCGTAGAGCCGGCCCAGGCGCCGCTCGATGAACTCGTCGAGCGACATGTCGGGCTGCCAGAGGAAGGCCTCCCAAGCCAGGTAGAACAACTCGGCGTTGGGGCGCGTGTCGGGCAGTTCGCCGTAGGTGTCCAGCCCCTCGAATTCGGCGCCGGCCGCCATCTGGCAGATCTGCTGCACTTCGCGCAGATAGAAATTGTCTTCCGTATTGGTCGATGTGTTGCACCAGTGCAGGTAGCCCACGTTGTGCCGTGTCGGCGGTTTCAGGTCGGCCGGCCAGCGGCGGAACATGCCGGTGAGCGTCCACTGGCAGAGGGCGTCTTCAGGGATCATCGAGGCGAACTTCGGACGCTCCTGGGCCATCTGCGGCGTGTACCCCGTATAGGTCGCATAGCTCAGCCAGGCCTCGGGCGACAAGCGGCGCATGGTCTTCAGGGTGACCATGTGCGAGATGGCCATGTCCTTATAGTAGTCGGGCTCGGCGGAGGCGATGGCCGCCCGGGCGCGCTGGCAATCGCCGCAGTAGCAGACGAAGAAGTCGCCCATTTCCAGGTCTACCCCGCCGATCTGGAAGGTCTGGAAGAGCCACTCGGCGCCGCGATCCAGCCAATCCTGGTTGGCCTGCTTGGAAGGACAGGGAGCCGTGTGCGGCTTTCCGTCCTTGCCGACGGCGCGCAACTCGGGGTGCTCGGCGAGCCAGGCATTGGCGTTGAAGGGGTGCTGGCCTTCAAAGTAATAGCCGGCATACCCGCTGGTGCCTACGCCGGGCAGGACGCGCACGCCGCGCTGGCGCGCATAGCGGCACACCGCCTGGCTGGCCTCGACCCCGCCATGGCTGTCGCGCGCAAAGCCCCACAGGATCAGCCCGTTGAACTTGTGGTCGGCCATGAAGTCGGTGCAGCGCTGGCAGTCGATGCGGAAGGCCTCGGACGGCCGGCGCCACTTGCCGCCGCCGCCCATTTTCGTGCCCGGTGTGCCCGGGCCGCCCCAATCCATGCGATGGTCCCAGTTCCAGAACCAGCGATAGCGGAAGCGCGGTTGCTGGCACGTATCGAGTTCCTCCAGCCACACGTCGCGTCCCTGATGTTCGAGCGTCCAGTTGAACAGATCGGTTACGGCATACAGGGAGCCGTCGCGGCTGCCGCCGGCCAGGACGATCCAGCAGCGGCCGGCGTGCGCCAGGCGTTTGGCCAGGTAACCCTGCGCGGTGAGGCGTTCGGGACTCAGGTCCAGGCCGACGTCCTTCGCCAGGCGAGCCGTGGCCGGGTTCGAAGCGGCCGATCCCACCAGGATCACCGTGCCCGGTTGCGCGGAGTCCCACGTCTCCGCCTGCTCCAGGGTGACCTGGGCGGCGGCATTCTCGGCCAGCCAGCGCTGCAGGCGTCCCGCCGCATAGGCATCGTCGCGTCCGGCGACGATCGTGGCCTGCGATTGGCCGCCGCGAACCAGCCATAGACGGTCCTGGGCTCCCAAGACCGTTGGCCCGATGAACAACAAGGCCCCGCACACCAAACACTTGGCGCCGATCGTCATGAGATGTGCCTCCCCATACGGGATGCGAAACAGAGCACGCCCAAACCGTCAGGCACGGAGTGCCTGACCTACCGTTCTAAGCCGCTGCGCTGCCAGTGTGCAAGTGCCCGTTTCGCGCAATCGAAGTCTGTTTCGCGCATGCGATCGCGGTTTGCGGTCACGGTTTGGCCAACGACAGGCACACCAACTCGTGGTTGTTGCGCACGAAGACGCAGCGGTAGGCGAAGGCCGGATGCGACCAGACCACCGGACGGCCATTCTTGCCGGCCGAGAGCATGTCCGGGTCCAGAAGGTGCGTGCGGCTGAGCTCTTCGTAGCCGGCGCGCGTGAGGCGCGCAAAGATCAGATCGCCCTTCTCGTTGAAGATCACCACGCGATCTCCATGCCGCACCATGAACAGCGTGCTCCATCGCTCGCGCGGCTCGCTGCCGCCGCTGGTCGGCTGCAGCGTGGTCCACACGCGCCGGCCGGTCGCGCCGTCCAGGCAGCAGGTCTCGCCGTAGAGCGACACGCCGTACACGTGATTGTCGATCAGCAGCACGCTGCTCAGCGTGGTGTTGAAGCCCGACGGCTTCCACTCGCGTTCCGGCACGGTGCCTGCCGAGGCATTCCAGAGCACGGTCGGCTCGGCTGCCCCGGGCGGGAACTCGAACAGCGAGACCCCTTCATATTGGCTGGAGACAGCCAGCCGATTGCCTTCGATCGCCGGCGTGGTGATCGCCATGCCGATGCGGGCCGGGTAGGAAAGCGTCCACAGCGTTCGCCCCGATTCGGGCTCCAGCCCGAGGAAGCCGTCGGCGTGCCAGACCAGGATCTGCCGTCTGCCTCCCAGCGTGCGCAGCAGTGGGGCGGAATAGCCGGGCTCGGAGCAACTGCCCGCCTTCCACAGTTCGCGGCCCGTGTGGCGGTCGAAGGCCACCACGGCCCGCCCTTCGCCGCCGACGACCACGATCAGCCGATCGCCGTCGACCAGCGGGGCCCCGGCATAGCCGTACAGGGGCACCTCGGCGCCGTAGTCGGCCACGAGGTTCTTCTGCCATAACACGCGTCCCGTGGCCGCCTCCAGGCAGAGCACGTCCCCCATCGCTCCCAGCGTGTAGAGCTTGTCGCCGCGCACGGTGGGCGTGGCGCGCGGGCCCGAGCCGTAGGACACCGAGTAGACACAGGGATAGGCATGCGACCAGAGCAGCCGGCCGGTGGCCGCATCCAGGGCCAGCACGCGTTCCACCCCCTGCGTGCGGTCGCGATGGTTCCACTGGGTCTTCACGTCGGAGTCCGCCGCCTGGTCCACGCTACGGTCCATCAGGTAGACGCGCCCCTCGGCCACGGCCGGTCCGCAGAATCCGCGGCCGACCGGCGCGCGCCAGCGGACCGGAAGCCCTTCAGGCGGCAACCGATCGACGATCCCTTCTTCGCGCCACACGCCTTCACGCTGGGCGCCGCGCCACTCGGGCCAGTCCTCGCCCGGCAGGCTGACCGAGAGCACCGACAACGCGAGCCACGAACAGAGCACCATAAGCGAACCTCGTGCGGGAGCATGATCCGGATGCCAACCGCCGATTCACGGCGCAGGGCAGCGCCTTGTGACCCCGCTTTGCCCAGCGCCGCGGCTCGCCGAACAGCGAGCATGGGCCCTCAGGCCAGACGCCATCGGCCGGACATCCAGACCCAGCCCACGATCGCCACCAGAACCAGCACGGCAGCGTATATCATACCGTATCCCAGCACCCATTGGACGTCCATTCGTTGGCCGGAGAGAGCAGGAAGCCCCCCTCACAGGGACACGAGGTGCCGGGACGCTACGGCCGGTACTGTCGCGGCGTGCTCCCGGTCAAGCGGACGAACGCCTGGCGCAGACTTCGCGGACCGCCGAAGCCGCAGGCTCGCGCCAGTTCTTCCCCTCGCAGTTCGGGCGCGGCCACGAGCAGTTGCTTGGCTCGTTCCACGCGCGCCGCGCAGATGTACTCGTGCGGCGAGCGGCCGAATCGGGCGCGGAACCGATATTCCAGCCAGCGCCGCGATACGGCCACTTCGCGCACCAGGTCGTCGATCGTGAAGGGCTGTCCCAGACGCTCGCGAATGAAACGCATGGCGCGGCTCAAGTCCGGATCGTCCACCGCCACCACGTCGGTCGACTGGCGTCCCACCACGCCCGCCGGGTCGACGATGATCTCCTGTTGCCGCGGTCGCCGGCCGGCCATGAGCCGATCGAGCAACTCGGCGGCGCGGTAGCCGATCTCCCTTCCCTGCCGCGCCACGCTGCTCAGGGTCGGCCGCGAGGCCTCGCAGATCAGCAGGTCGTTGCCCACGCCCACCACGGCCACATCGTGCGGCACGTGCAGGCCCTCGTGCCGGCAAACGTCGACGACCATGCGTGCCAGGAAGTCATGGGCCGCCATCACGGCAAAGGGGGGCTGAAGCGTGGCCAGCCAGCGGCGCAGTTCGCCGCGCCAGCGGTGCCAGGTGCCCGCCGTTTCGCTGATCCCCGCCGTCTCGTGAATCGAACAGGGGTACCCTTCCAGACGCACGCGATCGCAGAACCCCTGGCCGCGCTGGCCGGAGTACCAGGTGCCTTTCAGGCCGTAGTAGGCAAACCGCCGAAACTCGCACCCCAGCAGGTGCTCTGCCCCCAGCCGGCCGATGGCCCGATGGTCGTTCATCACGCGCGGCAGGCCCGCATCGGCCAGCACGCCCGACAGATTGACCACCGGCACTCCCAGTCGGGCCGCGGCGCGGACTTCGCGCCGCGTGACCACATTGGCGATCACGCCGTGGCCCGGCCAGCCTTTCAACGAAAGCACCGACATGGCCAGCGTTTCCGACCCCGACAGGAATGTCCACTCGTCGCGCTGCTGCGCGTAGTCCACGATGCCGCGAACCACCTCCTGGTGCATCCCGGACGCCAATGGAAAGGCCAGGGCGATCTCGCGCGTGCGTGTCATGCTGGACGACTCATTGGGAGGTCATTACGTAAGTCAGACGGCCATCGCCTTCATGATAACACGGGCCGGAAGGGTGTGCGTGAAATAGCCCTCGGAATTGCGCAAAGCGGCTACTTTACGCAAACGGGGCCATACCCTAGCCTAAGGAAGCTGGAACGCCCCTTTGTACCTTTGCCCCTTTGTGCCTCTCCAAAAGGATCAACCCCATGTTCACCGCAAGAGCCTTGTTGGCCTGGATCTGTTTGGCGGCGGCCGCGCAGGCGGAAGTGCTCACGTTGACCGGCGAGCAGCGGCCGGAGTGGCTGGCTCGAGACGGGATCGTGATGGCCGGAAGCTGGGAACCGCTCTTGTTCCGCGTACGCCGCGATGGGGGCGAAGGCTACACGCCCTCGGCCGAGCAGATCGCCGCTTATCACCGCGAGCAGAGTCCAGCCATGATCGCGCAGCTCAAGGCCCTGGGCGTCAACTTCGTGATGATGCACTGTTACAAGGGAGGCGGCATGCAGGCCGAGCGCGAAAGCATGGCCGACGCCGTGCAATTCGCCAAACGCTGCCGCGAGGCGGGCCTGCGCGTGGGCGTCTACAACTACAGTGGCGCGTTCATCTGGGAATTGTTCTTCAAAGAGAAGCCCGAGGCCCAGGATTGGGTCCTCCTGAAACCCGACGGTTCGCCCGTCACCTACGGCAAGGCCCAATACCGCTACTATTGGAACCGCAACCATCCCCAGGCCCAGGCCTACTATCGCCAACTGGTGCGTTTCGCGGTGGAAGACATCCAGACGGACCTGATCCATTTCGACAACCACAACATCGGGCCGGGCTACGACGCCAACTCGGCGGAGCGTTTCCGCCAATACGTGCAAGCCACCTTCTCGGCCGAGCAACTCCGGCAACACGGCATCGATCCGGCCACGGCTCAGCCGCCCAAGTCGGTCCCCAAGGAGCTGGCCCAGCGCTATCATGACGCGCGGCCGACGGCGGCCGACCCCAAGTCAACTGCCGGCAAGGCGGAGGATCCCTTGTTGGCGCGCGCCTGGACGAATTTCTGCTGCCAGTCGCTGGCCGACTCGTATCACGATATGAATCGCTACGCACGTTCGCTGCGCCGCGACATCCTGGTCGAGTGCAATCCGGCCGGCGTGCGTCCGACAATCATCCTGCCGGTGGATCATGGCCGCCTGCTCAGCGGCGGCGAGGCGATTTGGGACGAAAGCGCCAAGCCGCGTTACGCAGCCGGCGTGCTTACGTCGCGAATTCGCACCTACAAGGTCACGCGGCGCATGAACAACTCGATGTTCGCCTACGTCACGTCGCCCCTGGAGGCGGCCGAGTCGCTGGCCTTCAACCTGGACTGCCTGGGGGCCATCTGCTGGTTCGAGTACGGCCAGATCGTCAATCGGCCCGGCCAGACGGCGTCCGTCGACGAAGCCGTCCTGCCCTACGTGCGCTTCTTCCATCGCCAGCGTGCCCTGTTCCGCGATGCGCGCGTGGTGGCCGACCTGGCCGTCATCCGTAGTTTCCCCTCGATGGTCTTCGGCGAGCCGGCCACGGCCCGGTTGACGGGCCAGGTGGAGGAAGCCCTGATCCTGCATCGCCGGCCGTTCCAGATCCTCTACAAGCCGCAGTTGGATCTGCTGCCGCAATACAAGCTGGCCGTGCTGGCCGGCTGCGCGGCCTTGGGCGATCGGACTGTGGAACAGATCCGCCGCTTCGTGCAGGGGGGCGGCCGGCTGTGCGTGATCGGACCGCTGGCCACGCACGACGAGTGGATGCTGCCGCGGAAGAAACCGGCGTTGGACGACCTGCCGGCCAAGCAAGTCGTGCGCGCGGCGGCCGACAGCGACTGGCTGGCGGCAATCCACCAGGCCTGCGGCGGTCCCGCACCGCTGAGCATCGCGGCCAGGTCCTTGGGCAGCGAGAAGGTCAAGTCCCTGCCCTTCCCCCTGCCCGCCGCCGCCGGATTGTGCTGCGAACTGACCGAACAGCCTCAGCGGCGCATGCTGCACCTGGTCAACTTCCGCGACGACGGCCCCGTCAGCGAGGTGGCGGTTGACCTGCAAGTGCCGGCCGGCAAGAAGGTCCAATCCGTGCAATTGCTGACGCCTG
>CALARR010000087.1 GCA_937889015.1 uncultured Planctomycetales bacterium | reverse complement strand
CACAACACAGGCCGCCAATTCCGATGCACTGCACTAGCGGTGGCTTCTCCCGACGCTTCGCCTAGCCATCTCCAAGAGAAAGGACCTTGCCATGAGCAACCCCACCGCGACGCCATCCCGCAGCCAGCCACAGCCCAGCGTCTCGCGCCGCGATTTCCTCCAGCGCTCGGCCCTGCTGGGCGCCGCCGCAACCGCCGCCAACTTGCCCCTGGCACGCAGCGTACACGCGGCCGGCAGCGACCTGCTGCGCGTGGCCCTCGTCGGGGCCGGTGGGCGTGGAACCGGCGCCGCCATGAACATCCTCAGCACCAAGGCCAACGTCAAGCTGGTGGCCGTGGCCGACGCCTTTGAGGACCGCATCGAAACCGCCCTGAAGAATCTCGCCAAGCGCGTTCCGGAGCGCGTGGATGTGCCCAAGCAACGGCAATTCGTGGGGCTGGACGGCTATCAGCAAGCCATCGACTGCGGCGTGGACTTGGTGTTGCTCTGTTCGCCGCCCGGTTTCCGCCCCTGGCACTTCGAGGCGGCCGTGAAGGCGGGCAAGCACATCTTCATGGAGAAGCCCGTGGCCACCGACGCGCCGGGCGTCCGCCGCATCCTGGCCGCCAACCAGCAGGCACGGCAGAAGAAGCTGGCCGTCGCCGTGGGGCACCATCTGCGGCATGAGACCAAGCACCAGGAGGTTGTGAAGCGGATCCACGACGGGATGATCGGCGACGTGAAGTTCGTGCGCGTGTACTTCAACGCCAGCGGCATCTGGAACCGGCCGCGCAAGCCCGAGCAGAGCGAAATGCAGTACCAGGTCTCCAACTGGTACCACTTCACCTGGCTCAGCGGCGACCACCTCGTGGAACAGCACGTCCACGACATCGATGTCGGCAATTGGATCAAGCAGGCCCATCCGATCAGGGCGCAGGGCATGGGCGGGCGCCAGGTCCGCTTCCAGCCGGGCATCGGCGAAATCTACGACCACCACGCGGTCGAGTTTGAATTCGCCGACGGCTCGCGGATGTTCAGCTACTGCCGGCAGATCCCTTCCTGCTGGAACAGCTTTGCGCAGCACGCCCACGGCACCAAGGGCACGGCGAACATCCAGGGACACGGCGCCAGTGACTTGTGCGTCGACGGCCAGGAACCGCTGAAGTGGAAGCGCAGCGGCGACGGACACCAGGTGGAGATGGACGACCTCGTGGCCGCGCTCCAGGCGGGCCAGGCCTACAACGAGGCGGATTGGGCCGCCGATTCCACCATGACCGCCATCCTGGGGCGCATGGCGACCTACTCGGGCAAGATGGTCGAGTGGGACACGGCCCTGGCCTCGCAGCTCAACCTCGCCCCGGCCAAACTGGCCTGGGACGCCCAACCGCAGTCCAAGCCCGACGCCAACGGCGTGTACCCCTGCGCCACGCCCGGCGTCACGCAAGCCTGGTAGCTTTGCGGTCTACGAGCGCGCCATCATCACTTGGCCTCCGGCCAGAGCGCGTTGATCATCTCGACCGTGCGGTCGACGAGCACCTGCCCGCCCTCCGGGCCGACCAGGTTGCTTTGGACGATCGCGCTGTAGTGGCCCCCCTTCACCGCGCGCTCGGTCGCCAGATAGGTGCCGGGGCCCACAAGCTGGATGACGAAGGTCTGCAGGGCCTTGCTGCGCGCCTTGATCCGCACGCCGTAATCGGTGTACAGTTCGAACGGATTGGTGCAAATGGCCACGTCGCCCAAGCGGATGATGTGCGTCTCCATGGGGTACACCGGGTTGCTCTTCTGCCACTCGTAGCGGTCGGCAATCCGCTCATGCCACATTCGCCGGCCGTGGACGTTGGCGCCCTTCTTCTCCTGTTCCAGCAGCTTCGCCGCCTGGGCCTTCGCGTCGGCCAACTCCTCTTCGGTGACCATTCGGATCGGCAGCGGCACGGTTTGCACTTTGTGGACCAGCGGCACGTCGGTGTGGATATCGTTCTTAGCCACCTGATAGACGTCGTCCACGGCCAGGGCAATGCGCCGCGCAATTTCCTGCAGTCGCGTCAGACCGCGCAGCTTGCGCATGCGTTCTTCGGCCGCCTTGCGATACATCAGATGCGGCGACTGATCGCCCGCCGCGCCGATCCAGCCCAACACCTGCAGATCCTCGCCCCAGCGCTGGCGCAGATCGAGGCGCACTTCGTGCCAGAAGTCGGCGTTCACCGCCTTGCCGCTTTCCACCTCCTGGGCCGTGCAGGCCAGGTTCACCGCGGTGGCGATCAGCTTCTTCTGTCCGTCCCAGAAGAAGAGCACCTCCACGCCGTGGTCTTCGTAGCCTTCCAGGCCGCGGAACTCCGGCACGTCCGTCTTGCCATACATCTTGGCCGTGCCGTCGGCATACACGGCGCGGCGGTTCTGCGCCACCACGGCCTGGCCCAATCCCCAGCTCACGCCCCCCGGCCGTCGCTCGTCCCAGGCCTTGACGACCATCGCGCTCAATTGGTCCAGCATGAACTCCAGGTACTCTTTGGGCTGCATGACGTCCTTGGGAATGTCGTGAAAGCCTTCGTACGTGACCGCGCCGGTGTGCGTGTGGGTCGCGCTGAGAAAGAGTTTCTGGACGTCAAAGCCCGATAGCTTCGCCTTCACGCGTTGGCGGAACTGCTCCAGGATCTTGCACTCCAGGAACTGCCCCAACGAAGTGCTGGTCCCCTCCAGGTCGCCCCGGATCGCGGCCAGGTCGCACGAGATCATGATCGCCTGGTCGACCGACTTCCCCCCACGCCGCGTTTCCAATGCCACCACGCTGGCCATGCAGGGCGATTCGACGGTCTTCGCCACGCGCAGTCCCATCTGCCCGGCCAGAGCGATCGGCCGACCCGGCGTGATGCTGGTCGTGGCCGTTCCGATCAGCAATTCGTCGGCCGTCGCCCCGCGCGCCAACATGGTGACGACCATGGTTCCCAGGACAGCGCCAAAGACCATCCTCTGCCAAGCCCCTTGGGTCTGTTGCCGCATGCGTTTGCCTCCCAGATAACGCGAAGAAGTGTCGGTTGGCCTTCAGGCAAGGAATGCAACCAGGGCGATCAGCAAAAGCCCGGTTTCCGGGCAAACACCGCCCCCTCGTGCTGCATTCCTGTCCTGAAGATCGATATTTGCTGACGCGATTCCAATGCTCTCGCTACTTGGCCGATTTCTTCCACAATCCGTCCAGCGCCTCGACCGTGCGGTCCACCAGCACCTGACCTCCCTCGGGCCCGATCCGGCTGCTCTGGATCACCGCGCTGTAGCCGCCGCCGCGCACGGCTCGTTCGTTCGGCAGATACCCGGCCGAGCCGGTTAGTTGGATGATGAAGGTTTGGATGGCGGGGCTCCGCGCCTTGATCTGCACTCCGTAGTCGGTGAACAGCTCAAACTCGTTGGTGGCGATGGCCACGTCGCCCAGGCGCAGGGCGTGCAACTCCATGCTGAAGCTGCCCGCCGTGCCCGCCTGCTGCGCCTCATAGCGATCGACCACGCGCTGGTGCCAGCCGTGGTTCCAGCGCTGGGCCGGATCTTTGGCGTACTTCTCCGCCTGCTGCCGGGCATCGGCCGCTTCGGCCTCGGTCACTTTGCGCCATGGCAGGTCGATCTGTTGAACGGAATGCTCCAGCACCACCCCCGTGCGCCTGTCGTTCTTCGCCCCGTCGTAGGCATCTTGCCAGGCGCTGACGACGCGACGGCTGATCTCATCCAGACGCGTCAGGTTGCCGCGCAGCTTGCGCATCCGCTCGTCGGCTGGCCGGCCGTACATGAGTTGCGGAACCTGGTCGCCGCCCGCCCCAGTCCAGGCCAGCACCAGCAAGTCAGCCCCGTGCTTCTCGCGGAGCTTTTCGCGCACCGGGTGCCAGAAATCGGCGTGCAGCGCGCTGCCGCCCACCTCCTGCGACGGGCAGGCCACGTTGATCGCCGTGGCCACGAGCCGATCCTGCGGGTCCCAGAAGAAGAGGACTTCCAGGTTGTGGTCTTCGTAACCTTCAATGCCGCGGAAATCGGGCCGGTTGGTCTTGCCGTACATCTGGGCCGTGCCGTCGGCATAAGTGGCCCGACGATTCTGGGCGATCACCGCCTGGCCTTGCCCCCAGCCGACCTTGGCCGGTCGGCGATTGCGCCAACACTGCAACACGGCCTCGGCGATCCGTTGGGTCATCCATTCCGCGTACTCGCCAGGCTGGATGATGCCCGAGTCGGGCAGCGTGTACTTGCCGTCGGTGGTCACCGGGGCGGAGTGCGTGTGCGTGCCGTTGAGAAACACCTTGTTCAGGTCCAGGTCAGCGGACCGCGGCTGGATCTTCTCGCGGACCTTGGCCAGGATCCCCTCGCGGATGGCGATGATGTCGCAGGAGACCATCACCGCCTGGTCCAGCACCTTCTCCCCGTCACGCGATTCCAAGGCGAGGGCCGTGGCCCAGATGGAGGTGGCGGGCTTCTTCGAAATCCGCATGCCACGAAACCCGTCCAGGGCCACGGGCAACTCGGGCGTGATGTCCACCATGGCCCCGCCCACCCATAGCTCGGCGCCCGTGGCGGTGCGCGGCGACGCTCCACACACAGACAGCCAGAGCATCAGCAAGCCGATGCCCACAGCAGGCCAGACGCGTTGCACAAACACGTATTGACGAGGCTCGCAGCCAATCATTCTTCTTCTCCAGGACTGGAATTGACGGTCCATTCGACATTCGGCAGGGAATTCGGCACTCAGGCCTTCCCCTTGGCGGCCAAGGGCTTGGGCTTGATGAACAGCACTTCCTCGAACTTGATCCATCCCGATCGCAAGTCGACCCGGAACCACCCTTCGCTATTCTTCTTGTGGAAGCGGACCGGCGAGCGTTTGCCGAACTCCTTCAGGTCGTATTGGGCCCACGTCTTGCCCATGTCCGGCGAGATGATGATCCCCAGCGTGTAGGGCGATGCCGTGGCATAGTGCGCGGCCAGGATCACGCCGTCCTGGATGATCATGTTCGCCGCTTCATACTCGGGATTGAACAGCAACGTGTGCTTGTCGGGATGCGCCAGGTCGGCCGGATCGCAGCAGAAGACGCCCCGGTCGTGCGGCTTGGGGCCGTTGGCGTCGGCGATCCAGTACAACTTTCCGTCGACGAAGTTGATGCCGCCCGACTTGTACCGCGAGTTCGAGCTGCCCGACACGACGACCTTCCAGGCCCACTGGTCCTTGGCTGCGTCGTACGTGCCGCGCAGCCAGTGGCACTCTTGCCCTTCTTCCCGGTCGCGATCGCCCGTGGATGCGTAGAACGCATTCTCGACCGGGTTGTAGCCCACCGAATGGATATGGCGGCAGAAGACCCGGTTGGCGGGGTCGCCCAGCAGGGTCCCGGTCTTGCCTCCGCCCGGACCACCGTTATCGCGATAAGCCGGGTTCTGCCCGAAGGCATAGGCGATCCTGACAGTCTGCCCGCCATCGGCCGAGTAGCAGATATTCGGCGGCGACGCGCCCCCCATCACATTGCAGTAGTTGCCCCACACGACCATCTCCCGCCCCTGCACATCCCAGCAATCCACGCCCGAGAGGCTGTGGAAGTACCAGCCGGGATTGTCGGCGTTCTGCGGTGTATGGGGCAGGTAGTCCGCGCCGCGCGAGTCCTTGACCGTGATCGGCTTGTAGGTCTTCACGTTGTCGGTGCTCAGGTAGATCTTCGCGCCTGTGGCGAACAGGATGTTCCCGTTCTTCAGGATCGTGCTGAACGTGATGTTCTTGGCATCCGGAAACGCGCAGCGGTGCGGCCACGTATGGCCGTTGTCTTCCGACAGCATGATCTCGGTGTCGGTATGGCCGAAGGCCTTGTTGTCGCGCTGCGAGTCGATATAAGGCCCCGCCGGCTGCAGCCGGTACCAGAAGTGGTCCGTCGCCGAGATCTTTCCCTGAGCGGGGTCCGGCTCGGCCGCCTGGCCGGACTGGCCGACCAGCCACGTCGCGCAAGCCGCTGCCACCGCAAAGCTCAGCCAACAACGTCGAGCCAATGCCTGTAATAACGTCATCGCGCAACCCTTTACCCTTGAGTCAGTCGGCTAGTGCGACATGTACAATGCCATTGAAACGCGGACCGCTGCAAAACTACTTCCGAAACAACTCCTCGATGGCCTCCACCGTCCGGTCCACGAGTACTTGCGCCCCCTCGGGACCGATCATGTTGACCAGGACCTCAGCGCTGTAGCCGCCGGCCTCGACCGCGCGCGGCGTGGGCACGTAGCCCGCGTAACCCCCGGGGCTGGCCAACTCGATCAGAACCGTCTGCGGCGCCGCGCTCCGGGCCTGAATCTGCACGCCATAGTCCAGGAACAGCTCGAACGGGTTGGTGGCTATCGCCACATCGCCCAGGCGTAACACGTGCATCTCGATCGGGAAGGTCTTCCACTGCCCCTTCTGCTGCGCCAGGTACCGCTCGACGATCAGCCCTTGGTAACCGCGCCAATACCACTCGCGGTGCCCCCTGACCTTCTTGGCGTCCATTTCCTCACAGGTCTTCTTTGCCGCCTCGTACTCGGCCGCTGTGACGATCCGCGCCGGCAGGTCGACCTGCTGCACCAGGTGCACCAGCGGCACATCGCTGCGCATGTCCTTAGCGATCAGCGGGGCGACGTCGTCGAACGCCGCCACAATCCGTCGCCCCATCTCCTGTGCGTGATCCAAGCCGCGAAGTTGCTCCATGCGCAATTCGGCCGCCTTGCGAAACTGCAGCCTGGGCGTCTGGTCACCGGCCGCAGCCACGAATCCCAGCACGCACAGATCCGGCCCGTACCGCTGACGGAGCGACTCGCGCACCGGGTGCCAATAGTCGGCGCTGATCACGGGGCCGCTGGCGGCCTGCGCCGTGCAGGCCATCGACATGGCCGTGGCCTTGAGCCGCCGCTGGGCATCGTAGAAACACAGAATGTCGACGGCGTGGTCCTCGTAGCCCTCGATATGACTGAACTTGGGATCGTCCGTGTTGCCGTGCATCTTGGCCGTCCCGTCCCGGTACACCACACGGCGATTGTGTCCCACCACGGCGTGCCCCAGTCCCCACGCAACCGCCCCCGGGGCCCGGCTTGCCCACACCTTCGTCACAGCATCGCCCATGCGCTCGTACAGCAGCGGCAGGTAGTCTTTGGGCTGCACCGCGTTGCCGTAGTCCTTGTCGTTGTAAGGGCTCTTGGCGACCATCATCGATGTGTGCGTGTGCGTGGCGGCCAGCGACAGCTTGCGCAGATCGAAACCCGGTTGGCGCGAGGCCAGGTGTTTGCGGAATCCCTCTTGGACCCCAGGCAAGATGCACAAATCGCAGGAAATCAGGACCGCTTGATCAAGCACGCGCTCGCCCTGCCGCGACTCCAAGGCCAGCACGTTGGCGGTGCAGCGGTCCTTGACCGTGAGCGCGACGTTCACGCCCTCCCGAGCCACGGGCACTTCAGGCGTGATGTCGGCCGTGGCCGCGCCGATCCAGAGTTCTGCGCCACTCGTGTTCGCCGACGTCAACCCCAACCAGGACGTCAACGCGATCAGCAGGACGCGCACAGCAGTCCTCCGCCGTTGTGGTATCGATCGCTCACGGTGCCGTTTTGCGTATAACATCGCTGCTGGCCTGGAATGTGCCTCAAGAGACAGTCCGTTACATGCCAAACACGGCGACTTCTGCCATCCGGGCCCAGAGAGAACAGATAGCTTGTGACACCGCGATCATCGCTGCGTAGACCGTTCTGAGAAAGGAACTCAACCACACAGTGCGGTTCCTCGACGGGGGGCGAATGTGTTCTTCCTCGCGCGTATTTGGAGAAAGGCGTGGCCACGGATCGTGGGACGCCGTTCCTGTCGCAAAACCCTACGTCACGCTCCACGGCGCGCGGCCCGGCGGCAGACTCAGCAACCGGTTGGCTTCGTCGTCGCCGGCGAACCGTTCGGCCACCGGGTCCCATTTTAGCTTCCTGCCGGTCAGGCAGGCGATGTATCCCAACTGGCAGACCGTCGTCGAGCGATGCCCCACCTCCGCGTCCTCCAGGGTCTGGCCGCGGGTCTTCACGCAGTCCAGAAAATCGCGCTTCTCGTGTTTCAGCGTGTACGGGAAATCTTCCGGCCCGAGCGTGGCCGTGAGCAGCGATTTCGGCTCCGCGTCCAGGCCCTGCATTCCCTTCTTGAAGGGCACCACGCTCACCCAACCCTCCGTCCCCTCGAAGCGAATTCCCGTGGGCTGATTGCTGGGCGAGCGGTCGGAATTGACGTACAACGCCTCCACGCCGTTGGCGTAGCGGTAGCGCACTTCCCAACCTTGAATCCCATTGTGCAGGTAGTCGATCGGCGGGAACTCGCCGCGGCCTTCGATTTCCACTGGGCCGGTGCGTTCCGAGTTGTTTCCCCACTGCACGTTGTCGGCGATATGATAACCCCAGTTGCAGATCCCGCCGTCGCAGTAGGTGCGGTTTCCATACCAGCCTGGGCGCGAGTAGGTGCCGTCCACATCGTTGTGCGCGTGTACGCGCTGCTCGGTATAGGGCGCCAGCGGCGCCGGCCCCAGCCACATGTCGTAGTCCAGTTCTTCCGGAACCGGCATGGTGGGCTGCATCGGCAGCGGCGGACACATCTTGTTGTAGGCCGGGGCCGCGAAACGGATCGTCTTGAGCTGACCGATCTTCCCGCTCCGCACCAACCCCACCGCCTGAAAGAACTCGGGCTTGGAGCGGAACTCGCTGTCGGTGCGGAACACGCACCTGGCCTTCGCCGCCGCGTCGGCCAGAATCCGGCCATGCTCCACGCACAGCCCGATCGGCTTCTCGCAGCACACGTCCTTGCGCGCCTTGATCGCCGCCAAGGCGATCGAAACGTGCCAATGGTCCGGCGTGGTGATCATCACCGCATCCACGTCCTTGCGCGCCAGCACCTCGCGGAAATCGGTCGTGCGAAAGCATCCTTTGAAGGCGTCCGGCGCGAAGCCATTCTTGGCCGCACACTTGGCCGCGGCGGAGCTGTCCAGCCGCAAACGCCACCGGTCCACCTCGCACAGGGCAACCACCTGCGAGTCCGGCTCCTTCATGAATGGCCCCAGGTTGTAGGCCAGCGCCTGACGCCCCAGGCCGATCATCGCCACCCCGATCCGGTTGCTCGGCGCCGCCTTGCCATCCGCGCCCCGGGCCGAGGCGGGGATGATCGTGGG
>CALARR010000086.1 GCA_937889015.1 uncultured Planctomycetales bacterium | reverse complement strand
AAACTGGCCGCGCGCAACCTGTCGGCCAACGACGTGGTCAACGCCTTGCAGGAGCAGAACGTGCAGGTGGCGGCGGGCCAGATCGGCCAGGAGCCGGTGCCGGCGGGGCAGCAGTTCCAGCTCACCATGAGCACCTTGGGGCGGCTGATCGAGCCGGAGCAGTTCGGCGATATCGTGCTCAAGGCCGGATCGACCTCCAAGGACCAGGATGACGCGATGGTCGTCACCCTGGCCGACGTGGCCCGGCTGGAACTGGGGGCCCAGCAGTACGATCAATCGTGCACGCTGGACCAGGAGCCCTCGGTGGCCTTGTCGATCTACCAGTTGCCGGGCTCGAACGCGCTGCAGACGGCCAAGGCCGTGTACGCGAAGATGAAGGAACTCAAGGACCGGTTCCCGCCGGGCATGCACTACAAGATCGTCTACGACACGACGCCCTTCATCCAGGAATCGATCGTCGAAGTGGTGAAGACCCTGCGCGATGCGATCATCCTGGTGGCCCTGGTGGTGCTGGTCTTTCTGCAGAACTGGCGCGCGGCGATCATCCCCTTGATCGCGGTGCCGGTGGCGATCGTGGGCACGTTCGCGGTGATGGCCGGGATGGGCTTCAGCCTGAACAACCTGTCGCTGTTCGGCCTGGTGCTGGCCATCGGCATCGTGGTCGACGACGCGATCGTGGTGGTGGAGAACGTGGAGCGCTGGCTGGCCCAGGGGCTGGCGCCGCGCGAGGCGGCGATCAAGGCCATGGGAGAGGTGACGGGGCCGGTGATCGCCGTGGGGCTGGTGCTGTGTGCGGTGTTCGTGCCTTGCGCGTTGATCAGCGGGATCACGGGGCAGTTCTTCCGGCAGTTCGCCTTGACGATCGCCGTGTCGACGGTGATTTCGGCCTTCAACTCGCTGACGCTCAGTCCGGCCTTGGCCGCCCTGCTGCTGAAGCCGCACGGGGCGCGGCCGGACCTGCTGACGCGGCTGCTGAACCTGGCCTTGGGCTGGTTCTTCCGGGTATTCAATTTCGGCTTCGAGCGCTGCACGGGGCTGTACGTGCGCACGGTGGGCCTGGTGTTGCGCACCTGCGCGATTTCGCTGTTGGTGTACGCGGGCCTGCTGGGGTTGACCTACTTGGGCTTCCAGCGCGCTCCGACGGGCTTCATCCCGCAGCAGGACAAGGGCTATCTGCTGGTGAACATCCAGTTGCCCGACGGGGCCTCGGTGCAACGCTCGCGCCAGGTGATGGCGCAGGTGGAGCAGTTGGCCAAGGGTTTGGAGGGCGTGGCGCACACGGTGGGCGTGTCGGGGCAGTCGCTGCTGTTCGCCGCCAACTCGCCCAATTTCGCCTCGTTGTACGTGATGCTGGAGGAGTTCGGCCAGCGCAAGCTGACCGGCGACGAGATCGCCGTGCGATTGCAACAGCGGTGCAACGAAGAGGTGCGCGACGCGCTGGTGTCGATCTTCCAGGCCCCGCCGGTGGACGGGCTGGGCACGGCGGGCGGGTTCCGGCTGATCCTGGAGGATCGGGGCAACCTGGGCCTGGGCGAACTGCAGGAAGTGACCGAACGCCTGGTCGACGAGGGCAACGCCACGCCGGGGCTGACGGGTCTGTTCAGCAACGTGCGCGCCGAGACCCCCTGGCTGTTCCTGGACATCGACCGCTGGAAGGCCAAGTCGATGGGCGTGTCGCTGGGCGACGTGTTCGGCGCGCTGCAGGTCTACCTGGGATCGCTGTACGTGAACAACTTCAACGAGTTCGGCCGCTCCTGGCAGGTGAACGTGCAGGCCGACGCCAACTTCCGCCGCTCCGTGGCCGACATCCTGCAGATCAAGGTCCGCAACAGCCAAGGCAACATGGTTCCGCTGGGCACGATGTGCGCGGTCCGCGACATGGTCGGGCCGTCGATGCTCATGCGCTACAACATGTATTCCGCGGCGGCCGTGAACGGCAATCCGGCGCCGGGCACGAGTTCCGGCCAGGCGATCGAGCAGATGAACCGCCTGGCCCAGCGGTCGCTGGTGGCGTCGATGGCCAGCGAGTGGACCGAGCTGACCTACTTGCAGATCCAGGCCGGCAACACGGCGATGTACGTGTTTGCCCTGGCCGTGGTGCTGGTGTTCCTGGTCCTGGCCGCGCAGTACGAGAGCTGGGCCCTACCGCTGGCCGTGATCCTGGTGGTGCCGATGTGCCTGCTGTGCTCGATCGCGGGCGTGATGATCGCCAAGATGGACGTGAACATCTTCACGCAGATCGGGTTCATCGTGCTGGTGGGGCTGGCCAGCAAGAACGCGATTCTGATCGTGGAGTTCGCGCGCCAGCAGCGCGAGTCGGGCGTGGCCCGGCGCGAGGCGACGCTGGAGGCCTGCCGGCTGCGCTTGCGGCCGATCATGATGACCTCGCTGGCCTTCATCCTGGGCGTGGTGCCGCTGTTGATCGCCGAGGGGGCGGGGGCCGAGATGCGCCGCAGCCTGGGCACGGCCGTGTTCAGCGGAATGCTGGGCGTGACCCTGTTCGGGATCCTGCTCACCCCGGTCTTCTTTTACGTGATCCAGGGGGTGGCCGATTGGGCCGCGGCGCGCAAAGCGGCCGCGGCTGCGCAGTTGGCCTCGGCGGCGCCGATCGTGCCGCAGTCGACGTGAGCCGCTGCGACCGGCGGCGAATGCGGCCAATGATGGGGTCCGGCATGGCCAATGAACTGCGCGCGACCATCGGAAGCCCGATTTCCCGGCCCTCCCGTTGGTCGGCCGGGGCCATTACCAATGCGGGGCGCAATAGCGCTCACCAGTTCACGCGCACGAAGGCGGTGAGCCAGGTCTGGTCGGACCAGGCGCGCACCCCGTGCGTCCACGACTGGTCGACATCGAACGGTGCGTTCAGCAGGCGGTGGCTGCCGGTGGTGGAGATGGCCAGGTAGTCGATCTGGCAACCGAGGCTGAGCCTGGTGCGGAGGGGCATTTCGGCGGTGAGGCCGGCGTGCCAGGCGCCGCCGTACGTCTTCTCGATCGTGTAGCGGTCGCCCTCGCGGATCAGGTGGTGGTCGACATTGTAGCCTTCGGTGCAGGCCCAATCGCCCTGGAGCGTGAGCCGCAGGGCGGGCAAGCGGCCCAAGGCCAGGCTCGTGCGCAACTGGCCGCCGAAGTAGCCGGCGTAGTATTGCTGGTTGAAGGCGAGCACGTTGCCGGCATCGCGAAACGGGTCGACGGGCCACACGCCGCCTTCCTTGTACTGCACCAGGTCGTAGCACATGAGATGGAATCGCTGCCAGCGGAACCCGGCCAGCGGCCAGATTTCCAGCGGCAAGCCCCAGGGGCGATCCAGCAGAAGGAACTCGGCGCCGGCGTCGAGCATGTGGCCGTCGGTCCAGCGCTGACGCGCGATACCCAGGTCGGTGAAGCCGGCGCCAGGGGGATCCCAGTCGTAGTCGTCCAGGCTGCCCTGCACGCTGCGTTGCAGGGGCAGGAGATACTCCACGTGCAGGCCCCAGCGGGGGCGCTTCAGGCCGATTTGCACGCCGTGCCAGAGGGAGTCGATGTTGAAATTCAGCCGGCTGAGGGGCGCCCAGCCGTCGGGCGGCAGTTCGGGCGTGCCGAACTCGTAGGACGTGTGGCTGTTGGTGAGCGAGCGGAAGCGGTAGTCGAACGTCCAGGTCCAAGCCGGCGCGGGCGGAGCCGGTTCGAGCAGCCGGGCGCAGGCCGGCATGCCGGCGTCGTGGCCCGATTCGGCGCAGGTGGCGGCGGTGATGGGGCCGTCCGCGCTGGCGGCCAGTTCGTACGCCGGCAGTGGCCGCGCAGCCAGGAGAAGGAGGGGGATGGCTGCCGCGAAACGCGCCACGGTTGCACTCCGTTCTCGCACCATCAGTGAGTCTTGCAGACGGACGGAGTTGCGGTCATCGACTGCGCTGGCATCGATCGTGCATCTCGGGAAAGTAGTATCTGTTGTGGAAACCCTCGGAGGGTGGGGCGAGCGCAGCGAGCCCCATCGGGTTTTTTAGGACCTATCCCAGAACCATCACCGCCACTTCGGGCGGCCCAGCAGGACTGAGGTGCCGACAGGTTATGGGACCGGCTCTCAATAGTCCTCGTCTGTCAGTCGCGGGAAGTGGAACGCCGTCTGCCGGGCCCCTACAACCGGTAACGCCGTCACAGATCGCCGATTATGCCGAGCGTAACAGCCGGGGTGAAGCAAGGGACGTGTTTCGGGGCGCTCATGGCTTCGTGGGCTTCGCGCTCTTTGTGGTGGTTCTGGAGAAGCCTGGTTAATCGAGGCGCGAGTTATTCACGCAGGAAAGTGGAACACGAAGTACAGGCACAGAGGCACAAAGGCAAAGGGGGGGGCAGGCATCCGACATCCGACATCCGACATCGTCCCCCCCTGGGACCAGGGCTGGTACTGGGGTATAATCTGCGGCAGTTCGGTTCTGGCCGCAAATCTTCTGGGCATCCGGGAATAACCGGGCCTCTTGCGGCCTCATAGCAGAGGAAGCCGCGATGGCGACCCCGCGCCAGGATAGGGATATCGCGCAACTGGTGAGCGAGCATCACCAGGCGGTGTACCGCTATGCGTACCGCCTGACGGGCTCGGTGGCCGACGCTGAGGATCTGTCGCAACAGGTCTTTCTGGCGGCCCAGCAGAAGCTGGCCCAGTTGCGGCAAGTGGAAAGCGCCGGCAGTTGGCTGTTGGCCATGCTCCGCAACGCCTTCCTCAAGTCCCGGCACAAGCGGCGGCCGACCCTGGCGGCGAACCTGGAGTTGAACCTGGACAACATTCCGGCCGAGATCCCCGGCGACGAGGCGATCGACCGGCAGCAGTTGCAGGCAGCCATCGACGCCTTGCCGGCCGGCTACCGCGTGGTGTTGTTGATGTTCTATTTCGAGGACCGTTCCTACCGCGAGATCGCCGCCGCGTTGGATCTGCCGATCGGCACGGTGATGAGTCGGCTGGCGCGGGCCAAATCGCACTTGAGATCACGTTTGTTCCAGCTTGAGAAGGCCCAAGCACCAGCGTTGCGGCCGGTCTTGCCCGGCGCGAACTGAGTCGATCTGAAACGCAATCAGGATGACGCAGCAACCGTCCTATGACCGAGGGCTTGTAGAAGCGATCGAAGCTTGCCGCCCCAGCAGCGACGATGTGTGCGATCCGGGTCTAGGCGCATTGAGCGAGCGCTTGGAATCCAACCCGGAGTGGGAGGATCTGTACGAGCGGTTGCAGAAGCTGGACGCGACGATCGCCGCCGTGGTACAGGACGTGCCGGTGCCGAGCGGACTGGCGAGTCGTTTGGCGACCGCGCTGGCCGCGGCGGTCGAGCCGCTGGCGTGTGCCGGCGCTGCCGGTGTCGGGCCTGGGGAGGTTGGCGGGGCGTTGGCCGCCAGCGCGCGGCGCGCGGCGGGGCGGTGGAGCTGGCGCTGCTGGCTGCCCAGCGTGGCCGGGGTGGCTGCCGCCGCGGTGGTTCTGGTCGCCGCGCTGGTGCACCAGCGAGCGAATGAGTACAGCCCGAGCACGGTCATGGAACGGGCCGTGGAGATGTTCAACGGCGAGCTGCGGCAGCCGGAATCGCCGTGGCGCGAAACGCTCGCGCCGCGGAGCCATCCGTTCAGCGCGGCGGTGCGGCTGGCAGGCGAGGTGCGCTGGCGGCCGATCGCGGGCCTGCTGGGCACGCCGGGACTGGCGTATCAGATGCGTTTGAACGACGTGACGGCCGTGCTGTACGTGCTGAACCGGCCCGTGGCCGGACTGCCTTCGGAGCCCTCGCTGCGTCCGGCGCGGAGCACAGCCAACTGTTCGGCCTGTGCCTGGCAGGAAAACGGCCTGATGTACGTGCTGGTGGTGCAGGGGGACTGGCGCGCGTATCAGCTCTTCCTGGATCAGCCTCAAGGCCCGCTGGCCTGAGCGCGGCTGTCCCCCATTGCAACCACGTATGATCGGGGATGGCGTTTCTTGACGGCCGTCGAGCACGGACTGACGGCAGGCGACCGCTTTCGGCGGCAAGCTGGCATTTTCTGGCAAGGGGCGGTGGTGGCTGGCAGGAGAATGCGTACGAATGGCCCGGGACTTTGTACGCGGAACAAAGGTCCCGTCTTGCCCAGATTACTTGCCACCTAGGCTCGGTCGGCGCCTTTGTCAAAGTCGCCTAATCCTGCAGCCCTCAGCGGGCCGAATCCGAAAGTAGGTACTTTGGTACCGGTGCCAGAACCGGTCGGCAGTTTGATCCTGCAGTGCCGCCCGACGTGGCGATGAAGGTTTTGGGATCGGTACTTTGGTACCGGTGCCAGAACCGGTCGGCAGTTTGATCCTGCAGTGCCGCCCGACGTGGCGATGAAGGTTTTGGGATCGGTACTTTGGTACCGGTGCCAGAACCGGTCGGCAGTTCGGTCCTGCAGGGCCGCCCGACGTGGCGATGACGGTTTTGGGATAGATACTTGGTGCGCGCTGCGGCGCGAGGCGTCGGCCGACGGTCCGTGCGCCAGCGGTCGGCGACGCGACTTCATCAGAACACTCGATAGTTAGCATCCCCTTCCGAGGAGCGGATTCATGAGATACCTCCTGGCAGCTACCGCGGTCGTCTTGCTGGCGGCGATTCCCGTGCGCGCCGAGAACCCGGACAAGAAGCCCATGAGCGCCGACAACCTGATCTCGCCGGGCGCCATGACGCCCACGCCCGAGATGTGGTTCTACCAGCAGTATCAGCAGCAGTATCAGGACCCGAAGGCCATGGTGCGGCACAACGCCGAGCTGCGGGAGAACGAGCGTCACCGTCGGCTGGCGACCCTGAAGTGGTACGGGATGTCGAACCAGCGTCCGCGTGTTTCGTCCGATCCGTACAACGGCGACTATTCGGCCGCTTGGGCCTCTGGGGACTGGTACTTCCCCAATCGTTGGCAGTACTCGACGCCCTACGTGGTTCTGCCCAAGGATGCCACGCGCCGAAGTGCGGCGGACTGAGGCTACACGGGCCCGGATGATCCCGTGCGCCCATCGAAGCCTGAAGCGTGAGCGAAGGACCCGCGGTAACCGGCCTTCGCTGGCGCTTCAGGCTTTAGTTTTTGGAACTATTGGGTGTCAGAAAAGGAATGTCGTGGCTGTCCGGGCCGTTGCCCGGGAAAACCGGCCTCCCGATGGTCGGCCTCACGGCATTACTTACCTGAGACGCAATAATAGACTCTGGCCGAGCGCGCCGCCATCGGCTAATCTAGTCTGGGACGTGTTTCGCGACTCGTCATCGCTCGGCCCAGGTGTGCGAGGCGCACGGGCCGCCAGGTGTGCGAGGCGCACGGGCCGAGGTGTCTGACCCCCGCCGGGTAACCCGTACTATTTCCTTGGAAGGTCTGCTTGTTGGTCTTCAGAAGAGCAGCGCAACGCGACGTTGGCGTTTGCCGCAGGCAGCCGGGCATCCGCTGGTCGCCCTTGGTGCATTGCTTTTCTGAGGGGCAAGAGGCCCTTCCCAACCAACGGTGGAGGACACGATGAAGCTCTTGGGGCGTCGTTACGACACGGGCGCGGCCGTTTGTGTGCATTGCGAAGGGGCGAAGATCGGCCGGATCGAGCCGTTGAGCGCTCCGCCGGCGGACGATCTGCCGTGGCTGGCTCCGGGTTTGATCGACATTCAGATCAACGGCTACGGGGGGCAGGAGTTCAGCTCGCCCGATCTGACCGAGGAGAAGGTGGCCCGGATCGTCGAGGCCCTGACGCCGTTCGGGGTGGCGCGCTTCTGCCCCACGGTGACCACCGAGGGCTATGCGGTGCTGAGCCACGCCTTGCGCACGATTGCCAAGGCCTGGGAGTCGATGCCGGCCGTGGCCTGCCGCATGGCGGGCATCCATCTGGAAGGGCCGTATGTGGCGCAGGAAGACGGGCCGCGCGGGGCGCATCCGCGCGCCCATTGCCGCGCGCCCGATTGGGACGAATTCCAGCGTCTGCAGGAAGCGGCGCAGGGCAAGATCCGCCTGCTGACCGTCTCGCCCGAGTATGACAACGCGTGCGACTTCATCCAGCGCGTGGTGGAGAGCGGAGTGGTGGTGTCGATTGGGCACACGGCCGCCACGCCGGCGCAGGTGCATGCGGGGGCGGCGGCGGGGGCACGCTTCAGCACGCATTTGGGCAACGGCGCGCACCCGATCCTGGCGCGGCACCCCAACTACATCTGGGCCCAGTTGGCCGACGACCGGCTGGTGGCGGGGCTGATTGCCGATGGCCATCACTTGCCGGCCGACGTGGTCAAGGCCATGATCCGCTGCAAGACGCCCGAGCGCTGCGTGCTGGTCAGCGATCTGTCGGGCCTGGCGGGGCTGCCGCCGGGCCGCTACAAGGGCAACTTGTGCGAGGCGGAGATCCTGCCCGACGGCAAGCTGGTCGTGGCCGGTCAACGAGCGATCCTGGCCGGGGCCACCTTCCCGATCACGAACTGCGTGCTGAACGCGATGGAGTTCGCCGAGCTGACCATGGAAAAGGCGGTGAACATGACCACGCTCAATCCGGCCCGACTGCTGGGGCTGGAAGGGGGCGATCTGAACGTGGGCAGCCGGGCCGACCTGGTGCTGTTCCGCGTGCCGGCGGCGGACCAGCCAGGGCCGCGTGCCCTGCAGGTGGCGACGCTGGTGGTCGGCGGACAGGTGGTGTACGGGGCGTAGGCGGAGTTTCGTCACCGGTACGCCGGCCTAACGCGGATGGCTCACGGCCCGTGGTGTCGGGATCGTGCAGGCACTATCGAAGCCTGAAACGCCAGCGAAGGTGAGTGGTCGCTGTCGCCTCGCTTGCGCGTCGGGCTTCAATGTGGGTGCCCACTGCTTCTGCGCTTGCGATGGGGGCTGCGATGGGACCGTGAATGATCCGGGCCAACGCGGCTCATGGAACGGTGACCGCTTGCAGCTCGGCCGCTTGGGCGAAGGCTTGCCAGAAGGCCTCCAGGCGCGCGACGCCGTCGGCGATGCCACCACAGGCCGGCCAGGGTCAGCAGGCCGGAGCCGATCGTGGCGATCGTGGCCGGCTCGGGCACCACGCTCAAGACCAGCGAGTTGCCGACGACGGCCAGGTTGTAGCTCAGGTCGGGATCGGCGAGCGTGCTGCGGACCGTGACGTCGCTGGCGTTGCCGGAGAAGTTGGCGTACTCGACCACCGTCCAAGCGTCGCCCAGCTCGGGCGTGTAGCCGTTCTGCAGGGCTAAGTCCATGAGGACGCCGGGCTCGGTACTGAATGTTTCGGCCACCAGCAGTTTGTCGCTGGCCAGCGTCGTGCTGTCCGGGTCGTTGAGTTCAAATGCCAGGATTGCGCCGGCTTCCAGATCCAGGTCTCCGGCGATGTGCAGGGTGCCGGGGCTCATGCCGGGGGCCAGGGTGCCGTTGTTCTGGATGGTGACCGTGGAACCGCTGGCCCCGATGGTGCCGTTGCCGCCGAGGATCGCGCCGCCCTGGACGTCCACATCGCCCAGGCCGGTGGCCGAGCCTTTGGTATTGGTGGCCAGCAGGGAGCCGGCCTGCACGGTGGTGCCGCCGCTATAGGTATTGTTGCCGGAGAGGGTCTGGGCGCCGGCGCCGACCTTGAGTAGGGAAGCGGGGGTGGAGCCATCGGCGAGCGTGCCGGAGAAGGTGCTGTTGACGGTGGAGCCGAGGATCAGGCCGGCACTGCCGCTGGGACCGCTGACATGGATCGTTCCATTGCCGGTCAGGGCCCCGGCCGAGAGCGTGCCGCCGTTCACATAGAGGGTTCCGGTCTGCCAGACCTGCAGCGTGCCGCCAACGCTGAGCCATCCGCCGTCGGTGACGTTGACGGTGCCGAGGACGCCGACGATAGACTCGCTGCCGCCGATGTAGAGGTTGTTGGAGGTCATCCAGGTGGAACCGATGCCGCTGACGGTGACTCTGCCGGTGGAGCCGCTGTAAGACCCGATGTAGCCGTTTGCATTGGAGGCTTTTCCGCCGTTGGTGATGGCGAGGGTGCCGTTGCCAAAAACGCCCACGTACAATTCGGAGGAGTTGGTCCAGGTGGAGTTGGCGCCGTGGACGGTGACGTTGCCGGTGGAGCCGCTGTGATCTCCGATGCTGCCCTTCGTGTTGAAGACCTGTGCGCCGTTGGTGATGGCGAGGGTACCGTTGGCACAATAGCCCACGTATAGACGGCCGGAATTAGTCCAGGTGGAGTTGGTGCCGTCGACGGTGACGCTGCCGCGGCCGTCGCGTCCGCTGCAGCTTCCAACGTAGGTAGATGCACTGGAGACTTGTGCGCCGTTGGTGATGGCGAGGGTGCCCTTGCCGAAGCCGCCCACATCCAAGTCGCCGGAACTGGTCCAGGTGGAGTTGGCGCCGTGGACGGTGACATTGCCGGTGGAGCCGCTTCCGTACGCGATGGCGCCCCCCGTGCTGGAGACTTTTCCGCCGTTGGTGATGGCGAGGATGCCTTTGCCGCCTTTACCCACGGATAAGCCGGAGGAATTGGTCCAGGTGGAGTTGGCGCCGTCGACGGTGACGCTGCCGGGGGTGCCGCCGTAAAGTCCGATGCAGCCGTACGCATTGGAGACATGTGCGCCGTTGGTGATGGCGAGGGTGCCGTTGCCTTGAGTGCCCACGTACAACTCAGAGGAATTGGTCCAGGTGGAGTTGGCGCCGTGGAGGGTGACGCTGCCGGTGGAGCCAATATCGCTCCCGATGAAGCAGTACTTGCTGGAGACTTTTCCGCCGTTGGTGATGGCGAGGGTGCCGTTGCCGCCACTGCCAACGTCTAAGAAGGAAGAATTGGTCCAGGTGGAGTTGGCGCCGTCGACGGTGACGCTGCCGGTGGAGCCGCCTAGGTACCCGATGGAGCCGTCTGTGTTGGAGACTTTTCCGCCGTTGGTGATGGCCACGGTGCCGTTGCCCCAGTGGCCGACGTAAGCGGAGGCATTGAGCTTCAGGTTACCGCCGGCGACAACATTGAGGTGGCCCGTCGTGCCGATGACGCTTCCCAGGTAGAGATTGTTGCCTCGCTGGCCCAACTGGTTGATCACGGCCGTGTGGCCGTTGTCGAGGATCGCATTCTTGCTGGACGTGGGCAGGCCGTTGGTCCAGAGCGTGGCGTTCGTCCAGAGGTCGCCTTCGCCGCCGGTCCAGGTTGTGTTCTGGCCCATGGCCGGAGCAGCAACGAGGAGCAGGAGCAGGGCCGTGCTCAGCAGGCCCAGTCGAGGATACGGTGAGCGCGGGCCGGTGTCCTTGAGATTCAGGCAACCGCTCTGCGGCGCCTGCGCGGTGCTGATTCGTTCGGCCTGGCTGCGGCCGGCTGAGGAGAGGGGCTGGGACGCCTCGGTCTTCGGCGAGCAAACGCGGCTCATGGTGGATTTCCTGGTTGCCGGCGGTTCTGCGGTGTCAAGCACTCGTGAGTTCACCAATCCATCACATCAGTACTTCGCGATCCTCCAGGAGGGTTATGCGAAACACCAGCATAGTCTCTGGCACTCGAAGGTCAATACACTCCGGTGGCCAGACCGTGCAGACCTGTCACCGTCGAGGGACGAGGCGGGGGGGCAGGGATCGAGCGGGGCCGCCAATGCGGGGCCGCCAATCAGGAAGGGATTTTGGCGGGATTTTCTTGCGGTTTTCGCTTGCGCCTGCCGTTCAGTTGGCGGCGGTGACCGGGTGCAGTTCGGCCGGTTGGGCGAAGGCTTGCCAGAAGGCCTCCAGGCGCGCGGCGTCGGCGGGGCCGTCGTGGATCACGAAGCGGTAACGCGACACGTAGGGCCGGCCCGGCTGGATGGTGAACTCGCCGGCCGTGGCGGGCGTGAAGCAGAAGTAGGGCATCTTGGGGTGCAGACGCACGGGCTGGGGGGCGTGGAAGTTGGCCGGATGGCTGAGGATGGCCGCCCCGACCGAACCGTCGCCCACCGGGCCAAAGATGTCGCACCAGCGCGCCTGCGGCTGGTCGCCGTCGGCGCGGGTCTTGCCCTCGCTGGTTAGATACTCATATGTCTTGGAGCCGGTTCCAGGACCTGCCGGCTGCTCTGGCCCATTGGGCCGCGCAGTCGGGCCGCGGCGGTTCTGGGATAGGTCCTTGGTCTTGGCCCAATCGGCGCGGCCGCGGATCATGAGGCCGCCGTAGTGGATCTTGTCGATCTGGACCGGTGCTTGCGACGCGCAGGTCTGGACCATTTCCAGGTCGAAGACGAAGGGATCGGCCAGGTTGTAGACGCGCACGGTCCATTGCTCGTTGAGCACCGGCTTGGCGCCGCCGGGCGCGGTCAGGTCGAGCTGGCGGAGGCGCGCGGCAAAGCCGCCGAAGACCGGGCCGCTGACGCTGGAGTCGAGCTTCACGTGCTCGACCTTGCCCAGGCCCAGCTTCTGATCCCAGCCGTTGCTCTCGCGGCCTTCGAAGGTGAGCTTGCGCCAAGCGAACATGATGCCGTGCTGGTGCGCGTGGTCCGGGTTGAAGTCGTCGGTCACCTGCTGGCCGGAAGGGGCGAAGACCGGATGGAGGTAGCCGCTGCGCGCGTAGTAGGACTCGTCGGGCTTGGGCGCCGGGACCAGGGCCTGGTTGTAGGTGAGCACCTGCTTGCCGCCGACCTTGAGCACGACGCGCTGGCCGTCGTCCTCGGCAACCACCGTCGGCGCGGACTCGGCCGCTGGTTGTGCCAGCCGGAATTGCGGGGTCTGGCCGGGCGCGATCGGGCCAGGCAGCAGGCACAGGCCGCGCTTGCCGGTCGCGTCGAGTTGCACCGGCAAGGCCTGGCCGCCAGCGACCGGCACCAGGACCATGGGCTTGCCTTCCAAGTAGGGCGGGACCTCGACCGAGGCCACCACGGCCGAACGTGTCTGCTTGCAGGGCGCCAATTGGTACACAACGCTGTGGGCCGAGGCGCTGAGGGTGGAACCAACGAGCAAGGCCGCCAACGCCGAGATGCGGAGCATGGGAAAGGTCCTTTTGGGGGTGGAATCGCGGGCCGAGAATTCGATGCTTATTGGTGTTCAGAGAAGGAATTGTCGTCGTTGTGCCGCCCGTTGCCCCGGAAAACCGGCATTACTTATCTGAGACGCAATAGCCCTTGTTCTGGCAGGTAGTATAATAGGGGGCGCTGGCTTCGGTAAAGCAAGGGGGAAGATGTGAGAGACACAGAACTGCTGAAGCGGATCACGGTTGACTCGGCGATCTTCAACGGCAAACCGATCATCCGTGGGATGCGGGTTTCGGTGGAGTTGATTCTGAGCCTTCTGGCCCAAGGGGAGAGTTGGAGCCAGATTCTGGCAGACTACCCGGGATTGGAGGCTGACGACATTCGAGCGTGTTTGGTGTATGCGCACGCGGTCATCGCGAACGACTCGTTGGATGCGGTCGAGGTTGTGCAGCCGTGAGATTTCTCGTGGATCGTTGCGCCGGCCATACGTTGGCCGAATGGCTGCGTGCGGAAGGGCACGATGTGTTGGAGTGTGCCGAACTGGGGCCGGATCCGGGCGACCATGCGTTGCTGGAGAGAGCGGTTGTCGAGAACCGCGTCCTGGTTACGATTGACATGGATTTTGGACACCTGGTGTTCGCGCAAGGGATGCCCTCGCGCGGCCTGATTCGATTACCGGATGTGCCGCCCGTCGATCGCATCGAACTCATGAAGCAGGTTCTCTTGACACATGGAGAGGAACTGCAGTCGGGGGCAATCGTAACAGTGCGCGGGGCGAGAATCAGGGTCTCTCGGCCCAGCGGCTGACCTGATCTGCGGCCTGTGGTGGACGCACGCCTGTTGTGGGTGGCGTCGAAAAGGCGGTGCGGAACTCTCGTTTGAGCACCGTCTTGGTTTGTTATGCTGAAGCACAACCTACGGGGCTAGGGCCTCCAGGCCTGCATGCCGCTGATGGTGCGCACACGGTCGCCGGCTCCGCACGTCTCGTAGCATTGCCTGGTCCATTGATAGGCCTCGGGCAGTTTGCCGACGAAGGTGATCTTGCGAGGGAAGGCCAGGGCCAGGTTGTGCGGCAGGTCGCCCACCTTGAGCACGCCCAGGAATTCGGGACCGGAGTCCCAGTGGGTCGTGACCGGGTTGTCGAGGATGATTTCATCGACTTGCGGATCGAGCAGGGCGGCATAGATGGCCAGGGCCGCGCTGGCGCCCTTGCCGAAGAGCACGGTGCGGCCCACGTTGGGCTGCTGGCGCATGAGGGCCAGGCCGCGGAGCAGGTCGAGCGTCTGGCGTTCGGGCAGGGTGTAGCCGAGGATCGGGCAGACGCGGCGCACGGTCCATTCCAAGCCGGGGCCGATCGAGCCATCGCCCGTGCCACGCACGGCCACGATGGCGAGGCCGGCCTGCTTGGGGCTGAGGCCGGTGAGGCCGCTGCCGCGCGTGGAGAAGGGGCTTTCGGTGTCGGGCTGCAGCGGGGCCACGATCAGCGGATAAGGGCGCGGCCCGGTCAGGGGAATGGCCCATTGCGTGCGGATGGGCATGCCGGGCTCGGACTCGAATTCCAGGGTGCGGTGGGCCAGGTCGTCGGTTTGCCCTTGGCGGCGGACCGTGAAGTGGGCCGCATCGGGCGGCAGGGGCTGGCCGTCGCCGTCGCCAGATAGGCTGCCGGGAATCCAGCGGAAGGTGGTGGCGCGGAGCCGGGCCAGGGCCTGGGCCTGGTGCGCTTCCCATTGGGCGCGGTCTTTCACCTCGGGCAGGCCCGGCAAGCGGAGGAAGAACTTGTCGACGTCCTTGAGGCGGTCGTCGGCAGGCGGTTTCTTGTCGGGGTAGACGGCCAGGTCGGCGTCGGTCTCCATCTCGGTGCGCAGGTCCTCGGTCACCGCCTGGTCCGAGCCCTTCAGGTAGCGATCGCACCAGGTGAAGATGGCCAGACGCTCCTTGGGCGTGTAGCCGTGCTTGGACACGTCTTCCACCAGGCCGATCCGCTCTTCGCAATCCAGCAGGCGATAGACCATGCGTGCCCGATGCACCAGGTCGCGGAAGGCGTAGGGGCGGAACAACACGTCTTCGGTGCTGGCGGCCACCAGCAGGGCGCGCGGGGCGATGAGGCTGGCCACGTCGGGGAAGTCCCAGCCGCAGGTGTTGACCCAGTAGGTGCAATCGCAGTGGCCGTCGATGGTGCGGTCGCGCACGTGTTGATACATGGTGCCGGTCTGGCAGGCGGGGATGACGACCTTGATCCGCTCGTCGGCCGCGCCGGTGAACCAGGACATGGTGCCGCCGCCGCTGAGGCCCGTGATGGCGAAGCGTTCGGGATCGACTTCGGGCCGCGTGGTCAGGTAGTCGAAGGCGCGGATCGCGGCCCAGACTTCGACGCCGGCCGGCGAATAGCCCTGGCTGAACCAATGCCACCAGCGGTTGCGGTAGACGCCGTGGTGGAATCCGCCGTTCTCGCCGACCTGGATCGGATCGAGCACGATGGCCACGTAGCCATGCTCGCCGAACCAGCGCGGATGCGGCTGGTAGTGGAACTTGCCCGCCTTGCTGTGGCCGCACACATAGACCACGGCCGGCAGCCGGCCCTGGACCTGCTTGGGGCGATAGAGATTGGCCGCGATGCGGCAGCCGGGGATGGGCTGGAAGTGCAGCTTCTCAACTACGTAGTGGCCGCGATCGAGGACGCCGGTGATGGTCGGGTGCATCTCGGTGCGCTCGGGCAGCGGATCCAGGCCCAGCATGTCGAGCCATTGGCGGCGCTTTTCGGGGAGTTGGTCCAGCCACGTTTCGCGCGGCGGCAATTCGTAGATCGCGCGGCTGGAAATCTCTTCGGCCCGGCGGACCAGGCATTGATAGAGGGCCGTGGGCTCGTCGGCGGCGAGCACGGAGTTGAGGAGGATCAGCGCAAGCGGTTGCCAGTGCATGGGCGGAACTCCGAGGGGTGGGAGCAGGCCTGGCGGGGCGCGTGTCTTGGATCAGAATAGCCGGGGGCGGGGGGCCGTGCAATTGCCCGGGGCCGGGAGGAGGCCGAGCCCGGTGATGACGGGGCGGAAGCGGTCAGCGAGTGGGACAAGGCGCGTGGCTGACAGCCCTGTTGCCACGCAACAGGCAACGCATTGCATTGGGCGTTGCATGTTGCGTGTGCGGCGATGGTGGCGTAAGTCTCGTGTCAGCCGTGGGATGCGGCAACCACCGTGGTTGCAAGTGGATTAGTTCTGGGGGCGGGGTTGTTGCATCCGTTCAGGGGAGGCTGTGGGCGCGAGGTCATGCGCGACGGGAGAGGCTTCGACGCGTATTGCAGGGCAGGAAGGGTGCCGGCCGCGCTACGAGCGTTCACCGGCCAACGTCAGGACCGCGATGCGGGTCTGAGGGCTGAGACGGAACCCCAGAGTCTGGAGTTGTTGCAGGAGTTGAAGCTGCCCCAACTGGTGCAAGTATTGGAGCGGTGAGGTATTGCAGATGACCTCAGGCAAGAGGGGTCTCCTGCTCGAGTTCTTCCTGAGTCAGCCGGAATGTATCCACTCCGTACTCAGCAAGCTTCGTCAGGAATACTGGCCGAGGAAGACCGGCCAACCGCGCGGCGGCGCCGGACGACAAGCGTCGCAGTTCGTACAGTTTGACTGCCGCAGCCAGTAGCAGTTCCGGGGCGGCTTGCTGGGGTGTGAGCTTCAGTGCCAAGAGCGCCTGCTCCGGAATGGAGAGCACGACTTCCGACATGGCCGAGCCTCCTATTGATCTCTGCCTTGCTAATGGCCCTGGCCGACCAGCGGGAGGTCGGGAAAACCGGGCTTCCGCGACCAACCTACGGTCGGTGCCCGGCCCTCGGTTCACTGGCTATACAAAACCCAATAAGGCATGTGCACCGCGGTTCTCCGCCACACGGGACGTTGTACATACATTATTGATATTCAAGGACAGCAAAGCAACAGCACGGAGCGTGTCCCGTCACAATGCGAATCGTCGGGCAGGGGGTAGCTGACCTGCGGGGCGAAGGGCCGGCTAGTGCGTGTCGCACACACGTGCTGCGTTCCACGGTTCCGAAAGCGAAAGAGCCGCCACAGGTGTCTGAAACGCGCTCTAGTCGAGTTCGGCCAGCTCTTCCATCCAGAGGCGGATTTCGTTGTCGTATTCGGCGGCCAGGTTGCCCTTGATGAGCTGGCGATGGAATCCGGCGGCGCCTTCCTGCATCAGGTCGGCGGCCTCGGCACTGGGGAAGCGCCGCGTGGGATCGGGCGCGACCAGGCCTTTGCAGAAGTTCATCAGCAACTCGTTGCAGGTCACGTCCTGGGGCAGGATGTGGTGCAGGCGCTGGGCCAGGAATCGTTTGGCTTCGAGCAGGTCGCGGTAGTTGTCCAGCCCGCCAAAGGGCGGCACGCCGGAGAGCATTTCGATCAGCACGTAGCCCAAGCTCGCTAGGTCGGAGCGCGGGGTGCATTCGCTGCAATCCAGCACTTCGGGGGCGGCGTAGGTGGGCGTGCAGGTACGCTGCGGAGGCGCATTCTCCAGCTCGAAGGCCGAGCCGATGTCGATGATCTTCGCGTTGCCGGTGCGCTTGATCATGATGTTCGACGGCTTGAGGTCGCCGTGCACGATGCCTTCGCGATGCAGGGCGGCCAGGGCGGCCAGGCAGTCGCGGACAATGGCGATGGCGATGCCCGGCTTGAGCCGCGGCTGCACGGGGCCGGCGGTGACGATCACCTCGTTGACGTATTTCCAGCGGCGTTGGCTGACGCGGCTTTCGATGCGTTGGAGCATCTTGGGGGTCAGCAGGCGGCGGAGGTCGTAGCCGTCGACCCACTCCATTTCCATCAAGCGGATGCGGCTGCGGTCGACCCAGTTGTGTACGTCCAGCAGGTTGTCTTGCTGGATCTGGGCGACGTGGGCCGAGACCTGGGCAATGCGGCCCATGGCTTCGTCGTACTTGCGCTCGTCGTCATAGCGTTCGGGCGAGAAGATCTTCACGGCCACGGGGAGCGTGAAGTTGTCGGTGCCGCGGCGCTCGCTGAGATAGACGATCCCCTGTCCGCCCGAGCCGAGGGGCCGGATCAGACGGTGGTGCTCGGTCCAACTGATGCGTTGTTCGTTGATGAGGTTCGTATAGCGAGCCAGCAGCTCATCGGAACAACGGGGCGACACATTGCCACCCCAGGTCCGAGTGGCTCGGCCCTCATTGAAAGTCGTGGTAGACATCGTTGCCTCGTCCTGGTCAAAGCCGTCCGGGAACCACACCAGCACGGTTACTATGTCAAACACGGGCCCCGGAAACGGCCCTCCTATCTTAGCGCTGGGCCGGACAGCACGTCCAGACCATTCTTGATCCACCCATAAAGGTGGTTGTCGGTCCTGGGCCGTAAACGCCACTACTGTGGCCAGTTAGGAGAAATGACACTTGTGTCACACGAGGCTAAAACTCACGCCAGCCCCTCGGCAGAGTCCACCCACAACGGAGACTTACCTCGGATCGGGAAGCCCAGGCGCTTGTCGTCGAGGCGGTTGATCAACGGCAGGTTGGCCTTCCAGCGGCGCAGGTTTTCGCAAAAGAGGTTGGTCATATTGTCGATCCGGATGGCGCTCTGACCGGCGACGTGGGGCGTGATCATCACGTTGGGCATGTCCCAGAGCGGGCTGTCGGGCGGCAAGGGCTCGGGGTCGGTCACGTCCATGCAGGCGCCGGCCAGATGCCCGCCTTGAAGGGTGGCCACCAGGTCGGCCGTGACCACCAGGGGGCCGCGGGCCATGTTCACTAGCAGGCTGTAAGGCTTCATCTGGCCCAGCAGGCGCGCGTCGACCGTGCCGCGCGTCATTTCGTTCAGCGGCAGGCAGAGGACGAGGATATCGACCAAGGCGGCCATTTCTTCCAGGCGATCGGCAGGCCAGAGGGCCTCGACGTAGGAAGGTTTGTCCAGCGGAAACATATCGGTAGCCAGGATCCGCGTGTTGAAGGCGCTGAGCAGGCGCGCCAGGCGGCGTCCCACGCCGCCAAACCCGGCGATGCCCACGGTGCTGCGATGCAGGTCGCGCGTGGGCCGGCGGACGAACTCCTTTTTCTGCTGCGCCCGGAAAAATGTGGGCAAATTGCGGCACCAGCCGGTGAGGAAGGCGATCGTGTGCTCGGCCACCTGGTCGGCCAGCACGCCCGAGGCGCTGGTCACCACGATATCGGAGGCGATGACCGAGGGGACGAGGCAATGATCCATGCCGGCGGCCGAAGACTGGATCCAGCGGAGGCGGCCTTGGCGTACCGTGCTGTCCCAGTCGACGGGCACCTTGGCGTGGCCGCAATAGATGTCGGCCGTGGGCAGTTCCTGGGCGATCCGCTGCTGTCCGGCGTCGACCAGTTCGGCCTCGGGCACGGCGGCGGCGATTTGCTGGAAGTGTTTGGGCTGGACCGGGTAGCAGAGGACGATGCGCATGGGACGTTTTGGGGGCAAGAGGTGAGGCGGCAGGGCACGTGAGCCGGTCCCTGAACCGTTCGGGACTTCCATCGAGGCGTGCGGCTCAGGCTGGCCAAGACGGTTGGGAGAACGGTTCAAAAAGGCCATTGTGCCGCATTTTTCGGCGGCTACAAGGGCGGCTGGAGCAGACCGCAGGCCGAGTGGGACGCGCGGCATCAGGGCCCCGACGCGGGACAGGGTTTGGAGCGGCCGATTGCGGGGCGGAAATCAGGCCGCGAGTCCTGGAGTCGGGTCCAGGTCTTGCGTAGTGGTGGGGTGTCGTTCTCCATAGAGCGAGGGGGGGGTGGAAAGGCCCACGGCAAGTGGGGCGGTGATGCGGGCCGTAGGGCCTTGGGACATGGCGGGAAGTGACCGGCAGATGCTAGCGGGCCGTGGCGAAACGCATTACAATCGAGTTTTGTGCGCTTTCCTAACCGCGGAGCGTTGTCCGCGGCGTTGTATTCCCACCTGCAGATGTTCGGCAGAATCCTCTCGCTTGGGGCGCAGGAACGCGGATTCCGGCCCAATCGCTCCGGGAGCGGTGAAGGGGGTTTGCCGAGGACCGATCGGCGCGTCCGGCGTGTCCCTGATCGCGCTGTGTTCTAGCCTTGAGGAGGCCTCCCCCTGAACGACGACAGAATCAAGATTGGTTGGGCGACCGTAGTGATGCTGGTCATCCTGCGGTTGTGCCTGGGGTGCCACTTCCTGTACGAGGGAGTGTGGAAGATCAAGCACCATGACGAATTCACGGCCGAACCCTTCCTGACGGAAGCGAAGGGGCCGGCGTCGCCGCTGTTCTACGCCATGCTGCCCGACATCGACGGCCGGCAGCGGCTGACCGAGCGGGACGACAAGGGCCAGGTTCGGGTTTCGGGCAAGCAGGACCTGGCCGCGGCGGCCGAGTACCATCAGCGGTTCGTGGCGCATTACGGCCTGAGCGAAGAGCAGAAGACCGAGGCCGAGCGCGAGCTGTATCGCTTCCAGAATTCGGTGGACGATTTCCTCGCCGCGCACCGGGCCGAGATTCTGGCGCACTTCAAGAAGCTGGATCTGCACGAGGCTAACGTGGCCGAAGGCAACGACGGCACGCCGCACCAGCAGAAGCGGCTGTGGGACAAGCAGCAGGAGCTGCGCAAGGAGGCCCGGCAGTGGTGCAAGGACCTGGACGACATGCAGGTGGCCTTGCAGGCGTCGCTGAAAGCGGTTCTGACGTCGGGCCAGCAGGCCGGCGGGGCGATGATTCGCTGGAACCCGTTGGAATGGACGCGGGTCGAGCAGATCAACTTTGCCGTGACTTACGGTCTGACGGCGATCGGGCTGTGCCTGATGCTGGGTTTCTGCACGCGATTGGCGGCTTTGGGGGGCGGGGCCTTCATGGCCTTTGTGGTGGCCACGCAGCCTTCGTGGCCGACGATCTATCCGCCGGCTCCGCCCGTGGTGGGCCATGCCCTGCTGATCAACAAGGACTTCGTGGAGATGGTCAGTTTGTTCCTGCTGGCGACGACGGCCGCCGGGCGTTGGGGCGGGCTGGACGTGTTCCTGTACCGTTGGCTGGGACGTCCCATGGAGAAGTACCTAGCTGAGCGGGCCTGAAGTTCACCGGAGACGGCACGCGCCGGCGTGCGGGCCGTCGCCCCATCACCACCGACCAGATACGAAAACGATACAAGGAAAACGAGATGAATTTGACTCCGCAGCAGAAGGCCACCGGCCGCGAGAATTTCAATACCGTGATGGGCGAGCAACTCAGTGGTGAGAGCCGCCGCGATTTCATCAAGAAGGGGATCCTGGGCGGCGTGGTTTCGGGCGCCGGTCTGGGCGGGTTCTACTACGGCTATTCGCAGACGCTGCCCAAGCCGGTGCGCGTGGCCGTGCTGGGCACGGGCGACGAGGGGAGCGTGCTGATCGGCGCGCTGAACCCGGCCTTCCACGAAGTGGTGGCCATCGCCGACATCCGGCCGTACAGCGTGTATCGCGCCTTCCACGGCGACTGGTACAGCGAGCCGGCGCACAAGGCCCGGCCGGGGCTCATGTCGCGCTACGGCTGGAAGAGCGAGGACGAAGCGCGGAAGCACGTGAAGGTCTATAGCGATTATCGCGAGCTGCTGCAGAACGAGAAGGACATCGAGGCGGTGATCATCGCCCTGCCGCTGCACCTGCACGCGCCGGCGGCCGTGGCCGCGCTGCAGCGCGGCAAGCACGTGCTGACCGAGAAGCTCATGGCCCAGACGGTGCACGAGTGCAAGGAAATGGCGCGCGTGGCCGAGGAGATGAAGCTGTACCTGGCCGTGGGGCACCAGCGGCACTACAACGTGCTGTACGACAACGCCAAGGAGATGATCCGCAGCGGCCTGCTAGGCGATCTGCACTACGTTCGCGCCCAATGGCACCGGGGCAATCTGCCGGGCAATGATAGCTGGTCGCAGCCTTTGCCTCCGGGCGTGAAGACCAAGGAAGAGGACAAGAACTTCGACCGCCTGGCGCGGGAATTGAAGTCGTGGGAAAAGGAACTGGAGCGGACCACGGACGCCGTGGCGGCCGTGACGCTCCGGCAGCGGATCGAGCAGAAGAAGAAGCAGATCGAAGACATTGTGCTGCACACGCCGGCCAAGGACCAGAAGAGCGCCAAGGACTTCGGCTACCAGGACATGGAGGTCAAGGACGGCGCGGGCAAGGTGATCTACAACCGGCCGGCGATCGAGGAATTGATCCGCTGGCGGCTGTGGAATCGGACCAGCGCCGGCTTGATGGCCGAGTTGGGCAGCCACCAGTTGGATGCGGCGAGCATCTTCGTGGCCGCGGCCCACGGCGGCGAGAAGCAGCTTCCGCTGAGCGTGGCGGCGGCGGCCGGCCGGCCCCTGTTCCCGGCGGACCGGGAGGTGGAAGACCACGTGTACTGCATCATCGAGTTTCCGGCTCCCGGCTACGATCCCAAGGACGAGATGGCGCGGCGGAAGAAGATCGGCGTGCAGTATGCGTCGATCAACGGCAACGGGTTCGGCGGCTACGGCGAGGTGGTGTTCGGCACCAAGGGCACGCTGATCATCGAGAAAGAGCTGGAAGCCATGCTCTACAAGGACGCCGACACGGAGAGCAAGGTGGGGGTGAAGTCCAGCAAGGGCGGGGCCCCGACGCTCGACACGCAGGCCAGCGGCGCGGCGCCGCAGGCGGCGGGCGTGGGGGCGATTGCCTCGGCCAACGTGAGCCGGGGCTACGCCGAGCAGTTGGAGCACTGGGCCTGGTGCGTGCGCAATCCCAGCCCGGACCACCAGCCGCACTGCACGCCGAAGGTGGCCATGGGCGACGCGATCATCGCCCTGGTGACGAACATGGCGGCCCAGCAAGGGGCGCGCGTGGAGTTCAAGCCCGAATGGTTCGACCCCAAGAGCGACGCCACGCCCGAGGGCGTGAAGCCGGACACGGGGCGCTACAAGTCGTGAGCCCGAGTTACCTCCAGGAGCAAGGAGTACCACCGTGGAGAAATGGCCGCTGGGAGTGTTCGCCAGTATTGACGCGGGTTTGGGGGTGAACTTGGACGTGGCGCACGACTTGGGCGTGCCCACGGTACACCTGCACTCGCCGCACCAGGAGAACCGGACGCAGGGCAAGGCTCGCGATTTTCTGGCGCGGTTGAAGTCGCTGGGCATCCGCATCAGCGTGGTGTTCGGCGGGTTCGAGGGGGAGAGTTACGCGGACATCCCGACCGTGACGCGCACGGTGGGGCTGGTGCCGCCCGAGACGCGCGCGGCGCGGACCCAGGAGATGAAGGAGATCGCCGACTTCGCGCGTCTGCTGGAAGTGAACACGGTGGCCCTGCACTTGGGTTTCATTCCTCACGACCCGAGCGCGCCGCTGTACCGGGAAGTGTTGGCTGTGACGCGCGAGATTTGCGATCACTGCCAGGGCAACGGGCAGAACCTGCACCTGGAGACGGGGCAAGAGCCGGCCGACGGGCTGTTGCAGTTCATCGGCGACGTGCAGCGCGACAACCTGTTCATCAACTTCGATCCGGCGAACCTGATCCTGTACGGGGCGGGCGATCCGATCGAGGCCTTGCAGAAGGTGGGACGCTACGTGCGGAGCGTGCACTGCAAGGACGCCAAGTGGGCCGCGCGGCCCGGGCAGGAATGGGGCGCCGAGGTGCCTTTGGGCACCGGCGACGTGGGCTTCGAGCGATTCCTGCGGACATTGAAGGAGTTGGGCTACGACGGGCCGCTGACGATCGAGCGGGAGATCCCGCAGGAGCCGGCGCGGCAGAAGGCCGAGATCGGCCAGGGCATCCGGCTGCTGAATGATTTGAAGGCCAAGATTCTCTAACCTCAACCGTACGAAAGAAATCGCATGCCCCAAGTTTCGATGTCCGTTTCCCATACGCTTGGCCGGGAAGAGGCGCTCCGCCGGCTGAAACTCAAGGCCCAAGAGCTTCACCAGACCTATGGCGGCCAGGTCGGCGGTCTGGAGGAAGAGTGGGTGGACAGCCAGGTGAGCTTCAGCTTCACGACCGTGGGCATGCGGTTTCAATGCCAGGCGGTGGTGGTCGAGGATGCGATTCAGCTTCAGGCCGAGGTGCCGATGCTGGCCTTGGCCTTCCGGCCGATGATCGAGCGCAAGGTGCAGGAGGAATTGGGGCAGCTTCTGGCGTGAGGGCCGCGCGCGGAGCGGGACCGCGTCAGGCGGCGGAGACGAGTTGCTCCAGGGTCTGCATGAGCATCTGGCGGTCGAAGGGTTTGACGACGAAGTCCGAGGCGCCGAGCTTGAAGGTGTCTTTGAGGACGTGCTTCTGATCCAGGGCGCTGACGATGATCACCTTGGCCGCGGGGTCGAAGGCCATGATGCCGCGGAGGGCCTCGATGCCGTCGTGGGCGGGCATGACCAGGTCCAGGGTTACTGCGTCTGGCCGGAGCTTCTGGTAGAGGTCGATGGCCATGGCGCCGTCGGACGCCTCGCCGACGATCTCCCAGCCCGCCGGAATGGCGACGGCTTTGATCAACTCGCGGATGATCATCGCGTCGTCGGCGATCAACAGGCGTTTGGTCATGGGGGGAACTCCTAGGAATCGCTGGGAGAGTAGTCTACAGGTGTTTGGCCGGGGCGCCGACCATTTCCACGGTCAGTCGACCGGTGGCGCAGTCGAAGTTGATGCGCCGTCCACTGGTGCCGCCGAAGTCCTGATCGGCGGGACGGAGGCTGTACTTGGCGAGGGCCAGGAGCACGGCATCGATGTTGGTTTGACCGATATTGAGGGGGCCACCGCTGCCGAACATGCAGGCTCCGCCGGTGAGCTTGACGACCAGGCCGCTGGCCTTGCCGCCTTCCTTTTCGATCATCTGGATCATGTGCGGGACGGCCGTGTTGGCGAACTTGCCGGCGGGTCCGGGCCGGCCATTGGAGTCGGCCAGGACGACATGTCCCAGGACGCCCAATTGCAGGCGAGGGTGATACATGGCAACGCCCACGCAGGAGCCCAAGACGGCCGTCAGGCGGCCGGGGTTGCGTGCCAGAAGGATCTGGCCCATCCCTACGGTGCGGGTTTCAATCTCCATCGCCACGGAGGCAAGCATGATCGATTCCTTGCAGTGATAAGGGCGTCAGTTGCCCATAGCCTTTTCCATTGCCCGTCGCATGCCTTCGGTCGGCACAAACAGGACCCGCCAGTTGAGTTCCGCGCCTTGGCGGTGGAAGCCGGTGCGGCAGATCAAGACTTCGTCGCTGAGCGCGGCCTGGGCCATGATGGCTTGCTGCATGACGCTGGCCGCGTAGTCTTGGATGAAGTAGGGGGCCGAGGGGACGAGATCGGCATTGATGAGGCGCGTCAGGGCATTCATGTACGCGCAGCCCAGGATGTTGCCGGTCTCGGTCAGGGCGGATTTTTCCAGTTCGCTCCACTGGGTATCCTGACTGAGAGGGCGACTGAGGAGCGAGGCGGCGAGGTGCCGGGCGTTGGATTCGTCGAAGGTGAGGATCATGGCGCCGCCGACGTCGCCTTCCAGGGTCAATACGACCATGGTCAGCAGGTCATCGCCGAGATTCAGCTCATTGCAGGTCGACTCCAAGGGTACTTCGCGCACCTCGTCGAGAGTCAGGGTGATCAGGCCGTTCGTCCAGCGGCACATGGCCGCCGAGGCGTCGTGCGTCGCCGAGGCGAGCAACTGATGCAGCGACTCCAATCGGGTTTGTTCAGCAACGGCAGCATTCGTCATGACACGCTCTCCAAACTTACGGAGGCGAAGGCCGCCTTGGCGGCCATCTCAATCAAGGCACCAATATCCAGGATCAGGGACACGCGTCCGTCGCCGAGGATGCTGGCGCCGGCGATGCCCTGGACATTCCGGTAGTTTTCGGCCATCGACTTGATGACCACGTCTTCTTCACCTAACACGCGATCGACAACCAGCCCCAATTCACGTCCTTCCTGTCCGATGATGACCAGCGTGGCGCCCTCTTGGAGCGATTCGGCGGCGGCGCCGGGCGCGTGCCATTGGAAGAGCTCGGCCAGGCGGAGCAAGGAGACCACGCGTCCGCGGACGCGCGCCGTCCACTTGCCGTGTACGGTCTGCACATCGCGCGGTCCGACCTGGACGATCTCGACCACGGCCTCCAGCGGCATGGCGAAGGCGTCGCCGCTGATGTCGACCATGAGGCTGGGCAGGATGGCCAGGGTCAAGGGGAGCTTGATGGTGATCGTGGTTCCCTGGCCGATCTGGCTGTCCAGTTCGACCGTGCCATGGAGGTCCTCGATCTTGGACTTGACGATATCCATCCCCATGCCGCGGCCGGAGACTTCGGTCACTTTTTCCGCCGTGCTGAGCCCCGGCTCCCAAATGAGCTGGAAGATCTGCTGGCGGGTCATCTTGTCTGCATCGGCTTCGGTGATCAGGCCTTTTTCCACGGCCTTGCGGCGAATGCGGTCCGCGTCCAGGCCCTTGCCGTCGTCGATGACCTGGATCACGATGCTGTTGCCGCGGTGGAAGGCATCCAGTTTCACGGTGCCGCAACGCGGCTTGCCGGCCGCTTCGCGGACTTCAGGCGACTCGATGCCGTGATCGGCCGAATTGCGAACCATGTGGATCAGCGGATCGCCCAACTCGTCGATCATCCGCTTGTCCAGTTCGGTCTTCTCGCCGCAGATCACCAGTTCGATCTGCTTGCCGTTGGTCCGCGTGATGTCGCGGATCACGCGGCGGAAGCGGGTGAACAGGGGGCCGATGGGCACCATGCGGGTGTCCATGATGTTTTGTTGAATGCCGTCGGCAATGCGGTCCAACTGGTGGATGGCTTCCAGCAGGTTGTTGACCGAGCCGCGGGCCTGGACCACCGACTGCACGTCGCGGCGGACGGATTCCAGCTCGTTGTGGATGCGGCGGGCCGACATGCGCAGGCTATCCAGCTCGGCGCGCAGGTCGGATTCGGCGCGTTGGTCGCCGGGAGAGGCCATGCGTTCCAGGAGCGCGAAGACGTTGTTCAACACGCTGGTGGATTGTTTGTGAACCAGGCCGTGCTTGAGGTTTTCGCCGATCTGGGCGAAGCGGGCCTTGCTGATGACCAACTGGCCGGCCAGATTCATCAACTGGTCCAAGCGTTCGATGTCCACACGCAGCGTTTCGGTGGGCCGCGAGCCGCCCGCGTCGGCGGTGCGTTTGCCGGCGTCGC
>CALARR010000085.1 GCA_937889015.1 uncultured Planctomycetales bacterium | reverse complement strand
CCAGGCCGGGCGGCCCAGCAGGACCGAACGGCCGACAGGTTTTGGGACCGGCCCTAAGACTCGCGGCGGCCATCCGCGCCGCGCAGCGGCGCGCCGCGTCGGTCGAGCCGCGATTGCTCGCGGCCCCGGCAACCCGACTCGGCCCAACTCTCGGCCTCGATCGTCAGGCGATTGAGCAGATCCTCGATCTTCTGCCGCCAGTGCTCCAGCCCCTCGCGATCCAGATCGGGCGGAACGAAGATCTCCGGACTGGGTACGGCCCGCGCCCGGGAAAAAGGCCGCGGCAAGGCAAACTGGTCCCAACTGTTGAACCGCCACGGCCGGTCGTAGCCGTAGCCCATCACCACCAGCGGCAGGCCCAACTTGGACGCCAGATAGATCGAACCCGGCGCCAAGACCCGCCGCGGTCCGCGCGGACCGTCGGGCGTGATCGTCAGGTGCATGCGCCGGCTGCGGCGGAGCAGGCCGCGCAACGCCGCCACGCCCCCCCGGTTCGTCGAACCGCGCACGAACTCGAAGCCCATGTGATAGGCCACGTGCGAGAGGATCTCCGCGTCCCGGTGCCGACTGAGCAGCATCGCCAGGTTGCAGTGCCCGCGCAAAAAGAGCGGAAACAGGATGTACTCGTGCCAGAAGATGTAGATCTTCTGCCCCTGGCACTCGGGGAACACCGGATCCACCGCGCGGTCGTAGTAGGCCACCTTATAATCCAACGTGCTCATCCAGTGACGGATGAGGGCCGTCGTCAGCAGTCCTCCCAGTTGATTGACGAACGGGGTGTCGAGAATCACGGTGGTCAGTGAGACAGAGTGACTGGGCAGACAGGGACAAGGGGACGCAGCGGCCACAAGCGGTGGAGTGGAAAAGAACCGGTCTGGCGGCCTCCTTTCCGGGTTCCGTATTCCGGCTTCCGGATCAACCCTCCCATTCTCCCGAAAAGACTTCCACGGCCGGACCGGTCAGGTACACATGGTTGTCCTCGGCCCAGTGCAGTTCCAGGTCTCCACCGGGCAGATGGGCCAGCAGCTTGCGGCCCGTGCGCTGGGTCAACGCGCCCGCCACGCACACGCCACAGGCCCCGGTGCCGCAGGCCAGGGTCTCGCCCGATCCCCGCTCCCAGACGCGCATGCGGATCTCTTGCGGCGAGAGCACCTGCACGAACTCGGCGTTCACGCGGCGCGGAAAGTGCGCATCGCGTTCCACCTGTGGCCCGATGCCCAGCACCCACTCGTCGCTGAGCTCATCGACAAAGGTCGCGCAATGCGGGTTGCCCATCGACACGCAGGTCACGCGCAACTCGCGACCGCCGACCGTCAGCGGCGTATTGACGACCGGATCGCCGGGCAGCGTGGTGGGGATCTTCTCGGCCTGGAGGATCGGCTCTCCCATGTCCACGCGCACGCGGCGCACTCGCCCGCCGTCCACATCCAGGTCCAGCGACAGCACGCCCCGTCCCGTTTCGATCGCCAGCGTCTTCTTGCGGCTGATGCGGTGGTCGTAGACGTATTTGGCCACGCACCGCACGCCATTGCCACACATCTCGGCCTCGGACCCGTCGGCGTTGAACATCCGCATCCGCGCGTCGGCCACGTCCGACGGACAGATCAAGATCAGGCCATCGCCGCCAATGCCGAAATGGCGGTCCGAAACCGCCTGGGCCAGGGCGGCCGGATCGGCCGGCAAGGTTTCCTGGAAACAATTCACATACACGTAGTCGTTGCCGGCTCCGTGCATCTTCGTAAAACGCATACAGCGAACTCCAACGGTGGGTGTCAAAGACAGCCTATTTTATCGCCGCCACCGGCACTCAACAATGCCGGGCGCGCACCACCCCTTGACGCCCCCCTCGAACCAGTATCGTTGCACCGTGTCCCGGCAGGTCGCGCACCGGCACTGGCCCCATGGCCCCGGAATGTTGTCGCACGGGGCGGCCCAAGGGCCTCACCCCCGCGCTTGGCACGCCGCGCAGATGCCAGTCACGAACATCCGGTGTGAAAGCACCTCGAATTGATGCTCGCGTGCCACCGCATTGCGGATCCGCTCCAGTTCCGAGCTGTGGAACTCGATCAGCGAATTGCAGACCTGGCAGTACAGATGGTCATGACTGGGGTAGCCGTAGTCGTGCTCGTAGACGCTACGGTTGCGGAGGCTCATCTGCCGCAACATGCCCGCCTCGACCAGTTCGGCCAGCGTGCGATAGACCGTGGGCCGGCTGACCTTGCGCTGGGCCATCAGGTCGCCCAGGTGGTTGATCAACTCTTCGGCGTCGAAATGGTCGTGGTGGCTGTAGACCTGCTCCACGATCAACCGCCGCTGCTGCGTGACCCGTTTGCCACGCGTCTGCAGGAACTGCTCAAAGCGTTCCAGCGGCGACTGCTTAACCTGGACCGTCTTCAGGGAATAGCTTTTCGACATGCATCTGCCCCGCGAACTGTTCGCGGCCGGAACGCCTGGTGGCTCTTCGATGTTGAATCGCCTCACCGGGAGGCGATTGCCGGGCAGAGGGCGGTTCCGGTTCAAGCACCGGATGCCGTGCGGCTCTCGAACGAGAGATCCACGGCAAGGGCGGCGGCCACCTCGTGTTCCTGACACCCCACCTCAGGCCACGCCGCGGGGCAAGCGTCAGTCACCGTAATAGGACACGATCAACCGATCTCGTCCAGCAGACGCTCCACCGCCGCATCCAGCTTGGCGTCCGTCTCGTAGGTACCGGAGGCAATCTGCGCCCGAAGGGCTGCCACCCGATCCTGACGGATCTCCGGAAGCTGATTGGCCTGATCCACAAAACTGGCCGCATCCGAGAGGGTCAATTCATCCTGGATCGGGGCCGACGACGTCCCCGCGGCCGGAGACGAGACGCGCATCGAGTGCGGAGCACTGATGGACTGTGCGCCATGCAATTGGGCCGGGCCGTAGATCTGCATCCTAGTTCTCCCTCAAACCGTGCACCACCAAGTATAACTCACGGCACCGATGTGATCCAGCGCCGCAGGGGGCATCCAAGCCGATCCACGATCCATGCATGGGTGTCATCGACCGCCGTTCGGCGCGGGTTGAACGAAACCCAAAACGCCCCACTCGTAACGAAATACGTTTCTCCGACAGATTTAGCAGTCGTGCGGCCACTATCCCGGCCAACCGTGTTGCCCGCAGGCAAAGCCTGACGCTTTCTCGCAACAAACGGGCACGCATCGCCTGGCGTCTGGACGCGTGGTTTCAATTACGCTCGCTACTCCTGTCTTGTTCATCGCAAGGATTAGGCCTTCCAGGGCCGGCGAATCGGGCTTGGTCGAACCTGCCGAAACGGCCGCCGGTTGGACTTCTCACACCTATACGTTTTTTCACTATCGATGGTTCCCGCCGGATTATAAGGATCTGGGCCCCCGGGAACAAGACAGAACCAAAGCCCGCTAACGCCTCATCTTGCGGAGATTACCAGGCTTCCAAGGCTGCATTTTCACCACATGCTGCCGGAACTAAACGCCCTGGGGGCCGTTTATGATCTTGGCGCCCATGTCTACGCTTTGGGTTCAGGAGGTCTCAGCAATGCGAGTCACGTTTGCAGGATGGTTGCCGGCAATCGCCCTACTGGCGATTCCCCAAGGGGTGGTGGCAGACGAGGGTCCCCGATCAGGCCCCCCATCCCCGGAAATGCTCTTTCAACGCCTCGACGCCAACAAGGACGGTTTTCTCGTACCCGACGAACTGCCGCCGGGGCTCAGAGAACGGGCACCTGCCTTGATGCAGAAGGCTGACAAGAACAACGACAAGAAGCTGGACCGCAGGGAATTCGAGGCGGCCGCCGCGCAGCTCCGCGAGATGTTCCAGCGCGGTCCGGTGGGGCCCGGCAGACCTGATGCCCCCTCGCGAGCCCGAGAAGACCAACGGCCGCAACGGCCCGAAGCCGAACGCTCGCCCCGTGGTCCGATCGCCGAGCATCCCGAGCGCGGGCGTCGAGGTCCTGAGGCCGACCAACCGCGCCGCCCAGGGCCCGAACGCGGTCCTGTGGCCGAGCAACCGCGCCGTCCGTCGCCCGAACGCGGCCCATGCCCCTCGGCCGACAAAGACAAGTGCCCCGCGGCCAAGGACGGCAAGTGTCCGTTGGCGCAGCGCGGTGCACACCCTGCCTTTGCTCCCCGGGGTCCGCAGGGCATGGACCGCCGGCCGCATGGTCCCCAGGGGCCAGGCATGGCGCGCGGTGAAGGTTCGGCGCCCTGGCAGCGTGCGCAGATGGCCTCGTGGCACCATCGGGGCGAGCCCGCCGAAGCCCGCGATCGCGACGATCGCCAGGGGCCGCCGCCGTGGGTTCGCGCGCAGATGCAGCGTCACCCCGCCCCGCCTTGGGCTCGCCAGCACCAGGCTTCGCACCGCCAGGGCCCGCCCCCCTGGGTCCGCCAACAGATGGCCTCTTGGCACCGCCAGGGCCCGCCGACGCGGATGCAGCACCAGGCCTTCCGTCAGGGACCACCACCTTGGACCGGTCGTCACGACGGTTTCCGCCACGCTCCTAAGGCGCCTTCTTGGGCCATGCAGCGAGGCCAGCATGGATCTTGGGCCCACAAAGGCTTCGCCCAAGGTCCCCACGCCGACCGTCACGCCTGGCAGCGCGGTCCCCAGAAGTACCATCACGCGCGCAGCCCCTATGCTGCGACCCGAAAACCCTTCAGCGCGCAGCAGGTCTTCCAACACCTGGACCGCGACCGTGACGGCAAACTGAGTCGCGAAGAGTTTGCTGCCGGTATGGCCCGGCTCCATCACCATGCCTCAGCCATGAAGGGTCGCTCGGGACATCCGATGGCTGGTCCAGCGATGGGTCGGCATCAACCGCGTCACCCCGGACCGGCCCCCTCCATGCAGGGACGCGGGAAAGAGGTTTTCCAGAAGCTGGATGCCAACAAAGACCATCAGATCAGCCGCGATGAAGCGCCCCCCAGGCTGAAAGCCCATTTTGCCGACATCGATCGCAACAAAGATGGGCAACTGGCGCCCGAGGAGTTGAAACGGGCCTTTGAGGCCAAGTTCTCGCAACGACCGCGCGATGGCCGCGATTCCAAACCCGAAGGCGGCCCTCCCTCCGAAAGACAGAAGCCAGGCGCAGATCGGAAACCCTCAGCCAGACCCTAGTTCCATCGCGTGGCTGCCGGCTTGACCGGCGGCCTCGATAGACTCCCCAATAGCCCAGGGGTCACCACCCCTGGGCTCTTCTTTTTGTCTGCGCGCATCTTTTTTGGCTCCAGACTGGCACGAAATTGGCATTATCCAGTCTCCGGGTCTGACACCTGCCAAAGCCGGCTGTCCTGGTGTTTGTGGCTGGCGCAGGCCAGGCTGGAATTATTCCCAAAATCTATGTCAATAATGCGAACCAAAACCGATTCCATTCGTCTAACGTAATAGCTGAGGGGGTGAGAGCTGGCCCCTTAGCCCAAAGACAGCTTCCCCGGCTCATTCTCAATCTGGCCGACAAACGGCCGACGATGTGGCCAGCATTTCTGGCCTTAGGGCAACTGCGATGGACGGCGACAGACGGAAGACCAACTCCTCCGTGAAGCTCGGACGCCAACACTGGGACGAGCCGATCAAGATTCAGAAGCTGCACTACAAGCGGTTCAGCCGCAAGCTCGACCGCCAGTTGCAGAAGCTCGTGGATCGCTGGTCGGCCCTGGCCGCCCCCAACGCCCTTCGCCGTCAAACGCGGATTTCGCAGCTCTGGAGCCATCTGAACAAGCTATCCGAAGACCACCCCGAAGGTCACCAGGCCGACGTCGAATAGCCGCCGCGCTTGCTCTATGGCTTCGCGACCGCGTAGCGTGTCGCTTTGGGTGGCATGCCCACGCTTGTCGTGGGCATGGTCCGCGGAATGGGCAACACTCGTGCTTGACGCTCTACCGGTTCACAACCGCGTAACACCAAAGCGTGTCGTGGTAGCGCAGGTACAGTCTTCCGTTCAGCAGCACCGGGTGGGCCCACGCGTCGCGTGCCTTGGGCACGAGGCGGAATTCGCCCCGGATCTTCAGTTCCGTGGGCGTCGGTTCCAGCAGCGCAGCGCGCCCATCTTCGGCCAGGCAGTACAACCGCCCTTCCGCATAGAGGGCGGCGGCCGTGGTCAATTCCTTCAGCTCGTGCTGCACGGCGCCGCTGGTCCAATCCACGCAGAACCAGTGCTTGTTGGGCTTGCGATAGCCGCCGGCATAGAGCCGATTGTCCAGCAGCACGCCGCCGCCGGTGACCGTGTCCAGGTGGGTGGTCCAGGCCGGTTCGGCCCGAATCCCATCCCCCTCGGCGTGCAATTGGAAACATCCGCCGCTGAAATAGGCCGTGACATAGAACACGCGCCCGGCTCCATAGATGGGCGTCGAGACATTGACCCCGTACTGGTTCTTGAGCGGGATCTTCCACAGCAACCGGCCGCTGTCGGCGTCCACGCCGAAGCCGAAATCCGACGAGCAGTTGGCCAGCACGCGCCGGCCGGCGTACCAGAACAAAATCGGACCGGAATAGGTGGCCCGTCCTTCCGCCAGCGGCGGCGTGGCCCACACGGTTTCGCCCGTCTGCTTGTCCAACGCGGCGACGAGCGCCTGGCGTCCGCCGGGCGTGACGATCACGCGTGCGCCGTCGACCAACACACATTCGCTGATGCCCCAGGTGATGTTGTCGCCCTCGAAGCGCTGGAGGATATCGACTTCCCACAACTTGAGTCCGGTCGCCGCGTCGAACGATCCCAATTGACCGTGGGCGTTCAGCAGGTACAACCGGCCTGCAGAATAACAGCACGTGGCACGCGAACCGGGAAACGATTTTTCCCAAGCCTTGCCGTGCGCCGTCTTCCAGCGAAGCCGCCCCTGCAAGTCCAGGGCAAACAACCACAACTGCTGATCCACATCGCCCGTCACGTAGATCGACTGGCCCACAACGATCGGCGACGACCAGCCCTGGCCCAGGCCCTCCCGCTTCCAAAGTAGCTTCGGGCCTTCCTCCGGCCAGGCCGGCTGCAGCCCGGTCTCCGCCGAGATCCCATCGCGCCGTGGGCCGCGCCACTGCGGCCAGCCGGGCTCGGGCGAAGCGATCAGCCCATCCGGCTGGTGCGAAGCAATCCGTCCGCCGGACTGCTGCGATGCGGCCAGCACGCCGGGCTCAAGGGCCGCGGGAATCCGCACCGCGGCCGGCGCCGTCTCGTCGACCGCCGCAACAGGCCCGGCCCAAACCAGGAACACGAACCCCAACCCCAGCCCGCAAATCCGCGACGTGCTCATGCCCCCGTCCCTTATTGATGCCGGCGCAGTCAATGATCGCAATTCCGTCCGGATTCCAGCCGATACGGCCGGAATCCGGGGCTCCCGCGGCCGCGGAACGATCCTTGGCAATGCGGACCGCAATAAGAGCCAACGTGGATCGTCTCAACCGCGGCCATTCTAGCGCGCACGCCGCCAATTTGTAGTGTCTTTTCGCCCGTTTGACTCCGCAAACAGGGAACCGCTGCACGTCCGGCGTCAAAAACCGGCAGCAGCAACGCACGCCTACTTCAATCGTCTCGCCACAGCCACTATCATGGAACAGGTTCTTACTACCCACGGGAGATTGCCATGACTGGTCGCCGCCTTGTGTCCTTTGCCGCCTGGTCCGTCCTTGTCCTTCTGTCCACAGCGCCGACGTGGGCCGCCGAGCCGACCGTCGCCCCACAGCGCATTCTGGGGATCTTCGGCGGCATGGGCCCCGAGGCCACCGCCAACCTGTACTACGAAATCGTGCGTCTCACGCCCGCCACCAAGGACCAGCAGCATATCCCCACCCTGATCTACAGCCTGCCGCAGGTGCCCGACCGCACCGCCTGCATCCAGAGCGGCGATCGTTCGATCGTGCCCTATCTGGAGGAAGGCGTGGGCCGCCTGGAACGCGCCGGGGCCTCGTTCATCGTCATCCCCTGCAACACGGTCCACTACTTCTACGACGACATCCAACGCGCCGTGAAGATCCCCGTCCTGCACTTGATCCGCGAGGCCGCCGACGCCGTGGTCGCGCGCCATCCGCAGTGCAAGACCGTGGGCCTGCTGGCCACCAACGGCACCATCAACACCGGCCTGTACGAAAAGGAACTCCGCGCGCGCGGCTTGACGGTCCTCGCGCCCAACGACAGCTTGCAGCAAGACTGCGTCATGAAGGCCGTCTACGGCATCAAGTCCGGCATGGAAAAGAAGGTCTGCGAGGATCTGCTGTTCAAGGCCGGCAAGAGCCTCGAAGATCGCGGGGCCCAGGTCATCGTGCTGGGCTGCACGGAAATCCCCTTGGCCTTCAACCCCCAGCGCTCCGGCGTGCCCGTGGTCAACGCCACGCGCGTCCTGGCCGAAGCGGCGATCCGCGCCTATCGGGCCCAGTAGCCAGCCTGCGGCCTCACGGGCAGCGGTTGCCGAAGGTCCCAAGTCATCCTGAGCGCCGCGAAGGGTTTTGCACCGTGCGGATTCTTCGCCACGCTGAGAATGACCGATTTCAGAGCGGCTTTCCGCAACCGTAACTCAATACCAGCCGAACTCGTACGCGGCCTCGTACAGGGCCACGATGTTCTCCGCCGGCACGCCCGCCTGGATGTTGTGTACGTTGTTGAACACGTAGCCCCCGCCCGGCTTGAAGGCCTCCAGGTTCTGACGAACCTCCGCGCGAATCTGCTCGGGCGGGGCCGTGGGCAGCACGTGCTGCGCGTCGATCGCTCCGCCCCAGAACACCAGTTGTTCGCCGAAACGGGCCTTCAGGTCGGCCGGCGCCATGCGCGCCGCGCTGATCTGCACCGGATTCAGCACGTGGATGCCGTTGTCCAACAGGTCGGGGATGTACTCCACGCAGGCCCCGCAGGTGTGATACCAGATCTTGGCCGCCGTGCGGCTGCGAATGTACTGCACCAGAGTCTTCTGCCGCGGCTTGACCACGCGGCGATAGAAGCTGGGCTGGAACAGCGGCCCGTGCTGGCCGGCCAGGTCGTCGCCGATCATGATCACGTCGACCAGGTCGCCCACCTCGTCCAGGAACACGCGGAACCAGTCCATCCAGAAACGCAACGTGCGGTCCAGCAAGGCCTCGCAGATCTGCGGCTGGGTGAGCATGTCGGTGAACCACTGCTCCAGTCCGCGCAGGTACCAGCACGTCTCGTACACCACGCCCGAAATGCCGCTCACCACGGCATAGGGCGTGTGCCGCCGCAATTCCATCGCGCGCTCGCGCAGACAGGCGAACCGCCCCGCGTCGTCCCCCTTGGGAAAGGGCCAGGCGCGAATCTCGTCCACCGTGGCCCGGGCCAGCGGATGGTGCGTGATGTCCATGTAGTAGGGGCGATCGTCGGGCATGGACCAGGTCACGCCAAACTCGTCGGTCAGGTCGTGCCACAGCCGGCCGTTGCGCTGCCGCTGGACAATGCCCCCCTTCCAATCGCCCGCTGCGCCCGCCGCAATGTAGCGCGTATCGACGTGGAATCGCTCCAGCAGGGCCTCGCACGGCCGAGCCAGTTGTTGCACGGCGTCCATGATCTCCACCGGCTCGTCGATCCCCAGGTGCTGCAGCAAGGCCTGGTAGGCGAACTTGTGGATCCCCGTCTGGTTGCCGCCCAGATCGATCGGCACGCGGTCTGGCTGGCGATGCTCCAGGGCCGCCAGAAGCCGCTCTCGAGACGTCATCGTTTCTCGGTTCATAGACTGCCCTGTGCGATCCCCCCCTGGATTAGGCCGCCGCAGCCGGGCGGCCAACGGCATCCAGCATGGCCGAACCAACGGCAGGATGCAAGCGGGCACGCCGGAAAGCTGGGATCGGCGGTGGCCGGAATTTGCCTTGCCCTCTGCCGCCGGTCTACAATGATCGGCGGTTTCGCGCTCCGACCGAGGAGAATCCCTCCGCCCTTCGAGGACCATCTCATGCGCGCTACGTCACTCGGCCTGCTGCTGGCGATCGTCTCGGCACCTCTCAATCTGGCGCCCGGCCTCGCCGCCGCGCCCAGCGAGTGGCCCGGCTGGCTGGGCCCGGAGCACAACGCCAAATCGCCCGACACGGGCCTCTTGCCGCAGTGGCCCGAAGATGGCCCACGCCTGCTGTGGAAGGCCGGCGACCTGGGCAGCGGCTATTCCAGCGTGGCGGTCAGCGGAGGCCTGGTCTACACCACCGGCGACGCCGCCGAGAAGCTCATGCTCTCGGCCTTCGACCTGGCCGGCAAGCGGCGTTGGCAAGTCCCCATCGACGCCGCCTGGACCAGCCGCTCTCCCGGTTCGCGCGCCACGCCGACCATCGACGAGGGGCGTGTCTACCTGCTTTCCGGGCAGGGCACGCTCGTGTGCCTCGACGCGCGCAGCGGCAAACGATTCTGGTCCCGCTCGGCCAACGAGTTCGGCGGCAAGCCCGGCGGTTGGGGCTATGCCGAATCGGTGCTCGTGGATCGCAACCTGGCGATCTTCAAGCCTGGCGGCGCACAATGCATCGCGGCCCTGAACAAGAAGACGGGCAAGACGCAGTGGACCAGTTCGGGCTTCTCGGCCGGGCCCGAGTATGGCTCGTGCATCGCCGTCGACTTCGGCGGAAAGCGGATCATCATCACCGGCACGCGCGCCGGGCTGGTGTGCGTCGACGCGGCCAATGGCAAGCTGCTCTGGTCCAATCCCTGGTCGGCCGACAACACGGCCAACTGCCCCACGCCCGCTTTTGCCGACGGCTACGTGTTTTGGGCCAATGGCTACGGCAAGGGGGGCATCTGCCTGAAGTTGCAAGGCCAAGGCACGCGCATCACGGCCGAGGAAGCCTGGACCACCAAGGACATGGTCTGCCACCACGGCGGCTACGTGATCCACGAGGGGCACATCTACGGCAATCATTCCAACGGCTGGTCGTGCCTGGAACTGGCCACGGGCAAGGTGAAATGGAACGAAAAAGGGGTCGGCAAGGGCTCGCTCTGCTTTGCCGACGGCAAGCTCTACCTGTTCAGCGAGAAGAATGGCCAGGGGGCCTTGGCCAACTGCGCGCCTGACGGCCTGCAGATGCTGGGCAGCGTGAAGGTCGAGGGCAAGGGGCCCAGTTGGGCCCATCCGGTGGTGATCGGCGGCCGGCTGTACCTGCGCTACGACACGACGCTGTACTGCTTCAACGTCGCGGCCAAGTAGACTGCGCGCGCACCGTGTCCTGCGAGCGAATTCTTCAGCCGCTCAGATCCAGTTGCGTGCCGCTTTCGCCGGTGAGGTCTTTGCTGCGCGGCGGCTCCGCCTTGGCGGTCGCCTCGTCCTTCGCGCGGTGCGGCATTCGTTCCCAGGGACGGCGCCCGTCGGCGTCCCGCTCCGCCGTCTCGTGGTCCTCGCCGTCGGTCTCGCCGATGCCGGCGGCCGATTCGGCCTTGACCTCGCTCTGAATCTGCCGCTCTTGGGCGCCCGCATCCTGCTGCGCCCGTTCCACCTCGGAGCCCTTGGTCTGCGCCAACGGACTCCCGGCCGCGCTGGCGGCCAATCCACCCAGGGGACCAACGCTCATCGGCGTACCTCCTGAGATACGTGCCAGTATGCATTATGGCAGCGGGCCGTGCAGGGGGAGGCCGAAAACCGGCTTTCCCCCGCGTTGCCCGGAAATTCATCAGGCCTTCCGCAATCGCGACCGGGCCGTTCACCTCCCGAACCATGGAAAGAGTTTTGGCGGATCGGGCCGCGCCAGTTGTTCCAAGGCCCGGTTCACGCCCGGAAAAGCCTCGGTCCGCATCTGCGGGTCCTGGACCGTGCCGTCCACATGCACCACCACCACGTTGCCCAGCAACTCGCGCATCACCGGCATGCCCAGGTCGCCGCGCCCCACGATGGCGTGGAAGATCAACTGCAATTCGCTGTTGAAGTTCATTTCCCCCTTGCCCAGCAAACTGATCGCGTCGCCGTGGAAGTCCATGCGATCGAAGTAGATATGGTTGCCCGACAAGCGGAAGTCGATGTCGCTGTTGCTGAAGGCCTTGCTGTCGGGCGCGCGCACGCTCAGCAGCTTCAACAGCGAAACCATCAGCGGCAACTCGTAGATGTCGGCGTCGCGCAAACGGATCGAGCCATGCCCGCCCAGCGTATGCACGGTCTTTCCGGCGCCGCGCAGGTCGACCGTAGCCAGGATCTTCCCTTGCAGGTTCTGCCGGCCGGCGATGAGTTCCTTGGCGCAACGCGACAGGTCGGCCTCGGACAGCGTGGCGTGCAGGCCGAAACGCGGCGCGGCCCCCAACTGCACCCAGCCGTCCCCATACACGTTGCCGCCGAACAAGGTGGCCGTGAGCGGACGCGGACGCGGCGCCGCCTCGCCGCCCGCCGCGTCTCCCACGCGCGCCCGATCGACCCACGTCCCCAGCAGCACCTGTTGATCGTCGATCCACATCGGGCCGCGGATCTGCGTGAACTGCACGTCCCGATAGGTCAAGGAATCGATGGCCAACTCGCCGCGTGAAGACATGCTCTGGCCGTCGAAACGGCCCACCAGTTGCAGTTCGCCCTGCAGGTTCTCCAGCTTCACGCCGCAGTCCAGCGATTGCCGCTGGAAATCGATCCGCACGTTCCAGTGGGCTTGGATCGGATCGGCCGGTCTGCCGTCGCTGCGGAAGCCGATCAGGCCGCGCAGATTCACCGGGGCGGTCGGGTTCAGATCGACCACCGCCCGGCGGAGCCGAGCCGGCAGGGCCTGGATCAAGTCGCGGTCCGGGTGCAGCCGGTCCACCGCCAGACCGTCCAGTACCAGTTCCCAGCTTCCATCGTCGAGGAACTGGCACTGCCCGCCGGCCGAAAGCCGAACCGCACCGTGCTCGGCGCGCAGTTGCTGCAGCGTCACCTGCCCGGCGCGATACTCCAGCATGCCGCGGAGCTTCTCCAGGCGATAGGGGAATTGCGACAGCTCGATGGAAGCGTTTTCCGGCTGCGGCCAGGCGCGCACGCCCACGTCCAGCGGCTGGTTGGCCGTCCAGTTGATCTCCACCGCGATGTCGGCGCCCCCGCGCGGACGCAAGTCATTCCACAACCGCTGCATGTTGGGGCGCAAGGCGTCGCGCAGCTCCTCTTCCAACGGCACGTCGTGGGCCATCAGGCTCAGATACAACTGCATGCCCGCCGGCGAAGGACGCAGAAACCCCTCGCAGGTCACGCGACCCGTGTCGTTGTTGCCCACCAACTCGCTGAAAGTCCAATGCCCGTCCTGCATGCTGAGCAGGCCCCGGATATGATTCAAGGGGTAGGGGAACTTCTCGAACCGGATCGCCCCTTCCATCACGTCGACGCGCAACTGCTGGTGCATGGGCTCGTCGGGCCGCTCGCGCCACAATCGCGACTGCACGCGCAGCGTGCCACTGGGGTGTAGCGAGCGCACCACCTCCTGGCTCGTGCCGGGCAGTGCGGCCAGCAGCTTCTCGTCCAGCGGGACCTGATCCGCGCGGATATCAACCGCCCCCACCGGCCCTGCAAACAGATTCTGGAGCTGACCGGTAATCCCCAGCCATTGCTTCCGATTCTGCGCCGTGAGGCTGATCGTCAACGCCTGACCGCTGAGGTCCAACGTGCCGCGCACGTTCTCCACCCGATAGGGAAACTTGTGCGAAGTGAACGAGACGTTCTGACACTGAACCTTGCCCTCCGGCCACCACTGGCTGCCGTCGTAGCGCAGCCGGAAGCTGGCGTCCACCTGCCCGACCGGCAGATACCGAGTCCAGAACTCCTGCACCTCCGCGGGCAGCAAAGGCAACAGGTTGGGCCCCAATTCCAGCCGCCGCACGGCCACCTCGGCTTCGATCGGACTGGTGGCCTCGTAGCCCGCCCCGCGGCACGTCATCCGCAACGTGGACGGACCGCCGCGCGCGGAAAAATCCTCCAGCCAGTATCCCTCGGGACTGAAGTGCAGCTTGCCGTTCACGTCGGTCAGCGTTTGCGGCAGACGCGGATCCTCGATGCGGCCCTGCGTCATCCGGCCGTCCACGCGATAGCTGTACTTGCTCGCCTGGCTCGGATCGTAACTCACCTGGAACTGCATCTCCATCTTGCCCCGGCAACCGCTCAACAGGCCCAAGCGCGCCATCCACGGCTCCGGCAGCAAGTCGCGCAGTTCGGGACCTATCTCCAGATCCGCCAGCGATCCGTTCACCGACCACGTTGCCTGGTCCGGATTCAGCCAGCCCTGGACGACAATCTGTCGGAAATAGTCGCCGCTCAGCGTGCCCTGCAATCTTCGTTGATCGCCGACCGCAGCGGTGTGCGCCGCATCGCCCGGCTCCAACGTCAGGTTTACGTCGCGCAATGTGTAGGTCGCGGCCGGCAACCGCAGCGGATCGAACAACTCGATCCGCCCCCCCTCGACGCGAACCACCGGCGGCCGGATGCCGAACTTGGGCCAGGGCATCAGGCGCTGCGCGCTCCAATGGCCGTCGGAACGCCGTGTGGTCCACAACACCGGGCGGCGAATGACGACCTCGCTGACCTCGGGCGTGCCGGTCAGCAATTGTTCCAGGTCCGTGTTGCAGCGCAGCAACATCTCATCCAGATAGAGCAACTCGGCGCGCGGTCCTTGCGCACCCGGCTCAACGATCGACAATCCGCGAATCTGAATCCCTTCGCCTTCCACCAACTCGGCGGAACGCAGGGTCACGTTCAGGCCCACATAGTGCGCCGCCAGGCGACTCTGCACCTGGCAGCGGATTGTCTCGTTCACCTGCCGGTACATGTGGAACGCCACCACCCCGGCGATCCCAATCGCCAGGGCCACGCCCCACTTGAACAGAAACCAGCAGAAGTTGATCAGCCGCCCGAAGATAAGATGGTACCCTCCTTGGTTTGCAGTCCGACCGCCGTTGCCGTTTTCCTGTACAGCAACCACCACGCCGCCAGCACCATCCAGGGCAACATGGCCGGCATGCGGTAACGAAGCGAACCGACGAACAGCATGTGGATCCCGCTCAGATACAACGCCGGCAGCCAACACAAGCGATACGGCCAACCGCGCGCCGTCGTTCTGGCAAGCGCCATTATCCCCAAAAGGGCAATAGGGGCAAAGGTGAAAACGACGGCAACTCGCACCGGCCAGGCGGCAAAGGCAGGCTCATTCGGCCAGAGATTCCACATCCTACCTAGTTTCACTACGGCAAGTTGGAGAACCTGCCCAGGATGCCCCGCGGCCCAATCCACAGCCGCGCGCCGCAGCCGCTGATCCAGTTCGTATTCCCCTTCTGCCGGCACTGCTGGCACCGACGACGGACCTGTCTCGCGCAACGATTGCACATACTCATCCACCAAGCGCATCTGGCTGGCCCCGGTTGCCTGTGGGTTCAGCCCGTCATACAGACTGGCCCCCACCTGCAGCGATGTGGGCACAAAGTGGCCAGTGATCGCCGCATTGCGAATCCACCAGGGCAGCATCACGACCAGCAGTCCGACCAGCAACAGCGTGCCCAACGCTGCCTGGCGACGGCGCTCCGCCTCGAAAGCAAGAGAGACAAACAGGGCAAACGGCGTAAACAGCAGCCAACTCGGACGCACCAGGCTGGCCGCCCCGGCCACCGCGCCCGCCAGCAGGGCCCAACCGCACGCCGGCCACTTCTGCGGCGTCTGCCAGGCCACGACCCACAGGGCCAACTGGACCACCATCAAGGCGGCAAAGGGGGTGTCGCTGAGGACCAGGACACTGGAGGCGATCGCCTCCGGATACAGGGCTGCGGCCGCCGCTGCCCACAGGCCGACCTTCGGACCTCCCAACCGCCGCCCCAACCAGGCCACGGCCGCCACCGCCACCGTGCCCCACAACGCATTCTCCGCGCGCCCCCAGAAGACCGAAGCCGTCGGACCGGCCAGCCAGAAGATCGGCGCCAGCAGGGCCGGATAGCCGGGCGTGCGGAAAATGGCCGACGCGCCGAACCGGTAGGGCTCCCCTGCGGCCAGGGACTGTCCCAGCGTCCAATAACTCTGGCTGTCGCCAAAGACGAACGTCTCGCCGTGCCGCCACTGCCACCAGCCGGCCAGTCCCAAGCGCAACACGATCGCCAGCAACAGGATCAGCCATAGCCCACGCGTCGAACGGTCCATAGCGCGTCTCAGGAGAAATCCTTGCTACGCCCTCTTCCGAATCCCCATAGACTCGATGATCCCCTGCCTAGCGGCAAAGGAAAAGGGGAAAAATCGAACTGGCCGGCCAGCCAGAAGTGGAACCTGTCCCAGGACCACCCCTGCCCGCTCGGGCGGCTCGGCAGGCCGACTGTCGACAATCGCCGCAGCCGGCTCTATGATTGGGCGCACATGCCCTGCCGCACCCGATCCGAACAGGAGCCGCCATGCACCGCCGCCAATTCCTTCGCACCTGTGCCCTGACCGGCACGTCGTTGGCCCTGTCCTCGCCGCAGCGTACCGCGTGCGCGGCGGAGGCCGCCGCGCCCGACCTGGTGCAAAGCATCGAGCAGGTCATCATCCGCCGCCGCGAGCAAGATCCGCACAGTTGGTTCAGTGCCCGGGGCTGCATGGTGCCCGGGCCCGCTGGCGCTAAGGACCTATCCCAGAACTCCCCCAGCCGCGTCGCGCGGCCCGGCAGAACTGAGTTGCCGACAGGTTATGGGACCGGCTCTAAAGCCCTGATTACCTTGCAGACGATCCACGGGTCGGACTTCTTTGGCCCGGTGCAATGGATCGAGTCGGCCGACCTGGGAAAGACCTGGAGCGAGCCGCAGCCCATCCCCGCTCTCGGCCGGCGCAGAATCTCCGACGAGATCGAGGAAGGCGTGTGCGACGTCGTGCCCGAATATCACGCCCCCACGCGTAGCGTGTTGGCCATGGGCCACAACGTCTTCTACAAGCCCAAGGGCTTCTACAAGCCGCAACCGCCGCGCTGGCCCGTCTACGCCGTGCGCGACCCCCAAGGTCGCTGGTCCGAGGCCAGGCGGCTGAAGTGGGACGATTCGCGCACCACCGCCATGTACTCTTGCGGCTGCGCGCAGCGCATCACGCTCGACAATGGCCAGCTCCTCATCCCCTTGACCTTCGGCCCCCTGGAACGCGCCGACCGCGGCGTGACCAGCGTGCGCGCGACCTTCGACGGGTCCGAAGTCCGCATCCAGGAGGTGGGCAACGAACTGCGTCTGCCGGTCCAACGCGGGCTGTTGGAGCCTTCGCTGGCTCGACTCGACGGCCGCTACTACATGACCATCCGCGCCGAGGATGAACGCGGCTACGCGACCACCAGCCAGGACGGCCTGCACTGGGAACCGATCACGCCCTGGTGCTGGGACGACGGCGAACCGCTGGTCATGTCGACCACGCAGCAGCGCTGGCTGCCGCACAGCGACGGACTGTACCTGGTCTACACGCGCAAGGCGGAGCAGAACGCCAAGGTCATGCGTTGGCGCGCGCCGCTATACATGGCCTTGGTGGATCGCACACGCCTGCGACTGATCCGTGCCAGCGAGCGGATCGCCATGCCCATGCAGGGCGACCCCAACCAACCCAAGACCGTGCCCCACCTGGGCAATTTCCACACCATGCCGGTCAATGCCCAGCAATCCTGGGTGACCGTGGGGGCCTTTGATCTGGCCACCTGGCACGGCAATCTGCAGATGGCGCGCATCACCTGGTCCCAACCCAACCGCCTGGCCCCGTAGCACCCCGACGCGGCCGCATCTGCCATGTCCCAAGAACCGGTCCTCATCGCCGTGGCCGTCGTGCGCGATGGCCCACGCGTCCTGATCGGTCCGCGCCCGGACGGCAAGCCGTTGGCCGGATTGTGGGAATTTCCCGGCGGAAAAATCTTGCCCGGCGAAGCGCCCCAGGCCGCGGCCGAACGGGAATGCCGGGAAGAGACGGGCCTCGACGTGCGCGTGGTCCGCGCCTGGGGCCCGATCGAACACCACTACTCCCACGCCCTGGTGCGGTTGCATTTCTTCGAGGCGGTGCCCGGCGATCCAGTGGTCCCGCCGCGCGCGCCCTTCGTTTGGGTCGCCATTTCCGAGCTGGAAAACTACGCCTTTCCGCCGGCCAACGCGGCCATTGTCGCAGAACTAATTGCGAGAAATGCCGCCCACCGCGACCACGGCGCGCAGCACTGCTAGCAGGCCGCAGCCGCCTCGCGCGTGCGCCACGCCGCCGTCACGTCCCCCTCCCGCTTCTGGCCCGTGCGGAGGCTCATGCGCGAGGGGCTGGGGGGAGGCGGGGGGCCGAAATCGGCATTTGCCGAATTGTAGCCCCGGGGTACATTGGCGGCACTCGTGGCGCTCCCCAAGGAAGATCTCTGCTCGATGCCTTTGCCGTCCCTGGTCTCAATTCGTCGCCCCGTAGACGCGGGGCCAACCATCGGTCGCCGTGGCATCGATGAAGGAGCAAGGATGCTCGTTCGTATTTCGCGCGTGGCGTGCCTGGCCCTGCTCTTGGCCGTCAGCATGGGGGCGCGCACCGTCACCCCGAACTTCGTGATCGAAACGGCCGACGCGCGGCTCTGCCAGCAGTTGGCCCAGACGGCCGAAAAGTGCCGCCGCGAGATCGCCATCGCCTGGCTCGGCGCGCCGATGCCCAACTGGGCTTCGCCCTGCGTGTGTACGGTCCAGGCCGGGCCGAACCTGGGCGCCGGCGGAGCCACGACCTTCCTCTTCGACCGGGGCGAGGTCTATGGTTGGCGCATGACCATCCAAGGCAGCGCGCAACGCCTCCTGGATTCGGTCCTGCCCCACGAAATCACCCACATGGTCCTGGCCAGCTACTTCCGCCAGGCCGTGCCGCGCTGGGCCGACGAAGGCGCGGCCACCTGCGCCGAACACATCTCCGAACGTGAAAAGCACAGCCGGATGCTCGTGCAGTTCCTGCAGACCGGCCGGGGCATCGCCTTCAACCGCATGGTGGCCATGAAGGAGTATCCCAAGGACGTGATGCCCTTGTACGCCCAGGGGTACTCGCTCACCGAGTATCTCATCCAGCGCGGCGGCAAGCCCAAGTTCCTGCTCTTCGTGGCCGACGGCATGAAGGACAACCGCTGGAGCCAGGCGCTGCAGCGGCACTACGGCGTCAACGACCTGGGCGCCTTGCAAAACACCTGGGTGGCCTGGGTCGGCCAAGGTTCGCCGCCGCTGGCACCCAGCCCCACGACCCTGGCCGCCGTGCCCAGCCCTCGACCGCGGCCGGAGCCGAACCTGATCCTCCGCATGCCCAAGGCCGATCCCTTGGGCTCGCTGCCCGACCCGGTGCCGCCGACCGGCTGGGTGGCCGCCGGCACGCACCAGGCCGCCGCGGCCCCAGTCGAACCGCCGGCCCAGCCCGTCCAGACCCAGGTCACGCATCCGCAACCCGTCGGGCCGTAGCCCAGCGCGCAGCCCCAACATCCTTCTTCTTTCGTGCTTTCGGCCTTTCGTGATCCCCGATTTCTTGGGGTGTTCAGGCCTAGCCCAGCCCGTAGGGTGCGTGCTTGCACGCACCAATCATTCAAGACGCGTACGATGCGTCCTCACGCATCGCTCATTCGAGTCGGCTGAACTCGTCGCCATACCACAGGTCGCTATTGCCCCAGTCGATGGCGTACTCTCCAAGTCGGACGTAACGATGGAATGACGACCAAGGCCAATCGCGCACCCGAGCGCTGAGCCGATGCTTCACTGGATTCACGTGGATGTAGTCAACCAGGCGTTTCACGTCCGCTTCGTCGCGGCACAGGTGCTCGTAGAAGCGCCGCTGCCAGATCCCCTGCTCCGCACGACGTTGGCGACTCACCGAAATGGCGGTCTGGCCGATTCGTCCATCCAAGGCGCGCGTCACGAGGGTCTTGATCTGCCTCCAGCGCGTCGCGTAATCGGCGTCGCCTCGTGGCAATTCCCAGACGGTATGCAGATGATCCGGTAACAGCACGATAGCCACCACCGAGAACGGCCGCGAGCGACGCACCGCGCGAAATGCTTCGCGCAACGCCTCGCGGCAGACAGCGGACGTGAGCAGCCGCTGGCGACGGTAGGTGACCACCGTAAAGAAGAAGGTCCCACCTTCAACACGCCATCGCCGGTATTCGCTCATGCCCTCACCCTACCATGGTGCGTGCAGCAGGGCCGTTACGAAAAGCACCTCATAGCCCGTGCTGGGCCGGGCCCATATCTGGTGCGTGCGAGCACGCACCCTACCGGGCTCGGCGCAGCCAAGCCAGTCAAGTAGGGTGCGTGCTTGCACGCACCAATAATCGCTCTAGCCCGCCGTCTTGTTCAGGTGCTCGACCCACATCCGCGTAAGGTGATAGAACACCGGCGCCGCGAAGCAGATCGAGTCGATGCGGTCCAGCACGCCCCCGTGCCCTTCGACCAGCGTCCCGTAGTCCTTCACGCCCCGGTCGCGCTTGATGGCCGACATGGTCATGGCCCCGCCAAAGCCCATCAAGGCGATCACCAGCGACATCACGCCCGCCAGCAGCGGCGGGAAGGGCGTGGCCCAGGAGAGAATCGCGCCCAACAGCGTCACGCTCGCCGCCCCGCCCAGCAACCCCTCCCACGTGCGCGTGGGATTGACCATGGGCACGATCACGTGCTTGCTGGGAATCTGGGCCCAGGCGTACTGCAACGCGTCGCTCAGTTGCACCATCAGCACAAAGAAGAACAGCAGCCGGGCATTGCCGCTGTATTCGCCGGGCGAGCCGGGCAGGTTCAGCAGGGCCGGCGCATAGCTGAAGCAGTACACGCACACCAACAGCCCGGACTGAATTTTCGCCGTCCGCTCCAGGAACCGCTTCGAATCGCCGGAGAACGCGATCCGGGCCGGAATCAGCAGAAAGGCGTAGACCGGGATCAGCACGCTGTACAAATCGTAGCGCCCCATGCCCACCAGCACGAATTGCAGCGGCGTGCAGAGCACGAAGACCCAGAACAGGGCCCGGTGATCGCCGGGCCGCGTGGGCGTGAGCGTGATGAACTCGCGCAACGCCCAAAACGAAATCAGCCCGAACAGGGTCACCGTGGCCGTGGCCCCGATGAAGAACGCCGCCGCCAGCACCGTCCACAACAGCCACCAGGCTCGCATACGATGGGCCAGCGTGTCCAGGATGGCCGTGTTCAAGGCCCCGTCCACGCGCCGCCGCAGCACGTGTACCACCGTCGTGGCCGCCGCCAACAGCAGCAGCACACCTCCCACCAGGGCTAGGGTCTTCAGTTGATCCATGGCGGCGCGATACCGTTCTCCAAACTCAATCCTCAGTTGTCTCTCGGCGGCGAACCCCGTGCGGAACCGTCTCCGCCGCGGGTCCGCTCAGACTTCCTTCAAACGCCGCACGGCCTCTCGGGCCCGGCGGAGAAAGTCCGTCTTCGGCTCGCCGCGCTCCAACCACATCGGCGGGCCGAACGTGATGCAGCTCAACAAGGGCACCGGCAGCACTTCGCCCCGGGGCAGGATGCGATTCATGTTGTCGATGTGTACCGGAATCAGTTCCAGATCCGGCCGCTTCTTGCACAGGTAGTACAGCCCGCTCTTGAACTCGCCAATCTCGTTGCCCGAGCTGCGCCCCCCTTCCGGAAAGACGATCAGCGAATACTTGTCGCCGATGGCCTGGATCATCAAGTCCACGGGGCTCTGGTGGACCTTGATCTCCGTGCGATCGATCAACAGGGCGTTGAACACCTTGTTCGCCATATAACGACGCACGCGCCCCGCGTCCCAATAGTCCTTGGCCGCGACCGGCCGCGTCAGGGCCCGGATCGCGGCCGGCAACGCCGACCAGAGCACAATCGCGTCCAGGTGGCTGGTGTGGTTGGCAAAATAGACCCGCTGGCACGCGTCCGGCTGGCAGTCCAGCCAGCGCACGCTCGATCCGCTGAGAAACCGCGCGATGAGGGCCAGGATCGTGCCCGTGATGTTCGCTTCGCGCAGCTTCGCCAGACCGTAATCGGCCAGCCCGTTGCCCGATCCCATCGCATCCAACCGATCTACCCAAACCATTCCCGTTGCCACACCTTCCAGGCGTCGACTCACCCACTCGCGCCCCGTCGCCGCCATAACTCATCCGGACGGCCGAGCGGAATCCGAAGTGCCCAACCCGCGTCGGGAAGACACCCCAAAGCCCTGACAAAGATAGCATCTGGGCCGATTTTGTGGTATCGCAGCCAAGAGGCACGCGCTACAACCCCCTCCTAAGACGGGTTTGCCGCCTGCCAAGGTCGGGCCAGCCAGCTCGGCAGCCAATTCCGGCCGCGTTTGGCCGCCTCCAGGCCGGCGATCAGCTCCTCGTAGCCCCGCACCATGCCTTGCAGCGACCCGTGGGCCAGGGCCCGATGCCGGCCGGCAACGCCCATTGCCTCGGCTCGGGCCGGATCGGTCAGCAGTTCCACCAGCCGCTCGGCCAGTTGTTGCCGGTGGCCCGGCTCGACCAGATAGCCGGTCACGCCGTCGCCGACATTCTCCGGCACCGAGCCCACGCGCGTGGCGACCACCGCTCGGCCGCAGGCCATGGCTTCGATGATCGATACCGGGTTGGCCTCCATGTGCGAACAGAGCACAAAGACGCGCGTCAGGCTGAGGATTTCCGGCACGTCGCGGCGCGTGCCCAAAAAACGGACCGTCTCCGCCAGCCCCAGGTCGGCCGCTCGTTGTTCCAGCATCGCGCGCCGCGCGCCGTCGCCCACCACCAGGATCCGCGCGTCGGGCACTTGCCGCCGCACGTCGACCGCCGCTTCCAGCAACAGCTCGTGGTTCTTTTCCGGGCGCAGCGCGGCCACGATCGTCGCCACCGGCTGGCCGGGCTGCAGGCCCAGCTCCCGGCGCATTTCTGCCGACGGCTTGCTGGGCGCGAAACGATCCACGTCTACCCCGTTGGCGATCACGCGCACGCGGCTGGCCGGGCAGCCCTCGTGCTCGGCCAGGTACTCGGCATGCGGACCGGCCACGGCGATGAAGGCGTCGGTCAGCGGGGCCAGCAAGCGATTGAGGAACTCCACCCGATCCGGCAGGCCGGTCGAGTGCAGCGCCGAACAGATCACCGGCACGCCCGACAACCAGGCCGCCAGCCGCCCCCAGAACATCTTGTCGCCGCCCGTCCCCACCGTGACCACCGCGTCGATCCGCCGCTGCCACATCAGCCGCGCCAGCCGCGGCAGCACGCGCAGGTCGTACTTGTTCGCGATCAGGCCCGTATGCACAGGGACTTCCTTGGCCAGCACCTCGCCCAGCACGTCGAGATACTTCAGGCAACACACCTCCGGCGCAAACCGCCGCCGGTCCATGCGCCGCACCAGGTCCACCAGCAAGGTTTCGGCGCCGCCCACGGGCATGGTAGTGATGACGAACATCACGCGCAACGGTCCGGCCTGGCGTGGGCCCAGCAAAGCACGGCGTATCAATCGCATCACAGTCACCTCGTGTTCTCAAGCTTTGATGCCGGGCCAGGACAACAGTTCCCGGCCGCGCAACCAGTATTCAGCGATCTTGTCTTGGATCAGTTGCTTCTCTTCGGAATCGAACAGGCAGTCGGTGCGCACCGCGGCCAGCAGCAGGACCAGCAGGCTCAGCAAGGCCGGCCAGGGCCCCAGCCAGTAGCCGACCGGCAGGGTCAGCACCAGCCACACGCCGCGGTGCATGTGAAACCCCAGCCCGCGATTCATCGCGCAGATCAGCACCAGCACGACCAGGTTGGCGATCGTGGTCGCCAGCACCGCGCCGAACAGGCCCAAGTGGGGCATCAGCGCCAGGTTCAAGCCCACGTTGACCACCAGCCCCGCCGCCAGTGCCAGGCTCGCCAGGCGCGCGCGCTCGTGGCACCACAGATAGTTCTGCGCCACCAGCGCCATGCTGAACCAGATGCAGTAGGTCAGGGTCCAGGGCAGAATCGCCTGGCCTTGGGGGAACTTGCCGCGAAACGCCACTTCGAACAGCAACGGGGCGGCCCACAGCACGAACAGGCCTCCCGCCGCCATGCCCAGCCCGACCAGCTTCAGCAGCAGATTCAGTCGCTGCTGTACCCGATCGTGCCGTCCCTGTTCCCAGTCTTGCGTCAGATGGGGCGTGGCAATCGTGGCCAGCAGTCCTGCCACCGAGACCAGCAGCAGTGGCACGATCCGCGAGGCGTGATACTGGCCCACCTGGGCCGCCGCTTCTTCGGGCGTGAACAGGCTGCAGTGCAGGATCAGGTAGCGGTCGGCGATGCCAAACAGGTTTGAAAGCAGCGAGCCGACCCACACCCAGGCGGCGAAGCTCAACAGTTTCGACCAGAAGGGGCCCACGCCCAGCGGCTGTTCGCCGGCCGGCGACTCGCCCCAGCAGCGGCGCAGCGGCCCCATGGCCACCAGCAGCGACACCAGGCAGGCCAAGGCGTAAGCACGCACCGCGTTGGCCACCGTGGCCCCCGCCCCGCACATCAGCAACCCGCTCAGCCCGGCAAAGGCCACGCTGTTGACCAACTGCAGCACGGCGATCATCCGCGCGCTGCGCAGTCCCGTGAAGAGGTCCGTGAGGTAGTTGAAGACGATCACCGTCACCAGGGCGAAGGCCAAGGGCACGGCCAGCCCCGCCTGCTCGGGATCGTTGAACAGCGTTTCGGCCAGCAGGTCCCGGCCGGCGTACACCGCCGCCGCCGCCACCGCCGAAAGCAGCGTCACCAGAAGCGCGGTGCGGCGAATGAAGGTCCGCAAGTGCCCCTGCTGCCGGTAGTGCTCCGTGTATCGTCCGAAGGCGCTGGAAATCGCCAGCACCGACAGCGGCGCGGCCAGCATCAGGAACCCGAACGCCACGTCCCATTGCCCCAGTTGTTCCGGGGTCAGCCAGCGGCAATAGAGCATCGACCGCACAAAGCCGATCAGCCGCTGGACCACGATCAGGGCCAGCAGGATCACGACTCCGTCGGCCAGCGTCTCGCCGGACCGCCGCTGGCCGCTCAGGGCGTCTTCGTCATTGATGGAGCAACTAGCCATTCCATCCGCCTCGCACAGCGCCATCGCACATCGTCGGCCACTCCTCCCGCCTCACGCCGGCCGCCTCCGCCGGTTCGACCGCGGTGGGCTCGGCCGGCGGAATCTCCGGCGATTGCCACTGCAACCACAGCTTGCGCGGGTCGAGCGTGACCCAGTTCTTCAGCCGGATCAGGTCGTCGTCGGCATGCACGCGCCGGATGTGAAACGGGTCCTCGCCCACCAGGTTATACGCTCCATAGGCCGAACAAACGCCGGCATAGCCTCCCTGGCGTGCCAGATCGAACACCGCCCGGCTCATGTTCCGCCGCAGCCCGAACGGCAACGCGAAGTAGCGCACCGGCCGGCCCAGCAACCGCTGCAGTTCATCCCGCGGACGCAGGACTTCCAACCGCAATTGTTGCCGGTCCTGGACCGCGCCCAGGTCCACATGGCTGTAGGTGTGTGAGCCGATCTCGATCCCGGCCGCCGCCAGGGCCCGGATCTGCTCCAGGCTGTTGGGCGTCAACGGATAGCCGCACGCCACGTCGTGCGCAAAGGGCGTCCCGTCGAGGATGTTCTTCAGCGTCACGAAATAGGTGCAGGGAATGCGGTCCCGGATCAACAGCGGCAAGGCGTGCTGGCAGTTCTCGGAATATCCGTCGTCGAAAGTGATGCACACCGACACCCGGCCCCGGTGCCCCTCGCCAATCCGCCGCTGCGCCTCGGCCAACGAAACCAGATCGCAGTGCGCGCGCAGCCACTCGATCTGCCGGGCGAAAGTCGCAGGGTGCGTGGTCCAGCCGTTGGCTCCGTCGTCGGCGACCCGATGATAGAACAGCACCACCACCGGCACTCGGCCCTGCCGCGCCGCCCAGCGCCTATAGATCAGTCGATAGGGCAAACTGCCGTAGTAGTAGGCGCGCAAGGCCGCACACTTCCAGCACGGATAGGCCTGGCGAACGTTGGCAGGAAGATGGCTTGTCATCCGCGGCCCCTTACCGCCCGCTCCAATGCTTGACCTGCAGCGCCGCGCGCCACAACCCCAACCGGACGCGTGCCGCCAGCCGATCGGCCGCCACGCGTACGCGCAGCATGGGCACCGGCTGGGCGCGCCAATGCGCCTTGTACGGCTCGTCGCCGCGCAGGAAATCGAACTGCCGGACCCCCTGTTCCATCGCGCGCCGCAGCGTGGCCAGGGTGATCAACCGACCGGGCTCGTGTTCCAGGGCGGCCGGCGCGATGCCTGCCTGATACGCGTAGATCACATCCCGCCCCGCCAGATGGTATTCCGCGGCCGCCGGAACCCCGTCGATGGACAGCCAGTGCAGGTGCAGGTGCCCCAGGGGCAGCAAGGCCCGCACCACCTCGCGGTGAAAGGCCCGGAACCGCGGCGAGGCAAAACAACCCGGCTGCCCCAATGCCGTACGCCGTTGCTGGTGCAGGTGCACCAGCATGTCCATGGCCAGCGGCAACTCGCCGCAGTTTTGTACGGTGTGCAACTCCGCGCGGCCTGTGGCAAACATCTCCCGCTCCGCACGCCGCACCTGCTTGCGGTGCGACTTGGAAAGGCGAGCCACGTAGCCTTCCCAGGAATCGGGCAACGCCAGGCGCCAGCAGCGCGTCCCTTCGCGCAACACGACCCGGCAGCCGGCCGACGCCAAGGCGTCGATCAGGCCCAAGGTCGGCTGATCGTGGACGGCCACCGCGTCCAGGTCCAACTGGTCCCAGCGATCTTGCCCGCCCCCACTTCGCCCGCAGCCCTGCAGCCATTCGGCCAGGGCGTCGACCACCGGCTCCGTAAATCCCGGCGCGCACAGCAACCCCAGGTAATCGGAACAGACCTCGCCGCTCCCCAGGAATCGCACCATTCGCCCCTGCCCTGCCTTGCGTTCGCAGAACCAGGGGGCCAACCCCACCAGCGTATTCCGCTGATCCAGAACCGCCAGCACATACAGCCGCCGATCGGATCGTGTCTGGCCGTAGTGGCGCCACCAGGTGCTGCACCACGCCCAGCAGCGCATGGGCTGGCCCGCGCACAGGGCGTCCCACGCCTCGGCATAGGCCGACGCCTCTTCCAACGATTTCCAGCAGATGACTTGCATGGCGATGCGGCTCACGTCCGGCGTGC